>CAMAVQ010000124.1 GCA_945861755.1 Gemmatimonas phototrophica
GTTGAGATCCGCCGGTTGAGCCAGGTCGGTAGCGCCCGTGCTTACCATCTGGAATGGGATGGTCGCGACCAGGATGGCCGGGTTGCACCCCCAGGGCTTTATCTTTACGAGATTAGGGTAGACGCGGAGGACAATGCCGCCAGCCGTACCGGCACGCTGGTTGTGGCGTATTAACGCGCTGGTCGGCTGGCTGCTGCTGATCTCCGTATCGGCGGTGCAGGGTGCCTTTGAAGTGACCGGCAGCGGGGCGCGCACAGCGGCGCTGGGTGGGGCCTTCGGTGCGGGAGTGGATGCGGCGGAGGGACTCTGGATCAACCCGGCTGCCAATGCGCGGAATCCCAGGTGGCGGGTAGGCACGACTCATGTGCTGCTATATCCCGGAATGGAGGACAGTCCGTCGCTCAATGCGCTGACCCTGGTCGCTCCGGTGGCTGGTGGTGGCCTGCAGATGGGACTCTCGGCGCTGGGGTCTGAGGACTGGGAAGAGCAGTTGGGCTTGATCGGGTATGGCAGGGCGATTCACCCGCGTCTGGCATTGGGTGGCGATGTGCGCAGCGGTGGATGGCAGACGGAGGGGTTATCGAATCGGGCCTGGAGCGCGGATCTGGGGGGGATTTACGAGGTGGGTTGGATTCATTCCCGGCACTATTTGCGCTTAGGTTGGGTGATGCGCGATTTGTTGCGTTCGAGTCTGGCTGCCGGCGGGCAGGTTGAGGCCAAACCTCCCAGGGCGTATATCCTGGCCGCCAGCCTCAACAGCGAAACGCAGCAGGTACTGGTGGATGTGGAGCGCCGGGCCGGCCAGACGCAGCTGCGGGCCGGATACGAGAGCACTGTTTCCAGTACTGGCGGTATGCACTTTCGTCTCGGAGGCAGTGCCTTCACCTCGGCCTGGGATGGCGGGGACTTGAGTGTGGGCCTAGGGCATGGGTGGAAGGGCTGGTATCTGGACTTTTCTTACACGTACCCCCTGGGTCCCAGTAGGGCGTTGGGGGGGATCCACCGCCTGAGTTTAGGATACCGAAAATCGTGAAGTGGGTTAATTCGCCGAATTTGAGAACGCAATTTTGACTCGATATCTTTCTGGTGAGGATGTTGCCATGAAGTACACGAGAAGATGCCTGGAACTCCTGACGCTGATTGGCTGTCTGGCCCTGACCGCGCCGGCTGTTGAGGCTCAGACTGCGACACGCAACCGCGAGTTCCTCAATCTGGGAAGTACCGAGGGTTATCTGAACTACGGGCGTAAAGAGTATGATCCCTATCCTTCAGTGATCAACGCCCGAAATAAATACGACCGCCTGGGCAACTATCTGTCGCGCGGTTTCGAGGTCTTTTCCTGGGAATTCTCCCGTCCGGGGTACAGCAGCATCAATACCCGCACGGCCCAGTACCTGGGGTGGTTCAATGATCTGATCATCCTTTCTGACACCTATCGCGGTTGGAACTACAGCGTTACCATGGGCGAGGATATCCGCGCCAAGCTCAGCGATCTGACGATGAAGGATCCCCGCTTCTTCGGGGTGTTACTCGACGGAGCTTCTTCGGACAACAAGTTCACCCTGTTCCTCAGCCAGGGTGGAGATCTGATGAACGCCCCCAAGTTTTCGACCTTTCGCAGCACCACCGAGCGTTCTCCGGTCCTGATTTTCGGCGGACACTGGGAGACTAGGCTGGGCGACGTGTTGCAGCTAGGTGCTACCTATTTCAACCAGCACATGGCCAACACCTTCGACCAGAAAGGGTCCTTCCTCAAAGGCGATACACCCTATAGCATGATCCAGCCCATGTCCATCACCGTCATCGTCGACGACGATTCTCCGGACGAAGCGGGCACGGCGGCGGTGGCCTATGACATGGACATCGTGATCACGGGTGAATCCCAGGGGCAGCCAGTGCGCTTGACCAGTATGGCCGGAGATCCCAATTACGACGCCACCCTGGAACCAGTGGTCGCGGGAGGCACCCTGGACCTTGACGGCGGCCACCGGGTGGCCGGAGTTGGGAACCGGGTGACCTTTGAGTTCAAGATGCCAGCCGCGCTGCTCCCCAATCCCGAAGAGTACACCGCTAACCCTGATGCCCCGCTGGCCGGCATCACCATCAAAGCAGTTCATTTCGAGGCCCAGGTGGCGGGGGACTACCGCATCTCGGTGCGGCAGCAGCACCCGTACTTCAACAGTGTCACCCATCAGAAGAACATCGACAAGGGCTACCAACTCGGCGACAACAGTTACACCAATCCCTACACCGGCCTCAAGGGTGCCAATGCCAGCCTTACCGTCGCCGAGGCTGCCGCTGCTGGCAACAATGTGTTCCGCAACTGGCCGGTAAGGCCCGATCCAAGTACTGCCCTGGTCAACCCGTACATGCAGTTCCAATGGGACCTGCAGAATCCAGAAGACGTGGCTTATACCGTCGTGCGGTCCAATGGCAAGGGCAACGACCTGACCCGCAAAAACGTTTCCTTCGACTATGGCATTCCCACCGGCCAGGCCATTTACGGTTTGGATGGCAAACTGGTGCTGAAGGGCCTCACCCTGAAGGGCGAGTTCATCACGAATCCCCAGTATTTCATTTTTCCGGTGGGTAGCGATGCCGGCAAGCGCTTCGAAAAGCGCGCCTGGGGGTACTTCCTCACCGGCCAGAAGGAGGTCGGCCCACTGGAGCTGGGGGGCGAGTGGTTCAAACTCGATCCCGATTACAGCGGTAACTACGACAGCGTGCGCGGCGGGGTTGCCTTTTTCACGGACGTATGCACCAATTGTCCGCAGATGCAGGAATTCAACGTCATGGCCGACAACGATGACAACGATCAGTGGCCGGACGAGTTCGCCAACGAAAGGCCGAGCGCCGACAAGACCGACTCCGGGATCTTCCCCGGTTTGGACGACAACCAGGATTTGGTGCCAGACAGCGACCAGAACGTCAACGGCGTTCCCGACTGGACCGAACCCATCCTCTTCTACGACGCTGATCCGCCCGAGTTTGTCTACGGGGTAGATTTCAACAACAACGGCGTGGTGGATTTTCGCGAGAACGATGCGATGCCCGACTATCCCTATCGCCGGGACCGGCGCGGCCTCCATCTCTTTGCCGTGTGGGACAAATTGGGCGTCTTTGGCAAATGGACCTCGATGGGGATTTACCGCACCAAGGAACCGGCCGGAGGCAACGAGGCCAACGCCTTCTACGCCCGCTACGAACACGAAATTTTCTCGCCTTATGTCGGTCATCTGAGCATCAACGACGATATCAAGCTGGTGAAGGACGGGGTGCGCGACGACACCTATATCTGGCGGGACGTGGGATCTGCCGAACAGATCCCCAGCCCCTATCCCTGGCTGACCGGGCCGAATGTCGAGGCGCGCGACTTGAACTCCCAGTTGCTGCCGCCTACTCGTGACCCGCTCGGCATGCGCAACAGCCTGGTCAACAGCCTGTTCCTCGAGTCCGAAATTACCCAGCTGACCGGGTTTAACATCGTCAACACCGTGCAGTGGGTGCATAACGGACAGAAAAAGGATGTCTTTGAGGACAGTACCAGCCAAGAGTCTGGAACCCTATCTCTCTTGACGATGGTCAACAAGGTCGATTACACCCTGCAGGCCGGCAATCTTCTGGTCCGTCCGATGTTTAAGAATCTGATCTTACGGCAGACCTGGGATCGCTTGAAGGATCCGGAAGATTCGACCAGCACCAACAAGCTACAGACGGTCACCATGCGCGCCCCCATCCTGCGCACCAAATACACCCTGACACCTAAGACCACCCTCGAAATGGGTTTCCAGGGCTTCCCCTTCTGGCGTCAGTCGGTGGACCGGGTGGACAGGCGGGCCAATGTTTTCAACTGGAATCCCAACACCGGTATCGACGACCAGTACCAGGAATGGACCTTTATCTTAATGATGAGCAACCGCTCCGATCACTACGGGTACAACGTGGCATCGCAGTTCGGTTGGATCAAAACCGACCGCGAGTACGACGACGAACTAAGGAAGGATGAGAACTTCAACAGCGGACGCATCTTCTTCGATATCGTCGCCGGATTCTGAGGCGCGGATACGCGGCGCTTTTAGGGAGAGGGACTCATGTTACTGCTGAACCTGTTGATCGTCGGGGTGATGGCTGCCACCGTCAGCCTGAGCAATCGTTTCTTTTCGCCGGTAGAGTTGCAGGACCGCTTCACCGAAGGGCAGAAACTCTACGCCTTGGGCGACTACGAAAAGGCCATCCGTCACTATGGAGCCATCCTCTCCACCAAGAGCAATTCCATGCTCAAGGTGGAGGAGGTCGAAGTGTCGGTGGACGAATTTATCCTGCCGATTCGGGTGGCGGCCACCTATCAATTGGCCAACAGCTACAACAAATTGGGCCTGGAACTGCTCTTGCGTGCCAATTATCTGCGCGGCGAACAGAAGGAAGCCGAAGCCGATGAGCGGTACAAGGAGGCCGTGGAAAAGCTGAACGTCAGCTTAGAGTACTTTCACCAGCTTGCCACCGATCCCAAGATTGAAGAGCGCACCCGGGTGATGGCTCAGTACCAGATCCTCGAGACCAGCTACCAGCTCAAGGACTACCGGCAGACCATCGAGGAAGGGAACCGGCTGCTGCACACCTTCCCCAACAGCGTGTACGAAGCCTCGACGTACTATAATATCGCCTGGTCATTTTATGAACTGAATGAATACGAGCCGGCCATTCAGAACTTCGAGCAGGTGCTGCTCCTGGCTCCCAGAGGTTCCAATGCCGACCGTTCGCTCTTTCAGATCGCTGAGAGCTACGACAAACTGAAAGAATACGACAAGGCGCTCCAGTACCTTAACCGTCTTGTGGGGCGCTACGACTTTTCGGCGATGAGTGAAGAGGAACTCATCGCGATGAACACCCTCAAGCTCAAGGGATTGGTCAAGGAAACCGCGCGCGAACTGGTGGCCAAGGCCGAGATGAAGAAGGGGGATATCTATGCCAACAGCGGCCAGCTCGACAAGGCGCTTGAGGCTTATTCCATCATCCCCCAGGCCTATGCGGCTGAACCAGTCTTGGTGCAGAATTCCTATATCCGGGCGGCGGAGCTGGTCCATAAGAACCGCGGTACCCCAGCAGCCATCGCCGCGTACAAGAATGCCATTGAGCAAGTCGCTGACAAGCAGTTCCAGGCCCGCACTCAGTTGACGGTCGCCGTCCTGCTCTTCGATGAGAAGGAATACAAAAAGGCTGCCGAAGAATACCAGATCTATCTGAACGCCTACGGCGACGTGGCCGCCAGGATTGGCTTTGACCGCGACAAGGTGCTTTTCCGCCTGGGGCAGTGTTACCAGTCGCTAGGGCAGCAACTGGCGGCTCAGGATCCGGCTTCCCAAGAGGCGATGACCAACTTCGCCAAGGCGCTCGATTCCTACAAACATTTGATCGACGAATACCCCAAGAGCTCCCTGATCCCGGATGGGTTGTTCAGTGCCGGTATCACCTCGCAGCAAAAGAAAGACAACGCCGCGGCCAAAGCCTTCTATCAGCGGCTGGTGGACGGATATCCGCAACACCCGGTGGCTCCTAATGCCGTACTTCAACTTGCCCGTCTGAATTATGAGGCCGGAGAACTTAATACGGCAAGGGATCTCTACTTGTCGGCCCTCGAAAAGTATCCGGAATCAGAACTGAAGAACCAGGCCCAAATGGAGTTGGCCCTGGTTTATAAGAAGCAGGCCGATCTAGAGTCGGCGGTGCGTTCGCTGGAGACCATCGACTCGGCCTGGCCCCAGTGGGGCAAGGTGCAGATCGAGTTGGCCGACCTTTATTTGAGTCTCAACAACGATAAACAAGCCGAGGAAGTGCTCAACCGGGCATTAGGTAGGGTGGAGGAAGACCAGCTCCACAGCCAGTTGCACTACACCAAGGGCAAGATTCTTTTCTCGCGTTACCAAGATTACCGAAAGGCCATCGCCAACTTCGACAGTAGCCTGTCGTTATCGCCACCGGAACAGCTCTACAACAGCGCCCTGTTCTCCCGGGGGGCGGCGTACTACGAATTGGCCAAACAGCAAGATACTTCGGGGGATTCGACCCGCGCCCGTTCGAGCTATGCCTCCTCCATCGAGGACATGAAAGATTTGCTCAAGCGCAACCCGACGGCCAACCTCAAGGATAGTGCGTTTCGCACGCTGGGTGCGGGCATGATCCGCCTTGGCCAGGGACAGGAGGCGGCTCAGTACTACGAACAGCTCATCAACGATACGCCTGATCCGCAGAAAAGGGCTGCTTTCCAGCTCTTGCTGACTGAACTCTACTACGACAAGGAGGAGTACGAACAGGCGCGTAAATACGCCAGCCGCCTCTTTGAAATGCAGTTCGAGGACACCAACGAGTCTGGGTCTTTCCGCAAAGAGCGGGCCTATTCTATCGTCGGCAACTCGCTGCTGCAGGAGAAGAAGTACCCGGAAGCCGCCGAGGCCTTCGCCACCGGGCTAAAGCAATTTCCCAGCGCGGGCGAGAGTGGCAACATGGCCTTTTCCAAGGGCTTCGCCGAATTCAGCGCGGGCGACTACGAGAATGCGGCCAAGAGTTTCAAGGTTTACAGCGAAAACTACCCCAATGACCGCAACCAGAGCAATCGGGTGCATGCCCAGTATTACTTGGCCCATGCGTACCAGGCGATGACTCAGTACAAACCAGCAGCCGAAGCCTTTGACAAACTCGCCAAACTCTTCCCCGACTCTGCGTACGAGGAAGAATCGGTGTTCCTGCAGGGTGAAAACCACTACAACGACCGAAATTTCACCGCTGCTGCGGTTGCGTACCAGAAATTGCTGGCCAAATATCCTCAAGGTCAATACAGCCCCGGTGCCCAGTACGCGCTGGCTTGGTGTTACTTCGTTCAGGAAAACAATGACGAGGGCGCCAGGGCCATGCAGGTGCTGGTCGATCGGTACCCCCAGAGTGAGTTTGTCCCCAAGGCGTTGTTGACCATCGGCGACTATTATTACAACATCCGCTCCTACGAGGACGCGCTGAAAAACTACCAGACCCTGGTCAAGACCTACCCCGGTGCCGAGGAAGCCGCCAAGGCCAAACCCTTCATCGATGAACTGAAGGACATCCAGGCGAGTGCCGACTACAACGAGGTGATGAAGCTCTTTGATTCCGAAGACTACAAGAAAGCGGTGGTCGGTCTGAAGGCGGTGGTCGAGAAATATCCGGGCACGTATACCGAACTGGCGGCGTATGTCAATATCGGTCTGGCCTACGAGTATCTGGGCCAGTACCCGGAAGCTGCTGAAAACTACCAGAAGGTGCTGGCCAAGGGGGAGGGTGGACTTGAACATGTCGATGTGGTGACCTTCGCCAAGTCACACCTGGACTGGATCGTCGGCAAGAAGATGTGATATGTTGCAGGGAAATCGTCTAGGAGGATGGATAGTTGTCTATGAGAGCTAAAGCGGTATACGCACCCTATATCCTTTTTATGCCCCTGGTCGCCCTGGCCTGGGGGTGCGTCGCAGGATTGATCCCCACCAAGCAGAAATACGTGGTCGAGATGAAGTCGGTGTTGCCCGAAGGGCGCGGCGATTACACTATCGACCCGGACGACAGTTCCATGGTGTTCAGCAAGGAAGGGTTATTGATCAAGATCAAACCCCTCACCGACGGCGAGTTGAACCGCCGCTTTCCGCCGCTCTTCGACGGACGCCATGTGAACCCCTACACTTTCGACCAGAAGGAAGTGCAGGCCAGCTTCATCCCTCCGAGGTTCACGGTTTTTGATGTCACCGTGATCAACAAGACCTATGCCAAGATCGAGTTCGATCCGGCCAAAACCTCGATGGTCACCAGCGACGGCCAGACCTACCGCTACTACGATCCTGGACGCGAGGGCTACCTGGCCGAAGGCGGAAACAGTTTCAGCAAGTATTACCGTGTCGAGTTGGGTATTTCGGGGTATGAAAAGGAACTGGCGCTGGAACGCATGGGGGTGGTCTACAAGAGCGTGTACCACCGAGGCCGACCGGTCTTCAAGGAAGACCAGCGCCAGGGGTTGCTGGTCTTCGACCCTCTGCCTCAGGATTACAAGGACGGGGAAGTGGTCCTGAATTTTAACCAGTTTGTGCTGTCCTTCGATGCCAGCGGAAATCCTGAAAACACCATCGATGTGGAGTTTCGTTTCCATGTGAAGCAGGGGATAGTCAATCCTGCCGGTGCTGCTGGAAAGGATTGACGCAGGTCGGGAAAGGGGGCGGCAGTATTGGCCAAAATGAATCAGGAGCTGGAATTGATCCGGCTCCTGTTTTACTTTCGAAGGTTATGAAAAAGATCTGGTACTGGGGGCTGTTGGCCAGTTTGAGCCTGGGCGGCTGTTCTCCCTCTGAAGCGCCCGCCCTGCTGGCCAGGGTGGGCGAGGTAGAAATCACCCTTCCCATGCTCCAAGCTTTTGAAGCCAAGCTGTCGGCCGGCAGCAAGGGGCCCGTGGACCACCGTGCAAATCTGAAAACACTGGTGGACCGCGAACTCCTGCTCCAGGAGGCCGTGGCTCGGGGCCTGGACCAGGAGCACCAGGTCCAGGAGAATCTGGAGAAAAGAGAGGTCAAGGAACTGGCGAACCAAATGATGCGCCTCCAGGTCCTCGACCGGGTATTGGTGACCGAGGAGCAGATCCAGCAGGCCTATGCTCAGGGCGGCTGGAAGCAGCAGGTGGTGACCCTGGAGATCTTTGTCCCCGGTGAAGCCCGTGCCCGCCAGGCAGCCGCCCTGCTGAAGGGAGGCAAGAAGTTCGACGAGGTGGCCGTTGAGTACGCGGCGGACCGCGTTTTCAAGATGCCCACCAAGGCGGCGCAGCAGTTTATCTACTCTCCCCAGGACGCCCCCCGGGCAGTGGTCGACGTGGTGAGTGGCCTGCTGGTGGGCGGGGTGACCGAGCCCATTTTTGTCAGGGATGGGTACGTCATCGCCAAGGTGGAGGAGCGCCGCCCGGTGGCGTTGGAGGCGGTGCGGGAGAAGATCGTCAAAGCCCTCCAGCGCACCCAGAAGAACGAGCTGAAGGACGCCTATATGATCCATCTCGAGCGGAAGTTCAACACCCAGGAACAGGCGCAGGGCATGGAACTGGTGATGGGGGTACTCAGGGGCCAGGTGGAGGATCTGACCGCCGAGCAGCGCCGGTTGCCGGTCTACACCTACGGCGACCAGCAGGTGAATGTGGAAGAGGTGCTGGAAGTGGCGCTGCCAGCCAGGGATCAGTGGCCGGCCGTGACCAAGCAGCAATTGGTAGGGGAACTGACCAATGTCCTATTTCCCAGGACACTGATGGCCCAGGATGCCCGCCGCAAAGGGATCGACCAGCAGGAGGGCTTTAAACAGTGGCGGCAGCGCGAACTGGAAGACCTGATGATTGCCCGCCTGCGCGCGCTGACCCTTGAGCAGGTAGAGGTGACCCAGGCCGACCTGGAGAGCTACTACGAGGCCCACAAGGAGCTCTACCGCTCTCCGGCCATGGCCCAGGTTCAGGAGGTGCTGGTCGAGGACCCGGATCAGGCCAGGGCCCTCGCCGATCAGGTGGCGCAGGGGGCGGACCTGGTGGCGCTGGCCCGGGCCAAGAGTATCCGCAAGAACACCAAGGGCGATACCTTGGTGGTTTACGGACTCCAGGGCCCGATCTACGGGGAGGAATGGCTCAAGGCGGTGTTGAACGTCCCGCTGGGCACCGTGCAGGGGCCACTCAAGTGCAAGGGAGGGTACTCGGTTTTTAAGGTGCTTGACCGCCAGCCTCAAAGCTACTTCGGCCTCGATCAGAAAGGCGTGTTCAGGTCGGTGAAGCGGGAAGTGACCGAGAGCAAAGAACGCACGGCTTTCAACGCTTTTCTGGTTGAACTGCGCCAAAAGCGGGCCGGCGAGGTGGAGATCTTCGAGGATCACCTCAAGATGCTGGCCGTGGCCAAAGAGGCCGTCGGTGTTTGATCCCAATCCGGGCGAGGCTGGGGGATGAGCGGGGTCGGCCAGTGGCGAGGCCAGGCCCCGGAAACGCCGGAGGTGGGGCCCTTCGAGCCGGGTTTCAATCTGAAGACCCTTTGGGCGGCCGTCTTTGTGGGGCTGGTCATGTTGCCTGGGGCCATCTACCTGGGCCTGGTCACCGGCCAGAGTATGGCCGGCGGCGCCGAATGGGTCACCCTGATCCTCTTCATCGAGATCGCCAAACGCACCTTCGTGCGGCTGCGCACCCAGGAGATCATTGTCCTCTACTGGGTGGCCGGCGGCCTGGTGGCCATCGGCGGCAAGCTGGGCACCGGGGCGGACCTTTTCGGCGGTCCCTTCGGCAGCCTGATCTGGGACCAGTTCTTCATCCAGTCCCCCCAAGCAGACGGCCTCCACCAATACATCCCCGATTGGGTGGCCCCCCCCCGCGGCTCGGAAGCCCTGCTGGAGCGCACCTTCTTCCACCTGGCTTGGCTCAAGCCCATGGCCATCCTGCTGGTGGTGGTGGTCCTCCAGCGCATCAACGGCCTCTCCCTGGGTTACGTTCTCTTCCGCCTCACCCACGATATCGAACGGCTGCCCTTTCCCATGGCTCAGGTGCAGGCCGGCGGGGCCACGGCCCTGGCCGAGACCTCCTCCAAACAGGAAGGCTGGCGCTGGCAGGTGTTCAGCACCGGCGCCTTCATCGGCGCCATCTGGGGGCTGCTCTACGTGGTGGTGCCCACCCTTTCTGGGGTGTTCCTGACCGAAACCGTCTCCATCCTGCCCATCCCCTTTGTAGATTTCACCGTGCCGATGAAAGTGGTGCTGCCGGCCGGGGTGCTGGGCCTGGCCACCGATTTGGTACACGTGCTGATCGGCCTGGTGCTGCCCTTCTGGATCGTGGTGGGCAGCTTCGCCGCCTCGCTGCTGGTCAATCTCGTGGCCAACCCGCTGCTCTACAACGCCGGGGTGTTACACACCTGGTCGCCGGGCATGTCCGCCATCCCCACCATGATCGCCAACTCCTTTGACTTCTGGCTGAGCTTTTCCATCGGCGGCGCGCTGGTGGTGGCCGGGGTGGGCTTCTGGGGGGCGGGCAAGGTGCTGCACCAGGCAGCCGGCAAGGGCCGTGGCGAGGCTACCCATCCGCCGGCGGGGCGCGGGGATCTGGCCGTCGCCAAGGCCCTGGGCCTGTGGGCGGCCAGTACCCTGGGGTTTGTGCTCCTGGTCTGGTTCCTGGTTCCCGAGTTCCCGGTGTGGATCACCCTCTTCTTTGGTTTTGTGTGGACTCCTATCTATTCGTACATCAGTGCGCGCATGATCGGCCTGACCGGCAGTCCTCAGGGGGTGAGTTTCCCCTATCTGCGCGAGGGTTCCTTCTATCTGTCGGGTTACCAGGGGGCGGCCATTTGGTTTGCGCCCATGCCGCTCTTCCAGTGGGGTTATGAGGCGCAGGTCTTCAAACAGTTGGAACTGACGCGCACCCGCTTCGACAGCCTGGTGAAGATGACGGCGCTGTCCTTGCTGATCCTCTTCGCCTGTAGTTTCCTCTTCTGGTCCTTCATCTGGAAGCTGGGCCCCATCCCCTCCTCAGCCTACCCCTACGTGCAGAAATTCTGGCCCTTCCACGCCACCATGCAGGCCTTTTGGGCCAAGTCCACCCTGGCGGGGGCAGCGGGCAAGGGCCTGGTGACCGAGATCATCCGCTGGGAATATGTCGCCGCCGGCCTGGGCTTCAGCGGTTTGCTCTACTGGGCGCTGGGGGCGTTGGGAGCACCGACGGGCATCTTCTACGGCTTTGTGGGCGGCCTGGGGCAGTGGCCTCATTTTGCCATTCCCAACTTTCTGGGCGCGCTTCTGGGCCGCTTCTACCTGCGCCAGCGCTTCGGCGAGGAGCGCTGGACGTCCTACGCCCCCATCCTGCTGGCCGGCTACTCCTGCGGTGTGGGTTTAATCGGCATGACTTCCATTGCGGTGGCGCTGATCTCCAAGGCCATCTCCCAAGTGGTATTCTGATGGGCGCCGCCCGG
>CAMAVQ010000125.1 GCA_945861755.1 Gemmatimonas phototrophica
TGTCGATGGCCGCGCAGGCCTGGCCCTGGAAGGTGTCGATGGCGTCGGCAAAGCCCCGCACCCGGTTGTGGCAGATCACGTGGCCCATGCCCGACACCTGGACGCCCCGGGCGTCCTCGATGCCCTGGGTGCGCGGCCAGGTGCTGGGACCTTCGATGGTGTTGTCGGCCACGTAGAAATCCAGCAGGGGATGAGCACTGTCGCCGGCGGTGGCGGCAATGCCATACTCCCCCCCGTACAGATGGCACCCGCGTATCACCAGGCGCTGGGCGTGACTGGCGACCACCAGAAACTGGGCGCCCCGCACCGTGAGTTGCTCAAAGTGGACGTCGTGGATCTGTATGGCGCTGATGCCCCGCTCCGGGCGTTCGGCCGCCTGGCCTTGGGCATCGAGAATGGCCTCGCCGTCCACTCCGCTGCGCCAAACGATGGGCCGGCCCGGCTCGCCGCTTGAGCGCGGGGTCCAGGTGCCGGCGTACACGCCGGCATGCACCAGAAACACATCCCCTGGCTGCGCCTGGCTGTCGGCAGCGGCCAGCCCCCGGAAAGGATCTGCCGCCGTCCCGCTGCCGCCCCCTGCCCCTGGAGCCACGTGGAGTTGCCGCCCCCCGGCAAAGGCGCGCGGCACTGCGCGCGTGCGCTGTTTGAGCAGGCGCACTTCGCCCCCGCCCTCGGAATCGGTCAGGGTCGCCCGCAACTGGTACTCGGTGTCTTCCTCCAAGTCGAAAAGGCTGCCGGCCAGCAGCCAGGTCCCCGCCGGCAGCAGGCGATCCTGGGGCAGGGCCGCCGGGTCCACCCGGAACAGGTCCAGGCCCCGCTGCCATTCCTCCTCTCCCTCCTTGCGGTATTCCAGGGTGGCAGAAGCATTGTGGTTGTCGTCCCCCCGGACCTGCCAGCTCACCCCCAGACAGAGCAGGGTGGGCCGCTCCAACTCCAGGGCGCCGGGTTCGGCCCACAAGCCGGCGGTCGCCTTTGGAGGGCAGGACAGGAGCACGAAGGCAGCGATGAGGGCAAGGCTGATCACAGCGCAACACTTCCCTTTGTGGTGGGTTGCGGACTTGCGAAGATGAGGTCCAACCGTTAATTTTTGCTACTCGTTTCACCGGCGTGCTCCCATCGTCCAGCGGTTAGGACCCAGGATTTTCAATCCTGTAACCGGAGTTCGAGTCTCCGTGGGAGCACCAATAAATAAACGTTTCGCTTACAATCATAGTTGTGAAGGACAAAAGGCCCTCGTTCAGAGGGCCTTTTTCTGTTGATCGACTTTCGGTTAGGGGACGATCTCTGGGTTTCTTGGTTTCTGCAGACCCAGCGCCTCCCACCCCGCAACCCCGAGACGGCGCATGGTTTTGATGTTCTTCTGGTAGATCTCTTCGGCCTCGGGAAAGGCCGCGACTGCCCGGTCTATACTCGCCTCGCGCAACAGGTGCAGCATGGGGTAGGGCGAGCGGTTGGTGTAGTTGGTGATGTCGTCTGCAGCTGTGCCGGCAAACTGATAGGCCGGATGAAAACTCGCGATCTGGAGCACCCCCTCTAGACCAAAACCTTCGATGGCGGCATCGGCAACAGAGAGAAATTCATTGTACTCGAGGAATTCAGTAAGTACCTGCGGGTGGATGAGCAAGGTGGTGTCCACCGCCTCGGGTGCGGCCTGCGCCAGGAAAACCAGCTCCCGTTTCAACTCGTCCAGCAACGCCCCAGGGTCCTGAGCCTGGCTCACCACATACCGGATCTGCTCCTTGACATAGACCGCCTTGGCAAAGGGGCAGAGGTTGAGGCCGATCACCGCCTGTTCTAGCCACATCCGGGTGGCAACGATCACTGCCTCGGTCTTCACCCCTTCATGCCCGTCAGGGTCACGCCCTGGATGAAGTACTTCTGCGCCAGGAAGAAGACCGCGATCACCGGCAGGGTCATCAGGGTAGAGGCAGCCATCAGCATGCCGAACTCGCCGCCGTGCTGGCTGCGAAAGTCGAAGAGGCCCAGGGCCAAAGGATAGAGGCGCTGGTCGTTGAGGTAGATCAGCGGGCCCATGAAGTCGTTCCAGGTGCCCATGAAGGTGAAGATGGCCACCGCCGCCAGGGCCGGCTTGATCAGCGGCAGGATGATGCGCCAGTAGATGCCGAAAGGCCCGCAGCCGTCGATACGCGCTGCGTCCTCTAGGTCGTTGGGAATGGCCCGCATAAACTGCCTGAGCATAAAGATAAAAAAGGCCGAGCCAAAGAAAGAAGGCACCCACAGGGTCTTGAGGGTGTTGTACCAGCCCAGCTGCTTGAAGATCAGGAAGACCGGGATCATCGTCACCTGACCCGGCAGCATCATGGTGGCCAGCAGCAGCCCAAAGAGCGCCTCGCGCCCGGGCCAGCGCAGGCGGGCAAAAGCGTAGGCCACCAGCGAGCAGCTCAATAATTGGCCGGCGATGCTGAGGGCCACCAGGTACGCGCTGTTGAACACGTAGTTCCAGCGGTGGCGGGTGGCCAGGTACGCTTGCCGGTAGCTAGAGGTGTACTTGCGCCACAGCGCTTCCAGAGGGCCGGCCTGCTGGATGCTCAGCCGCAGGCGCAGCTGCCCAGGCTGGTCGAAGGCCCCGGCCTGGTCCACGGCCGGCACCAAGGGCCATACCCCCAATTCCCGCTCGTCCCGGGCATCCTTCTCCTCTAGTTTGAAGGTCAGCTCCTGCCAGCGGCGCTGGCCCAGGTACAACTCGTCGCGCATTACATAGCGCCGGCCCCCCATCTCCAACTGCACCTCCAGCCGGTGCCAGGAACGGTCCTGGCGCATGGGCAGGGTCAGACTGAGGAAACGTTCCTCGGGAACCGGCAGAGGAAACACCGCATCGAGGACCGCTGGTACTCCGTCCGCAAGAGCGTATTCGAGGCGCAAAGATCGCTCAGCCGGCAAGGGCCGGCAGCGCAACTGCCCGGACACCGGCTGCCAGGCCCCCAACAATTCCCCCGCACCCACCGGCCTGTCCTCCAGATCCGTGTCCCGCACTGAGGGCAGGCGCAATGCCACCCCGCGGAAGATGGCCTCCCAGGCCGCTATAGCAATTGATTCCTCCAGGCGGGCTAGCAGGGCCTTGTCGAAGGCTTCTCCTTCCTGCTGCCAATCCTGGCGCGCCACCCGGCGGCCAGCCGCCGCGAAGAGGGTCTCGGTCAGCAGGGGCCGCACCTGGGCTTCGTCCAAACCCTCCATGCGCTCTGCCCCGATCAGCGTGCGGCCCCGCTCCCACAGCGCCGGCTCCAGGCGCGCCCGCACCTCTTCCCAACGCGTCCGCACCTCGGCGGGCAGTTGTTCCTCACTGGTGACATAGGGGGAATGCGAGCGGGCCGGCGGCACCGCCGGCAGCCACTTGGGCGGGTACACAAAGATCTCCTCGTCGTACTTGAAACTGGTGCTCAAGAGCCACATAAAGGGGAAGGAGAAGAGCAGACAGCCCAGGACCAGGGCGGCGTGTACGGCCAGACGGGCTTTCATTCCGCCTCGTAATGCACCCAGCGAGGTGCCAGCTTGATCTGCACCAGGGTGAGGGCCAGGATCACCAGGAACAAGATCCAGGCCAGGGCCGAGGCGTACCCCATCTCAAAATAACGGAAGGCATTGTTGAACAAATAGTACGCGTAGAACATGGTCGAGTCGTCCGGACCGCCCTCGGTCATGATGTACGCCTGGGTGAAGATCTGCATGGTGCCGATGATGCCCATGATCAGATTGAAGAAGATGTACGGGGAGAGCATGGGCAGGGTGACGTGGAAGAAACGGGTGAAGGGTCCGGCCCCGTCGATGTCCGCGGCCTCGTTTAGGTGCTGTGGGATGCCCTTGAGGCCGGCCAGCCAGACAATCATGCCCGAGCCGGCGCTCCACAGGCCCATAATGATGATGGCCATCTTGGAGCCCAGCAGCCAGTCCGAACTCTGCAGCCAGTTGGGCGGGTCGGCCCAGCCCAGCATTTTGAGGAAAGCGTTGATCAGGCCCACCTCCGGGTTGAGCACCCAGATCCACAGGATGGAACTGGCCACCATCGGCACGATAGCCGGCAAGTAGAAGACGGTGCGGTACACCTGCATGCCGCGCACGTTGGCGTTGAGCAGTAGGGCGATGCCCAGGCCCCCAGCCATGCCCATCGGGACGCCCAGCATCATGAACCCGGTATTGGCCAGGGATTTCCAGAAGAGCGGGTCGTCGGCAAAGAGCCGGCGGTAGTTGTCCAGGCCCACGAACTGGGGCGGGTGTAACACGTCGTAGCGGCAGAAGCTGTAGAGGATGGAGACCAGGATGGGGCCGGCGGTCAGGAGGGCGATGCCGGTCAGCCAGGGGGCAGCGAAGAGATACCCGGCCAGCGAGGGGCGCCCGCGCCGCTGCCACTGCCACAGGCTCCAGCCCAGGCCACCCAGGAGCAGCAGCGCTGCGCCGGCCAGGGGATAACGCCCGTCGAGCGGAGGATAGACCTTGCCCGAATAGATCAGATCCAGTTGCCCCTGCACCCGCTTCTTCCCCCGCTCCAGGGCCTCCTGCGGGGTGTAGGTATGGCGCACGGCCTTTTCGTAGGCGCGGCGGTGCTCGTCCCACAAGAGTTGGCCCACCGGGGTGACGGGCCGGAAGCGGGAGACCTGCATCAAATCGGCGCAGAGCAGGAAGTTGCTCTTGACCCGCTCGGTCAATTCGGGGTTGTCGCGCAGCAAGAGATCGTAGGTCAACTGGTTGATATGCGGCAGGGGCGCCATGCCAGGGACAAAGAGCCGGCCCCGGCTGGCCGCGTACCGGGCCTCGACCTGATTCTGCAATTTCCAGGCCCGGTCGCTCATCAGATAACGGATCAACTCAAAGGCGATGCGCGGGTTTTTGGCCCCCAATGGAATGGCCCAGGAAAATCCGCCCGACCAGGTAATGGAAGTCTTCCCTTTGGGCGCTGGGGGGGCCACCACCTCAAAGCGCAATTGCGGGGCGTACTGGACAATGGTGTTGATGAAGCCGTTGCCGTCGATCTTCATCGCCACCTTGCCGGTGAGGAAGGGATCGAACTCCCCGGCCTGGAAGGAACTCTGGAAGGCGTCCACCTTCTCGATGCCGCCCAGGGCGTCGTACACCTCCACCATGTACGCGAGGGCCTCGACGATGCGCGGATCATCCAGAGTACAAGTGCGCCCGTCCTCGCTCATAAACTCCCCGCCGTTGAGCCAGCCGTAGATGTAGAGCCAGCTATTGCCGTAGTTGGGGGCAAAGCCCAGGCGGTTCATGCTGCCGGACTCGTCGTATTCGGTGAGGGCCACGGCCCAGCGCTGGAGTTCGTCCCAGTCGGCCGGGGCCTTGGCCCGGCCCTGCGCGTCCACCAGGCCGGCCCGCTCCAGCAGATCTTCATTATAGTACAGGACGCGGTCGTCAGTGCTGTTGGGCACCGCGTAGACCCGGCGTTTATCCCCCTCGCCGAAACTGGCTTCCTCCCAGCAGGTGCGGAAGAAGCGGTCGGGGTGGATGCCCTGGCACAGCTCTTCGAGGAGCGCGGACTTTTCGCCCAGGCCGGGGTCCCCGCCCCGCACCAGGCCTTCCTCCATTGCGCGGGCCAGGTCCAATTGCCGGCTCGGCCCCAGGGACTCCAGGGCGGCGATCAGTTGTCTGAGGGGGACGAGGGCTGCGGGAGGATCAACCAGGTGCTGGCGGGTCTGCTGCGCCCACGCCTCCTGCTCCAGACTCTGAACTATCCACTCGTCCAGGGGCACAAAGGCGTCGCGCACCGCCCACTCCCCCACCGAAAAGCGGTCCTGGATGAGCAGGTCAGGCGGGCTGCCCCCGGCGATGGCGCACATCAGCTTCTGCGGGTCCATGCGGCCGCTGCTCGCCGCCGAGGTGGTCAGCGCCCACTCGGGGTGCTCCAGCTCGAACTGGCGGAAAGCCGCCTCCAGCCCGCGGTTGCGCCACGCCCCCCAGGCGATCAGTTCCTGGGTGGCAAGGGTTGGGCTGGCATCCACACAAAGAATAGCGATGAGCAGCAAGAGCAAGCGACGCAACATCTGGACGGCTCCTGGGCGAGGGCTTACTATTCTAGCGCCGAACAATACCAGGGGTCAACTCTAGAGATACCGATGCACAAAGTCACCCGCATCCTCGCACCCCTGCTCTTCGTCGCTGCGCTCCATGCCCAGCAAGAGGACTACCCGCCAGGGACCATCCAGCTGACTCCTCAAATAGATCTGCACCTCGAACCCGTACCCGTCGTGGTCCCCGAAAAATTCAGAGAAATGGTACCTGATAATCTCACCCTGAACCTGCCGCCGGGGTTCTCGGTCAAGGTCTTTGCCGCCCCCGGCCTCAAGGGGGCCCGGTTCATGGCCTGGGATGCCCAGGGCGTGCTGCATGTGGCCAACATGAAGGGCCCGGGGTCCTCGGAGGACAAACCACCGGCCAACAAGCTGATCGGCCAGATCCTGGCCCTGCCCGACCGCGACCACGACGGGGTGGCCGACACCGTCATGGTGGTCGCCGACCAGTTGAAGTGGGTCAATAGCCTGGCATTTTACCAAGGGGAAATGTACGTCGCGGACACCGGCCAGATCCTCAAGTTCAGAGACCGCGACGGGGATGGCATCTACGAAGAGCGCGAGGTCCTGGTGGGCGATATCCCCACCGGAGGCCTGCATATAACCCGCACCATCCTCATCGACGAAAGCGCAGAGAAGATCTACCTGTCCGCGGGGTCTTCCTGCGGAGGGCCCTGCCGCGAAGACACACCCGAACGGGCCGTCCTCTTGCAGTTCAATCTCGACGGCACTGGCCGGCGGGTGTTTGCCCGGGGTCTCCGCAATGCCGTGGGCCTGGCGCTGCACCCGCTCACCGGCGAACTATGGGCCACCAACAACGGCCACGACGAGCGGGACAAAAGTCTGCCGCCGGATTGGATCGGCATCGCCCGCGATGGCGGCTTCTATGGCTGGCCCTTTGCCTACGGGTACCAGGTCTACATCCAGAACGGCAGATTGCGCCTCACCCACCAGGACAGCTTAGATGTGCAGCGCATGTCGCGACCCGAGGCCCTGATTCCAGCGCACCTGGCTCCCCTGGGCATTCACTTCTACACCCACGACCGTTTCCCCGCCGAGTATCGCAACGCGGCTTTCATCACCTGCCGGGCCGGGGCCGGCGGCCCGGACCCTGGGTACAAGGTGATCGCGCTTTTCTCCGAGTCGGACGGAACGGAGGCGCGCATCGGGGAGTTCATGACCGGATTCCGGCCGGACCCAATCCAAAAGGAGGTGTGGGGTAAGCCAGTGGGCATCACCTCCGATACTATGGGAAATCTCTACGTCACTAGCGACTGGGGTGCCAACGTCATTCTGAAAATAGTGGTCGGACGTCTAGAGGGCTCTCTGGAAGGCACCCTGCCGGATGCTGTCGCTGTTGGGGTGCCCTTTGACATCGACGCAGTTCTCCACCTGCGCGGCCTCGCGCCAGAGGGTGGAACGCCAAACGTGACCGCAGACCTGAGTGCCCTGGGAGGGCCGGCCGCTCTGCCGCTGGTCGCCGAAGGAAAGGAGACCTACCGGCTGAAGGCTAGCCTTGTCGTCGAACATACGGGTGCAAAGAATTTCACCGTGCGCATGGAGCAGCAGACCCCTTTCGACCTACTGACGAGTGTGCTGAGACACACCATTCGGGTATTTCCCAAGGAGGACCTGCTCATCCTGGGCAATGCCCTGGCCGCGAGTTGGCTGACAGAGATATGGTACGGCGATCTAGAATTCCCGAGTGCCTCGACCTCAGACCCGGTTTACGAGGGGAGCGCGGCTCTTGCCATTCGCTCCCCGAGAGGAGGCACCGTCGGACAGGGCTGGAATTTCGTCCTGCAGCCGGACGCTCCTGTGGGTGACCTGGGCTACAGCGCCTTGACCTTCGCTTTCCACGCAGGAGATGTAGCCGCAGCGGCTGATGCAGAACTGGCGGTGGCGCTGAGGTCAGGCCGCAGCATCGACCTGTTAGCAACAGGCCAGCTGCGCCTAAAAGAAAGAACCTGGCAACACCTAGAGATCCCCCTGGACACCTTTGCCCTAGACGGGCAGATCGAGGCGGTGCAGTTCCAAGGCAATCTTAAAGGGGAGTTCTACCTCGCCGATATGCGCCTAGTCGCCTCGTCGCCCTCGCCCACTGCCGTGCTCGAAGAACCCCATACCGCGCCCTCGGCCTTTTCCCTGGAGCAGAACTACCCCAATCCTTTCAACAGCACCACGGCGATCCGCTTCTCCCTGTCACAGCGCACCCTGGTGAAACTGGCGGTCTACAATCTGACCGGACAGCAGGTGGCCTCGCTGGAGGAGCGCCTGCGTGAGGCGGGCGCCTACACCTTGAGTTGGAACGGCCGCGACGACCAGGGGCATTACCTAGCCAGCGGGGTGTACCTGTACCGCCTGCGGGCCGGCGCCCAGGTGGAAACACGCCGGCTGGTGTTGGTGCGATAAAAACAAAGAGCAACCCTCATAATCCTCATGCGCCTCGCCCTTCTTTGCGACATCCACGGCAACCTGCCGGCCTTTGAGGCCGCCCTGGAGCACGCTGCCCGGCAACGGGTGGACCAGCTGGTGATCGCCGGCGATATCGTCGTGGGTTCGCCCGATTCGGCGGCCTGCTGGCAGCGCGCCCGCAGCTTGGGTTGCCCCATCCTGCGGGGCAATCACGAGCGTTATCTCTTTCACTTTCGCGACCCCGAGGCACCGGCCCTGTGGCGCACCGCCCAGTTCGCCCCGGTCCAGTGGGCCCTGGCCCAGTTCGCCCCGGATCAACTGCAGGAGATGGGCCAGCTGCCCCTGACCCTGCGCCTGCCCGAAGCCCCCGGCCTGCTGCTGGTCCACGCCTCGGCCCGCAACGACCACGACAGTATCCACCCCTACACCGCCGAGGAGCAGTTGGCCCCCATGTTCGCCGGGGAAGAGGCCGCGTTGATCGTGCGCGGCCACAACCACCTCCCCTTTGTGCGGCAGTGGGCCGGCGGATTGATCGCCACCTCCGGCTCGGTGGGCCTGCCGCTCGATGGCAACCCCACTGCCCAGTATCTGATCCTGGAACAGCGCCCCTCCGGCTGGCACATCGCCCACCAGTCCGTGCCCTACAACTTGGAAGCCACCCTGCGCCGCTTCGACGTCACCGGATACCTGGAGGCGACCGGGCCCATGGGCCGGCTCTTCTTCCGCGAAGTGATCTCCGCCACCCATCTGATCGTCCCTTTCCTGCGCGCCTACCATCGCTGGAACCAGGAATCCCCTCTCAGCCTCGACCAGGCCGTGGACCGCTTTCTGGCGGACGGCCGCTGAGCTATCTTATCTGCACTTTCCCCCGGAGGACCCCATGAAATACCGCTATGCCGAGATGATCTGGTACGAATGCAAAAAAGCCGCTGACCAGGGCCGGGTCGCAGTGTTGCCCGTAGCCATCTACGAGGACCACGGCCCGCACCTGCCCATCGACGTGGATGTGGTGCTGTGCACCGAGATCTGTGAGCGGGCCGTCGCCCGCATCCCCGCCGAGGCCACCCTCATCCCGCCGGTGTTACACGGGTACAGCCCGCACCACATGGATTTCCACGGCACCCTGACCATCACCTGGGACACCTTCATTCGCTACGTCAAGGACGTGTGCTGCAGCCTGGCCCACCACGGCTTCAAACGCATCCTGGTGGTCAATGGCCACGGCAGCAATGCCTCGCCCCTGGACCTGGCCGCCCGTCTCACGGTCATCGAGTACCAGGGCCAGATCTATTGCGCCTCGGTCAACCACTGGGACCTGCGCAAGGTGAAAGAAGTGGGCAAGACCATCCGCGATTCCGATTACGGCGGCACCTCGCACGGCGGGGAATTCGAGACCTCCCTGTATCTGGCGCTCCGGCCAGACCTGGTGGACATGAGCAAGGCGGTGGACGAGCGCTCGCCCATGCCGCCCAGCTTCAAGACTGATCTCCTGGCCGGCACCCATCCCCAGGGCTCGGCCGCCCGCCTGGTGCCCTACTGGAGTTCGGTGACCGCCAGCGGAGTGATGGGCGATGCGACCAAGGCCACCAAAGAGAAAGGCGAGAAGTTCCTCGAGGCCGGCATCGAAGGCCTGATCGAGCTGATCCGCGAGTTGCGCTCCGCCCCGATCCTGCCCCGCCGCGACCAGCACGGGAAGTGATATGAGCAAGTGGGAGCACCTCAAATCCTTCAAGGTCGTGCGCCTCAACGCCGAAATCATGCCCGTCAGGCCCTTTGAGGAAGACCTGCACCAGCACTACGGCCTGACCCCGCTTCGGGTGGAGGCCAACACCTCCGAGGAGCAACTCCCAGTGCTGCAAGACTGCGACGCCCTCTTCATCATCTCGGCCCCCCTCAAAGCCGAGGTAGTCGAACGCCTCGAAAAATGCCGGCTCATCTCGCGCCTGGGCAACGGGACGGACAAGATTGCCGTGGACCTGGCCGCCCAAAAGGGCATCCTCGTCTCCAACGCCCCCTTCTTCTGCGTGGCCGAAATGTCCGACCACATCATGGCCATGTTGCTGGGCCTGGCGCGCAAGCTGCCGCAGATGGGCCGCTATCTGCGGGCCGGCGCCTACCACCAGGCACGCGAGGAATCCCTGGCCCTCCCCCGCCTGTCGGGGCTGGTGCTGGGCATCGTCGGCTTTGGGGCCACCGGACCAGAGGTGGCCAAACGCGCCGCCGCCTTTGGCCTGCGGGTGCTGGCCACCCGCCGCAACCTGAACGCCGGACGCCAGCAGGCCGATGCGCTGGGCGTGGAGATGGTGGACCTGGACACCCTGTTGCGGCAATCCGACTTCGTCTCCCTGCAACTGCCCCTCACCCCCGAGACCTATCATCTGATCGACGCCGAAGCCCTGGCCAAGATGAAACCCGGTGCCGTGCTGATCAACACCTCGCGCGGGGCCCTGGTGGACGAAGACGCCCTGGTCGAGGCCCTCAAGAGCGGCCACCTGGCCGGGGCCGGCATCGACACCTTTGAGGGCATCGAGATCTTTGTGGACAACCCACCTCCGCCCCGCCACCCGCTGGTGGAGTTGGACAATGTCATCCTCACCCCGCATGTCTCCGGCCTCTCGGTGCAGGCCGCGCAGGACTGCACCCGCACCGGGGTCCAGAATCTGGTCAGTGTGCTCAGCGGCCATCTCCCTTCGCCCGAGAACATCGTCAACCGAGGCGTGTTGCCCCGCTTCCCCCTCAAACCCCACGATCCCGCGCTCTTTGCGGACTAGAAAAGGACTCCCATGGCCGAACAACCCAGCCCCGAACCCTTCTACAGCATGGCCCGCCGCGCCGGCGACATCCTCTTCCTCTCCGGCTTCGGCCCGGTGGGCGACGACCTGCAGGTGGTCGGCGCCGACATCGAGGAGCAGACCGCCTTCACCATGGACGCCATCGGCCGGGCCCTTGCCAAGGAGGGTGCCAGCTTCGACGACGTGGTGCGCACCAATGTCTTCCTGCTCGACATGGACGACCGCGACGGTTTCAACCGCGCCTACATGCGCTACTTCAAAGGGCGGATGCCCACCCGCCGCCTCATCGGGGCCGGGGATCTGTACAAGGGCATCCTGGTCGAGATCGACTGCACCGCCTACTTGGGAAAGTGAGGATCTGAGATGCGCATCGCCCATGCCCGCAGAGCCGAGATGCAGGAGATCGACAAAGCCCACGGCGGGGCCGGTCCCATCCTCTTCAAGAGCCTGTGGGAGACAAAAGACTTCCAAACTGACTGGTGGTTCGTACACTCCGCCGTGCTCCTGCCCGGCGGCGGCATCGGCCACCACCGCCACGACCGCTGCGAGGAGATCTTCGTCAGCATTGACAACGCCGCGCAGTTCACCCACAACGGCCGCACCACCCAGATCGAAGGCGGAGCGGCGGTGCCCCTGCGCACCGGCGAATCCCA
>CAMAVQ010000126.1 GCA_945861755.1 Gemmatimonas phototrophica
GTACACCGCCGCGCTGAACCCCAAATCCTGGGCCATCTCCAGGGCGGCGTAGCCCACGTTGACCCGGTCGAGGAAGGCGACGATGTACAGGAGAAACAGAAAAGGGATGAGCCGGCGCATCACCCGCCGCCGCGCCCGCTCCCCCACCGGCAACTGCACCGCTGGCCCGCTCTTCATCCCCGCCATCAGAAAGCCAGCAGATCCCCCTTGGCGTCGAAGGCCATCTCCGCCGGGGCCTGGAGCAGTTCCAGATCACTGCGCTGCTCCACCAGGGGCAGGTACGCCTCGGAAACCAGGATCTCGCCCACGTGCAAGGTATTGTGGATGCGCACCACCTTGGCCTGGGGCCCCTCGACCAGGCCCACGGTCTTGAGCGCCGCCTCCATCACCTGGCGGTCGGTGCCGTAGTAGATGGGGATGGCCGCCGCCGAAGGGTGGTTGCCGGTCATGCAGTTGATATAGGTGAACTCGCGATCCATCTTGTCGATGACCCGCTGGTGGGTGTACTCAGCAATGCCCAAACCCGAGGCATTGCCGTGGGTCTCCTCGGTCAAGTCGCGCACGAAGATGCGGGTGATCTTGGGGAATTCCTTCTCCAGCGCGGCGTGGTCGTTGAACTTGCGGCCGATCACGTTGGTGTCCATGCCCGCCCCGCTGATGTTCTTGCCGATGGCGTCCACGATCAGTAGGTCGATCTGCTCCAGCAGCAGGCGCGGCATCCACTTGCGGGCCAGGATCAGCAACTCCTTCTCCCGCTCGACAAACTCCTCCGCTCCCACACCTTTGACCAGCGCCGTCTGATCGTAGGGGTTCTCGACGATGCCCAGACCCATGAGCACCTTGCACTTCTCGATCACCGTCTGGCCCACCGAGCGGATGATGCGGTCGAAGCTGTAGTGGACGATGGCCTGGTGGTACAGGGTGGCCCCCCGGTGTTTGCCCAGGCCGATGAGCATCATCTTATGCAGGCCGCTTTCGATCTCGCCGACAAAATCGGTGTGTGGTTTGACCCGGCCCACCACCACCACATGGTTGGCCTCGTACGCATATTTATCGAAAAACACGGGTACGCCGTCCTCGGTGGTGCCCACCTGCACCGTATCCATGCTGGCGCGGATCGGTGCCCCGGTGTACTCCTCGGTGACCCCATAGCCCTCGATGATGCCCCGCTGGTTTTCGGCGATGCCGCCCCCGTGGCTGCCCATGGCCGGTACCAGAAAAGGCTTGCCACCGCGCGCCTTCAATTCCTCGACCAGGGTCTTGATGATCAGGGCGATATTGGCCACTCCGCGGCTGCCCACGCTGATGGCCACGCTCTGCCCGGCCTTGAGGTGCGACAGATCGAGGCTGGCCACCTCCTGGCGGATGGCAGTAGGAATGTCTGAGAGCGTGGGCGCGTCAAAGTGCTGGCGCACCCGCATCATGCGGGGAAAGGACATGGGGCACCTCCGTTTTTAGCCGGCCAACCAGCCCCCGTCCACGGGGAAGAGTTGACCGGTGATGTAATTGGCTGCGTCCGAAGCCAGGAACACATACATGCCCGCCAGGTCCTCGGGTGTGCCCCAGCGTTTCATTGGGATGCGGCTGAGCACCCAGGCATTGCGCTCCGCATCTTGTTGTAGAGGCTCGGTGAGCGGGGTAGCGATGTACCCAGGACTGACCCCGTTGACGGTGATCTGGTGGGGCGCCCACTCCACGGCCATCACCCGGGTCAGCTGGGCCACCCCGCCCTTACTGGCCGCGTACGCCGCCAACCCCTGGATGCCGATGTGGCTGGAAAGCGAAGTGGTGTTGATGATGCGGCCACCCCCGCCCTGGGCCACCATCTGCCTGGCCGCGGCCTGGGCCGCCAGGTACACCCCGCGCAGGTTCACATCGAGGATGCGGTCGAAGTCGTCCAGCTTGTAGTCGATGGCCGGGGCCCGCAGGTTGATCCCGGCGTTGTTGACCAGGATGTCGAGCCGGCCCAGTTCATCCACGGTGCGCCGCACCAGTGCGGCGATGTCTTCTGGATCACCCAGGTCGGCCTGCAGGGCCAGGGCGCGCACCCCCAGCGCCCGCGCCTCTTCGGCACCATCTTCTATCTCTGATAAGGTGCGGCTGGCCAGGACCACATCGGCGCCGGCTTCGGCATAGGCCTGCGCCACCCCCCGGCCGATGCCCCGGCCCGCGCCGGTGACCAGGGCCACCTTGCCCTTCCGGTGCATGCGTTCGAGGATCACACTCAAACAGCGGCAGCGAACAACTGCTCCATGTCCCGCAGGGTGGTCCGGCGCGGGTTAACCGCGACATTGCCACTCTTCATGGCGACCTCAGCCATCGAGGGAATGGCCTTGGCCTTGACCCCTGCCGCGCCCAGTTTGGCGGGAATGCCCAGATCGCGGTTCAACTGGCGCACTTCCTCCACCGCGGCCTCAGCGGCCTGGCGAGTACTCATGCCTGCAGTGTTCACCCCTAGCAGGCCGGCGAGAGTGGCGAACTTCTCCAGCCGCGCCTGCAGGTTGAACTCCATCACATAGGGCAGAATAATCGCGTTGGCCAGGCCGTGGTGGATCTCGAATTGCCCACCGGCTGCGTGCGACATGGCGTGTACGTTGCCCAGCCGGGTCTGGGAGAAAGCCATCGCCGCCAGGGCGCTGGCGATCAACATCTGCCCGGTGGCTTCTAGCTCGTGGTCGTTGGCGCAGGCCAGGCGCAGGTTGCGGCCCACCAGCCCGATGGCACTCAGGGCAATCCCCTCGGTGATGGGCGTGGCCATCAGGTTGGTATAAGACTCCAGGGCGTGGGTGAGAGCGTCCATGCCCGTAGGACCGCCCACGGAGGCCGGCAGGGCCACGCACAGTTCGGCGTCGAGGATGCCGGCCAAGGGCGCGATCTTCCAGCTGATGATGGGGTCTTTGTTTTTCGTCTTCGGATTGTTGAGCACCGCGTACGGGGTCACCTCGCTGCCAGTGCCATAAGTGGTGGGGATGCAGACCAAGGGGGGCAGGTCGCGCAGCACCTTGCCGGCCCCCAGGTACGCCTCCACCTGGCCGCCGTGGCTGGCCAGCACCCCCACCATCTTGGCCACGTCCATGGGGCTGCCCCCGCCCAGGCCGACAATGCTGCCGCATTTTTCGCGGGTGTAGCGGCGGTGCGCCGCCTGCACGCAGCTGGCCGGCGGGTTGCCCAGCACCTCGTCGAAGCAGGCGTAGGGGATGCCGGCGGCATCGAGCACCCCGATCACCTTGTCCACCACCCCAACAGCCCGCAGGCCCTGGTCGGTGACGATCAGCGTTTTCTGGCCGGCCGGCAGGAACTCCGGCAGCCGGCTGATGGCGCCGGGGCCGTGGACCAGACAGGTGGGCAGGCGGAAGTCGAAGAGGGTGCGAAAGGGCATGGCATTTCCTCAAGGAATTTTCACGAAGGTAAAGCGGGCCAGGGCCGGCTGTCAATCCCCAAGGTCCCACCGGCCCGCCTCGCGCAGGCAGCGCCGCAATGCGTCCAGCGAAGACACCGCGAGCCCCTCGGCCGGCACCTGGTCATCGTGGGCCAGGTGGATATAGGGCACGCCGGCCGCCTCGCTGGCGAGCCGGTCGTAGCGACCATCGCCCACAAAGCAGGCCTCAGCGGGCGTGCAGCCGAATTGCGCCAGGGCCAGGAAGAGCAGGTCAGGGGCCGGCTTGAGCAGCGCGTCCTCGCGGCTGAGCAAGAGGTCGAAGTCCAAGCCGAACTTCTCCACGATCATCCGCATGGCCTGGCGGTGGTTGTTGGTGATCAGGGCCAGCCGCAGCCCGTCCCGGCGCAACTGGCCCAGCAATTCAGCGGCCCCCGGATTGAGCACCGCCTCAATGGCTGCCTCCATCTCCACCTCTTCGAGCACGGCACTGGCCTGCTCCTGTAGGGGCGAAGGCAGGCTTTCGATGTACTCCATGATCGGCACCCCGGCGGGCACCTGCAGCCGGCCTCGCAGCGCCGCCCAGTCGATGTGAGGCCGGGTGATGGTGCCGTCCATGTCGAAGAGCACAGCTTTGAGCATAACTGATATCCTATTGCCTAGCGGCGGAGAGATAGCCTGCTGGTGTCCAGGTCCGTGGGGCTGGGACCCATCAAATCAAGACTGACAGACTACTAGCGGAGGGGAGATGACCCCGAAGACCTTTCCCGGGGAGAGGCCGGGATGGGAAGTCCGCGTGGTTGGGCGGTGGAGTAGCGGAGCGAAGCGAGCGAGGGTGCAGGACGCGCCTGGGGAAAGGTCGTAGCGGGTCGCTCCCCGACGCCCACGCTGATCGCTAGAATATCCTGGTGATCTCGTCCACAGCAAAACGCGGCAGGGGCTCCAACGTTCCCCCGCGCCTCAACTGCAGACCGAAGTCCGCTGGACGGACAGTGCCAGTCTGCGCCACACCGATGCCCTCCCGAGTCAACGCCTCTTGGATCGCCCCCGCATCTTCGGGGGCACAGCCGATGAGCAGCGCCCCCGAGGAGATCACCCCCAAAGGATCCAGCCCGAACTCGGCGCAGAGTCGCTCGCTTTCCGGAGCTAGATACAGGTCCTCGGCGAAGATCTCCAGGCCCACTCCCGCTGCTGCCGCCAACTCCATCAACCCGGTGGCCACCCCCCCTTCGGTGGGATCATGCAGCGCGTGGACCCGGCCTGCTCCCAGGGCGAGGTGCGCATCGCGCACCACGCTCAGGCCCGGGTCGCGCAGAAAATGCCGGCAACGGTCCAGCAGTTCTTCTCCGTACCCGCGCCGCCGCAATTCCTCGCCCTTCTCCCGAGCGATGAGGGCCGTGGCCTCGATAGCCAGCCCCTTGGTCAGCAAGATCGCATCTCCCACCTGCAGACCCGAAGGGCGCACCAACCCCTGGGGGGAAACCTCGCCCAGCATCTGCCCCACCACGATGGGCCGCGTTATGCCCGGGGTGATCTCAGTGTGGCCGCCGCACACCGCCACCCCCAGAGCACTGGCCGCCTCGTGGATGGAGCGAAAGATCGATTCCACCAGTTCCGGGGTGGCCTGGTCGGCGGGCACCAGCACTGTAGACAAAAAGAAACGCGGCGTCCCGCCCATCGCCGCGATGTCGTTGGCGTTGACGTGTACCGCGTACCAACCGATCTCGTCGGTGGCAAAAGTAATGGGATCGGTCTTGGCCACCAGGTAGCGGTCGCCCATTTCGATCACCGCCGCATCCACGCCCAACCCAGGTGAAACCACCAGGCGCGGGTGTACGTCGGTATAAGCGCGCAAGAGCCGCGCCAACTCGCCGTGCGGGAGTTTGCCAGGGGGATAGTTCACTACCCCTGCTCCCGATAATGGGCGCAGATAGCCTCCACCAGGGCCGGCACACTGCTGTCGGCGGGCTGGATCTGCACCTTGAGTCCCAGTTCGACCACCGCTCCCGCCGTGGTCGGCCCGATACAGGCGATGGCCACCCGCTCCAACACCTGGCGGGCCCGCTCAGAACCCAGCACCGCAAAAAAATGGGACACACTCGAAGGGCTGGCGAAGATCACCACCTCGATGCGGTCCTCCACCAAAGCCGGGGGTAGTTCCACCTGCGAGGGCTCGGGGGGTCGGTTCTGGTAGGTGGCCACCTGCCGCACCTGGGCCCCGCGCCGGGTCAACTCCTCGGCCAACAAGGTGCGGCCGATGGCTGAGGTCGGCAATAAGATTTCCCGGCCCTCCACCGAGAGGCCGGCAAAGGCGGTCACCAGCCCTTCCTGCAACTGGTCCTCAGGCAATAGATCTGGCTCCAGGCCGTGGGCGCGCAGGCGCTCGGCCGTGGCCTGGCCCACCGCCGCCACCTGGGCCGGGCCAAAGGCGCGGGTGTCCCGTCCCCGCTGCTGCAGGCGCTGCCAAAAAAACTCCACGCTGTTGGGGCTGGCAAAGACCACCCAGGCGAACTGCGTCAGCCGGTCCAGGCATTCGTCCAGAGCGCTCCAGTCGTCCGGAGGGGCCAGTTCCAGCAGGGGCAGCAGCGAGACTTCGGCCCCCTCATCCTCCAGGAGTGTCTGCAGGGACCCGGCCTGCTCGCGACTGCGGGTGACCAGCACCCGCCGGCCGAAGAGGGGCCGGCGCTCGAACCAATTGAGCTGTTCGCGCAGGGAGACCACCTCGCCGATGATGGCCAGGGAAGGGGGGACGATGCCCTGCCGGCGGGTTTCCTCGGCCAAGTGCTCCAGGGTGGAAACGGCGCTGCGCTGGCGGGGCCAAGTGCCCCACTCGATCACCGCCGCCGGGGTCTGGGGCGCCCGCCCGCCCTTGAGCAGGACCTGGCAAAGCTCTGCCAGTTTGCGGCTGCCCATGAAGATGACCAAGGTCCCCTCGACGCGGGCCAGCTCTTCCCAGTTTATGGAGGGATGAGGTTTGGTGGGGTCTTCTTCGCCGGTGACCAGGATCGCGGCAGCGGCCAGCCCCCGGTGGGTGAGCGGGATGCCGGCATAGGCGGCCACACCCATGGCCGCCGAAACCCCAGGCACCACCTCAAAGGGCACCCCGGCTTCGGCCAGGGCCAGGGCCTCCTGGCCGCCCCGACCAAAGACAAAGGGGTCGCCCCCCTTAAGGCGCACCACCCGGCGGCCCTGCCGGCCCCGTGCGACCAGCAGGGCATTGATTTCTTCCTGAGGGAGATATTTGTGACCGCCCCGCTTGCCCACGTAGATCCGCTCGCAGGCGGGGGGCACCAGTTCCAGCAGGCGCCGGTCCACCAGTTCGTCGTAGAGCACCACCTCGGCTTCCCGCAGGCAGCGTGCCCCCTTGAGTGTCAGCAGGCCCGGATCTCCGGGGCCACCCCCGACTAGGTAGACCCGGCCGGCGGGGCGGGGTGAATCCACCTCAGGCGGCGCCGAGCAGGGCGTCGGCACCCTGGCGGCGCAGGTCTTCGGCCAGTTGTACCCCCAGGGCCTCGGCCTCGGCAGGTGCCCCACTGACCTCGGCGCGCAGCAGCTGGGTGCCGTCGGCCTTGCCCACCAACCCTTCCATCCGCAGCACCCCCCCGGCGATCCGGCCCCAGGCGGCAATGGGCGCCTGGCAGCCGCCGCCCAGACTGCGCAACAGGCTGCGCTCGGCACTCACCGCCGCCAGGGTGGGCAGATGGTTGAGCGCTTCCACCAAGGGCCGGCGTTCCTCGTCGGCGCGCATCTGCAGCCCCAGGGCAGCCTGCCCCACCGCCGGCAACATCTGCGCTGGTTCCAAATAGGCGCTGATCCGCTCCTGCCAGCCCAGGCGGTGCAGGCCGGCGGCGGCCAGGATGATCCCCTCGTATTCGCCGCGTTCCACCTTGGCGATGCGGGTGTCGAGGTTGCCGCGAATGTCGGCAAAAATCAGGTCCGGGCGCAGGGCTTGCAACTGGATGCGCCGGCGCAGACTGCTGGTCCCCAGGAGCGCTCCCTGGGGTAGGCGCTCCAGCCCACCGCCCTGGCGGCTGATGAGCACATCGCGCACGTCCTCCCGCTCGGGAGAGGCGACCAGCGCCAACTCGGGATTGACCTCCACCGGCAGGTCCTTGAGACTGTGCACGGCCAGGTGGATACGGCCTTCCAGCAGGGCGTGCTCGATCTCGCGGGTGAACACCCCGCCAAAGCTGCGCAGCACCCCCTGGTCCAGATCGCCGCGGGTGTGAATGACCTCGACTTCCACCTGGAGACCAGGATGGCGGGTCTGCAGCATCTCGCGGACCATGTTGGCCTGGGTCAGGGCCAGTTTGCTGCCGCGACTGCCGATGAGCAAGGATTGGGACAAGGGTGCCTCCTAGGCGAAAACCGCAGAGAATATAGCTCAAGACCCAAACGGGCAACACCGGCCCGCTCATCCTGGGAACCAGCGGGCGGCGCCGATTCCTGCGGGCACAAAAAAACCGGGAGACCCTCGCGGGCCTCCCGGTCTGGAGCGGCGAAACCTTCACACGTCGTAGTAGAGCATGAACTCGTAGGGATGAGGCCGCAGGCGCACCGCGTCGACCTCGTTCTCGCGCTTGTAGTTGATCCAGGTGCTGATGAGATCGGAACTGAAGACGTTGCCCCGCAGCAGGAAGGCATTATCCTTCTCCAGCGCCGACAGCGCCCCCTCGAGCGAGCCCGGGGTATGGGGCACCTTGGCCGCCTCTTCGGGGGCCAGGTCGTAGATGTTTTTGTCGAGGGGCTTGCCCGGATCGATCTTGTTCTGGATGCCGTCCAGGCCGGCCATCAGCATAGCGGCGAAGGCCAGGTACATGTTGCAGCTGGCATCCGGACAGCGGAACTCGACGCGTTTGGCCTTGGGGCTGGGCGAGTACATGGGGATACGGATGGCAGCGCTGCGGTTGCGCTGCGAGTAGGCTAGGTTCACCGGCGCCTCGTACCCAGGCACCAGGCGGCGGTAGGAGTTGGTGGTCGGGTTGGACAGGGCCAGGATGGCCGGGGCGTGTTTGAGCAGGCCGCCGATGTAGTAGAGGGCCATCTCGCTCAGGCCGGCGTACCCCGAGCCGGCGAAGAGGGGCTTACCGCCCTTCCACAGGCTCTGGTGGGTGTGCATACCCGAGCCATTGTCCTGGAACAGGGGCTTGGGCATGAAGGTGGCGGTCTGGCCGTGCCGACGGGCCACGTTGCGGACAATGTACTTGTAGAGCATCATCTGGTCGGCGCAAGTCAACATCGGACAGAAGCGGATGTCGATTTCGGCCTGGCCGGCGGTGGCCACCTCGTGGTGATCGCGCTCGATGGCAATGCCGCAGTTGATCATCGTCGCCGACATTTCGGCGCGCAGGTCGGCCTGGGTGTCAGCAGGCGCCACCGGGAAGTAACCGCCCTTGTAAGGAATCTTGTAGCCCAGGTTGGGATTTTCCTGGCGACCCGAATTCCAGCGGCCCTCCACCGAGTCGAGATGGTAGTAGCCCTCGTGGGAGTTCTGGTCGAAGCGCACGTCGTCGAAGACAAAGAACTCGGCCTCGGGACCAAAGTAAGCGGTGTCGGCGATACCGGTGGACTTGAGGTATTCCACCGCCCGCGCCGCCAGGCTGCGCGGATCGCGGTTGTAGTCTTCGCGGGTGATCGGGTCCTGGATACTACAAGTAAGCGACAGGGTGGGCAGAGCGAAAAAGGGATCCATGAAGGCGGAGACTGGATCGGGAATCACCAGCATATCGCTTTCATTAATCGCCTTCCAGCCGCGGATGCTCGAGCCGTCGAAGCCCAGACCCTCGGAGAATACCTCTTCGGTCAGCTCATTGATGGGAATGGCGAAATGCTGCCAGATGCCGGGCAGGTCGACAAACTTAAAATCGACGAACTGGGTGCCCTTTTCCTTGGCCATCTGGATGACGGACTGGGGGGTGCCGGCACCGCCTTTGGCGGTTTTGGCTCCGCGGGTGGTCTTAGCCATTGGAAGCTCCTTCTGAGGCGTGGCGATGTGGACGTTGCATTGATGTTGGCGAACGTGGATCGAAGGTAACTTTTCAAGAGAAATTAATATAGGAAAAAAGCTTTAGGCAGTGCAGTTTTTTTCCGGCCTCCCGGTGCGGCCCAAGACGAGCCCCGGACAGCGGGCGAGGCTGCCGGGGCTCGTCTGGGCCTGTTGGCGGATTCCGGGTCCGGGGATCAGATCGCCGCGTCGCCAGTTTCGCCGGTGCGGATACGCACCACTTCTTCCACCGGCAGCACAAAGATCTTGCCGTCGCCGATATTGCCGCTGTGGGCCCCAACCTTCACTGCCCCCACCACCCGGTCGGCGATCTCATCGGCCACCACAATCTCGATCTTCAACTTGGGGGTGAAGTCGATATTGTACTCGGCGCCCCGGTACACCTCCTTGTGCCCTTTCTGGCGGCCGAAACCCTTAACCTCGCTGACGGTCATGCCCATGACCCCCAGCTTGCCCAACTCTTCTTTGATCCGGTCCAGCGCACTGGGCCGCACGATGCATTTCAGCAGTTTCATCTTCTGCGCTCTCCTTGCAAGAGGGGTTCAAGATTCCAGAAAATAGCCCTGCTCATTGTGCAGGGAGATATCCAGCCCGCGCACTTCCTCGTCCTCGCTGACCCGCAGCCCTATCAAGGCGTCAACCACCTTGAGCAGGATCCACGAAACCACACCGCTGTAGACGACGGTGGTCGCCACGCCGATGAACTGCACCCCTAATTGCTGGCCGATGGTCACCCCCGCGGCCAACCCCTGGCCACCCAGGCTGATATCGGTGAAGATCCCGGTCAGCAGTGCGCCCACGATACCGCCAATGCCGTGCACCCCAAAGGCGTCCAGCGAGTCGTCATACCCCGCCTTTTTCTTGAGGGTGGTGGCGCCCCAGAAGCAGGCCAACCCGACGGCGATGCCGATGCCGATAGCGCCCAGGGGCCCCACGCTGCCCGAGGCCGGGGTGATGGCCACCAGACCGGCCACGGCCCCGGTGACGATGCCCAGGACGCTGGGTTTGCCGTGTTTTATCCACTCGACTGTCATCCAGGTGAGGGCCGCCACCGCGGTGGCCACCTGAGTCACCAGCATGGCCATGCCGGCTTTGCCGTTGGCCGCCACTGCGCTGCCGGCGTTGAAACCGAACCAGCCCACCCAAAGCATGCCGGCGCCCACCACGGTCAGGGTGAGGCTGTGGGGCGGGATGGGATGCTGGGGAAAGCCCTGGCGCTTGCCGATGACCAGGGCCGCCACCAGAGCGGCGATCCCGGCGTTGATATGGACCACGGTGCCCCCGGCAAAGTCGAGCACTCCCAGATCCCAGAAGAAGCCGCCGACTCCGGCCCAGGCCATGTGGCAGACCGGGCTGTAGACCAGGGTAGACCACAGGGCCATGAAGAGCATCATGGCCGAAAACTTCATGCGTTCGGCAAAGGCCCCCACGATCAGGGCCGGGGTGATGATGGCAAAAGTCAGCTGGAAGCAGACGAAGACCGTCTCCGGAATGGTGCCGGTCAGGCTGTCCACCCCAACGCCGGTCAGCAGGGCCTTGCCCAGGGTGCCGATGAAGGAATTGAGGTTGGTGACCCCGCCCTGCATGCCAGTGGTATCAAAGGCCAGGCTGTACCCCCACAGGACCCAGATGAGCGTCACCATCGCCGTCAGCGCAAAACACTGCATCAGCACTGAAAGCACGTTTTTGACCCGCACCAACCCGCCGTAGAAAAGGGCCAGACCCGGGATGGTCATGAAGAGCACCAGCGCCGTGGAGGTCAACATCCAGGCCGTATCCCCCGAATTGAGTTCCTGGGCCCCGGCCAGGCTGGGCAGGGCCAGCAGGGCCAGCAGGGCCGGCACCTCCCATTTCTTTCTCCTCGCTCCGTCGAACCGCTCCATACTATTACTACCTCCACTTGATGGGTGAGAGAGCCTCCCAAGTTGCGCACCTTAACCCTAAATCATGGAGACGGAGCTTCGCAAAAGAAGTGCCAATTGGTCTGATAAAGATATAACATATTATTTTTAATTAATTTAATTATTTCTCTTTTAAACACGGCTACATCTTTTACCTACAATTATGTACGGATTGGGGGATTAGGCTACGTTTTTGTAGTACTTGCGATGGGAGGATTTCAGGATTTGTACTGGAAGGACTTGATGCCGAGTTTGCTGAGGCGGTAGGCGAAGATGCGCTGGGTGGTGCCCAGCATACGCGCGGACTGGGCCACATTGCCGTGGGTGTTCTTGAGGGCTTCGACCAGGATCTCCCGCTCATAAGAAGACATCATGGTCTCAAAGCTGCCCGCCAGCGAGGTGCCGGTGGCCACCGCCGTCTGTAGGGACGGGGGGAGGTGATGGCCGTGGACCACCCCGTCCCCGCTGAGGATCACCGCCCGCTCGATACAGTTCTCCAGCTCGCGCACA
>CAMAVQ010000127.1 GCA_945861755.1 Gemmatimonas phototrophica
CCTTCGCCCGTTGGGCTAGACACTAATTTAACCAGGCGAATTGTCTCATCCAATGTAGGCACACAGGGAAACATCGTCAACCATTTTATGGGGCAGACTGATCGCGTAGATCAGGGCAAAGTTCACCTGCATGGCCCGCACCGCCCAGATGGTGGGCAACTCGCGCCTACCAGGCTGCCCTTTGCGCTTCCCGAGGTAGCTGTCCAGCGACAACCGCTCCCCCAGAGGGGCAAAAAGCCCCCAGAACAGCAACATCCGGAAGGCCACATCCTCGCCGTTCATGGCCGGCAGGCTGCGGTTGAGCAGCGAGGATTCCAGCGCCAAGAGCAGCACCGTACACCACCGCGTCTTCCACCCCAGGGTAAAGGAGAGCGCTGCCCCCAAGCCGATCCACCAGAAAATCCCGATGGGCAAGATAGATTCGGTCCAGTGGAACAAGGTCCAGGCATCGTCGGCGTTGGCGAACTGGCCAAGTGAGGTGATGCCGTCGGCGGCGTAGTAGCGTTCCCAGTTGGGATAGAGGGCGAGGTAGAAAACCGCGATCAGGCTGCCGAGAAAGATGCGGAATACCCCGAGGGGCAGCGGATCGAAAGACTCGAACCAAAAGCTATTCCACCAGCGGAAAAAACGCTGGACTGCCTCCGTGGACCAGCTGGCCACCGCGCCGGGCATGAATCTCACTGGCCGCGAAAGTCCACGGTCTGGAGCACCTGGGTGGTGATGGTCGAATCCAGATGGGTTCCCCGCCGGGCCGCCTCTTCCCGTGGCAGGATCTGCTGCCAGCTCAGGTCGATGATGATGGATGAAATCGGCACGCCTTCATACTCGGGGTATTGCCTGGCCAGGTAATGGGCATAGGCCTCCCTCGCTGCAGGGCGGGTATATAGGGTATGGTGAAACTTGGTCTCCTTGAAATCGAATAACGCCCGCTCCCAGAAACTCCGGTCACTTTGCAGAGCTAAGGGCAACACCCGGGGTTCTCCATCTCCATACTTGGCCTTGATGGTGTACCACCAATAGTACCGAGATAGGTCCCCGAACATCTGCCACTGGTTGTTGAGCCCGACGATGAAAGCGTAGTATTGGAGCGCCCAGCGGCTGTACCGCAACTCATAGGCGATACCCGGATCGAGGGTATGGAAGAACCCTTCCTCCGCCTCGACCACCGCCGCAGGGCGGTTCATGAACAGCACGGTGCCGATATTGAGCAGGATGAAGCAGGAGAGCAGCCGCCTTTTGAAACGGCCCTCCCTAGCCAACCCATCTATTCCCCTGTGCTTTTGCACCTCGGCTCCTCGTTGCCCGCGTTGACCTGGTCGATCCAGAGGGGTTCAAGATAGCAGCGTGGATGAACCCCGGTCAACCATCCAGGCTCTAGTTCCCAGGTGCCAAATTCCCTATATTAATCCCGCACCCACCCCCCACCAAAATCCGTTGCCAGGCCCATGAACCCCTCCCTCTCCCAAGACCTGCTCCTCAAACTGGAGGCCCTCCCCTCCAGTCCCGGGGTCTACTTCATGAAGGACCGCGAGGGCTTGATCATCTATATAGGGAAGGCCAAGAGTCTGCGCAGCCGGGTGCGCTCGTATTTTCAGGAGGGCGCCCACGACGGGCGCCGGCAGTTCAAGGCCCTGGTGCGGCGTATCGCCGAAATCGAATGCCTGGTCACCCAAACCGAGCAAGAAGCGCTCATCCTCGAAGCCACCCAGATCAAGGCCCACAAACCCCGCTACAACATCCTCCTCAAGGATGACAAGAAATATCCCTATATCAGACTCACCCATGAGCCCTTCCCCCGCATCTTCGCCACCCGCGACCTGATCCAGGACGGCTCGCGTTATCTGGGGCCTTACAGCAATGTACGGGCTATGCACACCACCCTGGAACTGATGCACAAGATCTTCCCCCTGCGCAGTTGCGACTACAAGCTGCCTTCCACCCGGGTCAAGCTCTGCCTCGAGTACCACATCCACCGCTGCGGCGGTCCCTGTGAGCAGTTGGTCAGCGCCGAAGCCTATCGCGAGGTGGTGGCCCGCGCCTTTCGTTTTTTGAGAGGTAATCAGACTGAGATCATCCGCGAGTTGCAGGAACGCATGACCAGTGCTGCCGAGCACTTGCGCTTTGAGGAAGCGGGCCGCTGTCGCGACCAACTGCGGGCCCTGGAGTCCATGCGCGCCCGCCAGAAGGCCGTGCTCGACGAACCGGTGGACCGCGACGTGATCGGCCTGGCCCGCCACGACGACGAGGCCTGCTGCTGCGTGCTGGAGATCCGCGAAGGCCGGCTGATGGGCCAGAAACACCACTTCCTCGGCGGGGTGATCGACTCCACCGACGCGGAAATTATCGCCGCCTTCCTGGGCCAGTTTTACCTGGACACCGACTTCATCCCCGCCCAGATCCACCTGCCGGTCCCCTTGACCGAGGACCTGGGATTGGATACCTGGCTCTCCGACCGGGCCGGCGTCCGGGTGGAGCTGGCCGCTCCCCAGCGCGGGCCCAAAGCCCAGATGCTGGACATGGCCGAGAGCAACGCCGCCCAACAACTCCGGGAACGCCAGCTCAAGCGCGAACTCCAGAAAGGCCGCATCCCCCAGGGGGTCTTTGCCCTGCAGCGGGATCTCCGCCTGGAATTACCTCCGCGCCGCATCGAGTGTGTGGACATCTCCAATTTCCACGGCGCCGATGCAGTGGGTTCCCTGGTCTGTTTTGTCGACGGCAAACCGCGCCGCAGCCAGTACCGCCATTTCAAGATCCGCGATCTCACCGGACCAGACGACTTCGCCTCCATTCACCAGGTGGTGCTGCGGCGTTTCCGCGCCCTGGAGGAAGGCGGCGAAGCACCAGATCTCTTACTCGTCGACGGCGGCAAAGGCCAACTCTCCAGCGCCGTGCAAGCCCTCACCGAATTGGGCCGCCCCGCCCAACCGGTGGCCGGCCTGGCCAAACGCCTGGAGGAGATCTTCCTGCCCGGCCAGAGTGAAGCCCTGGTGTTGCCCCGGACCTCGGCCAGCCTGCGCCTGCTCCAGCAACTGCGCGACGAAGCCCATCGCTTTGCCCTGACCCACCACCGCAGCCTGCGCGAGAAGCGCTCTTTCAGTTCCGCCCTCGACGAACTGCCCGGCATCGGCCCCAAACGGCGGTTGGCTTTGCTGAGTGCTTTCGGCTCGGTGCAGCGACTGCGGGAGGCTCCGGCCGAGGAGATCGCCCAGCAGGTGAAAGGTCTCAGTCTGAAACAGGCCCACCAACTCAAAGAGCAACTCGCCAGCGACGCCGAGAAAACCCATGACGACGAGTGAAATCGAACTCCCCACCCCGCTGGGACTGGTCCACCTGCGCTGGCGCGAGGGGAAACTGGTCGAATTACATCTGGGCCCCTTTGAGCCGGGGGTCCACTCCGAGACCTCTTTGCCCGAGTCCTCCCCTCACGAAAAACTGATCGCCGACCTGGGCGCCTACTTCCGGGGCGAGGCGGTGGACTTCGGCTTTTCGCTCCCCGACGGAATCGGCACCCCTTTTCAGCGCCGGGTGTGGCAGGCCTTGATACAGATTCCCCGCGGCCGCTGCGCCACCTACGGCGGGCTGGCGCGCACCCTGGAACTGCCGCCCAACAGCGCCCGGGCCGTGGGCCTGGCCTGCGGCGCCAACCCTTTGCCCGTGCTCATCCCCTGCCACCGCGTGGTTTCCGCCACCGGCGACCTGACTGGTTTCACCGCCGGCCTGTCCTGGAAGCGGGCCCTGCTAGCATTGGAAGGCGTACCCCTCTGCAATGACCAGGTCCTCTCCTTCTCCCTCGTCTGATCCGGCGCTGCCCCCGGGCATGACCGACGTGCTGGAGGAGTTTCTCGCCGCCGCGGTGCGGGACAAAGGCACTTCGGCCAATACCGTCGAGGCGTACCGCCGCGACCTGCTGCGTTACCTCCAGACGCTGGCCGGGCAAGGGCTGACCGGCCCGGACCAGGCCCAGGCCGACCACGTCTCCCGCCTGCTGCGCCAACTCCACGACGCCGGCCTGAGTCCTTCCACGTTGGCCCGCAACCTGACCTCCATCCGGCAATTCCACAACTATCTGCAGCGGCAGGGCCTAGCCCAGCACAATCCCACCGAATCCCTGGAGCCCCCCCGGGTGGAGCGGCGGCTGCCCGATTTCATGACCGTCGAGGAGATTGAGCAGCTCATGGCCGGCCCCGACCTGGACGAACCTCTGGGCCAGCGCGACCGAGCCATCCTCGAACTGCTCTACGCCTCGGGTCTGCGGGTTTCGGAATTGATCGCCCTGCCCCTCGCCGGCCTCCAAGCCAACGCCAGCCTGGTGCGGGTGCAGGATGGGCACGAGCGGCTGGTGCCCCTGGGCCGCCAGGCCCTCTTCCACCTGGACCGCTACCTCTCCCAGGTGCGGCCGCGCCTGGCGCGAGAGTACAGCGGCGAAGCCCTTTTCCTCAACGCCCAGGGCCGGGCCCTTTCGCGCATGGGCATCTGGAAGATTCTCCAGGCCGCCGCTGCCCGAGCCGGACTAAAAAAGAAGATCAGCCCCCAAACCCTGCGCCATTCCTTTGCCACCCACCTGCTCGAAAGAGGGGCCAATCTGCGCGACGTGCAGGAGTTGCTGGGCCACGCCGACATCACCACCACCCAGATCTACGCCCGCATCGACACCAAGTACCTCAAGGAAGTCCACAAGACCTACCATCCGCATGGGTGAGTGCCGCCCTTGCTCAACTATTGCCAGTAGTTATATTCGCTTTCTCATGACCACCGTCGATACCACCCCATCCTTGGTTTCAGCCCGCCAGCTCGACATGCGCTTCGACCAGGTCGAGGTGCTGACCTGCATCGATTTGGACATCGCCAAGGGCCAGTTCGTCTCCATCGTCGGACCCTCGGGTTGCGGCAAGTCCACTCTCTTGCGCCTGATCGCCGGCCTGGCCGCCCCGGCCGCCGGCACCCTGCACATCGCCGGCCTTTCCCCCCTCGAAGCGCGCCGCACCCGCCAGGACCTGGCCTTTGTCTTTCAGGATGCCACCCTGCTGCCCTGGCGCACCGTCGAGCAGAATGTGGCCCTGCCCCTGGAACTGAGCCAGCGCCAGCACCGGGCCGACGCCCTCTCTGTGGACCAAGCCCTCGAGTTGGTGGGCCTGAGCCCTTTTGCCCGTTCCTATCCCCGCCAGCTTTCGGGGGGCATGCGCATGCGGGTCTCTATCGCCCGCGCCCTGGTCACCCATCCGGGCCTACTGCTGATGGACGAGCCCTTCGGCGCCCTCGACGAACTGACCCGCCAGCGCCTCAACGAAGAACTGCTGCGCCTGTGGAGCCAGATCGGCTTCACCTGCGTTTTTATCACCCACAATGTGGCCGAGGCGGTGTTCCTCAGCCAGCGGGTCCTGGTGATGAGCGCCCGACCGGGCCGCTGGCTGGCCGAAGTCGCCGTGCCTCTGCCCCACCCCCGCAGTCCGGAGCTGCGCACCTCGGCCGCCTTTAATCACATCGCCGAGGAAGTGTCGCAACATCTGCACCGGACGCACCTATGACCCGCCGACTCTTCGCCTGGGTGGTCGACACCCTCCTGCCCCCCCTAGCTTCCTTCGTCGTCTTGGTGCTCCTGTGGCAGGGGGCGGTGGTCTTTTTCGACCTCAAACCCTTCCTGCTGCCCAGTCCCCTGCTCGTGGCGGCGGCGGTCCAGACCCACTTTGGCGCCCTGGTACACGCGACCTTATTGACTGCGGTGGGCGCCCTGTGTGGCTTTTTGCTCAGTTTTGCCGCCGGCTTTCTGATTTCCCTGCTCTTCTCCCAATCCCGCCTGGTCTCCCGCAGCCTCTATCCCTACGCCATTTTCTTGCAAACCGTGCCCATCGTGGGCATCGCCCCCCTCATAATTTTATGGATCGGGCACGGCTTTATCGGCGTGGTGGCCGTCTCCTTCATCATCGCCCTCTTTCCCATCATCGCCAACACCACCGCCGGCCTGACCCGGGTCGAGGCCAATCTGCTCGACCTCTTCTCCATGTACAACGCCTCGCGCTGGGAGGTACTGCGCCGGCTGCGTATCCCCAGCGCCGTGCCCAGCATGCTCACCGGGGCCCGGATCTCCAGCGGGCTCTCGGTTATCGGTGCCATCGTCGGAGAATTTTTCGCTGGCTACGGCACCGAGGACTTTGGACTGGGCTACCTGATCATCCTCACCAATGGCCAGGCCAAGACCGACTATCTCTTTGCCTGCATCCTGTTTTGCACTCTGCTCGGATTGGCTATTTTCTCTTCGGTCAATCTGATCAGCAACCTGTTGCTGGCCCGCTGGGGCGGCGCGGAGGACTGATGAAAATCCTGCCCCTGATCTTGAGCTGCCTCTTGGCGCTGGCCGGCTGCGGCGAGCGGCCCGCCCCCCAACCCGTCGGCGGCCTGCCCAAGGTGCGCCTGGCCCTCAACTGGTTTCCCGAGGCCGAACACGGTGGCTTCTACGCCGCCCAGGTGCACGGCTATTACCAAGAGCAGGGCGTCGAGGTCGAGATCCTGGCCGGCGGTCCAGACGCGCCGGTGATTCAGCGGGTGGCCACCGGCGCGGTGGAGTTTGGGGTGACCAACGCCGACGACGTGCTCAACGCCCGGGCCCAGCAGGCCCCCGTAGTGGCCCTGCTGGCGCCCTATCAAATCAACCCCCGCTGCATCATGGTCCACGCCAGCGCCGGCATCACCAAAATCGACCAACTGCGCAACCTGACCATCGGGCTCTCGCAACGGCCCGCCTTCTCCCATTATCTGCGCAAGAAGTTCCCCCTGACCGGGGTGAAGATCGTGCCCTATCCGGGCAATGTCACCCAGTTCCTGATGGACCCCCGTTTCGCCCAGCAGGCCTATATCTTCAGCGAGCCCTTCATCGCCCGCAAGCAGGGCGCTGATCCCCAGGTCCTGATGGTCTCTGACATCGGCTTCAACCCCTATGCCAGCGTGCTCATTGCCACCGAAGAGACCATTGCCCAGCACCCGGAGATGGTGCAGGCCATGGTGCGCGCCAGCGCCGCCGGCTGGGCGCACTACCTGCGCGAGTCCGGGCCCACTGACCAGCACCTTCACGCGCTCAACCCCGAGATGGACCTCGACCTCCTGTCCTATGGGGCCGAGCAGTCCAAACCGCTGGTCCTGGCCGCCGGCCAGCCCCTGGGCAGCATGACCCTGGAGCGCTGGCAGACCCTGCTGCAACAGATGCAGGAGGCCGAGCTGATCGAAGCCGGCACCGTGAAGGCAGAGGAGGCCTTCACCACCCGCTTCCTGCCCTGATGCCCCTGCTGAGCGACATCACCCTGGGCAAGTACGTGGAGGTCGACTCCCCCCTGCACCGCCTCGATCCCCGCACCAAGTTCCTGGCCACCACCGCGCTGATGATGGCCCTGCTCACCACCGAGGGTTTTGTCCCGCTCCTGCTCTGCATCCCCTTCATCGCCCTGGCCGTCCGGTGCTCGCGGGTGCCCCCCGGGTTGGTGCTGAAAAACCTCCGCCCCTTTCTCTGGCTTTTCTTCTTTACGCTGGTCCTGCACGCCCTGCTGACCCCCGGTGTCACCCTGTGGCGGCTGCCCTACCTCGACCGCCCCATCACCGTCGAAGGAGTGCAGCTGGGCCTCTTCTTCTCGCTGCGCCTGGGCGCGGTGGTGCTCATCGCCTCCCTGCTCACCCTCACCACCACCCCGATGGAACTCACCGATGGCCTGGAAAAATTACTTTCACCTCTGCGCCGCTTCGGTTTTCCGGCCCACGAGCTGGCGATGATGGTATCGATTGCGCTGCGCTTCATCCCGGTGCTGGTCGAGGAAGCCGAGCGTCTGCACAAGGCCCAACTGGCCCGGGGCGCCGACTTTGGCGGCAATCCCCTGCGCCGCGCCCGCAACCTGCTCCCCCTGCTGGTGCCTTTGTTCATCTCGGCTTTTAGTCGCGCCGACCGCCTGGCCCTGGCCATGGAGAGCCGCTGCTATCGAGGGGGTGAGGGGCGCACGCGTTACCGCGAATTGCACTTTGGCCGGCTTGATACCTGGGCCGCGCTGATCACCCTGCTCGCCTTCCTGGCCATCTGCGGAGGACCGCGCCTGTGGCCGCTGTTGAGGTAGCGGGCCAGCGCACCCTGCGCCTGCTCATCGAGTACCAGGGCACCGACTTCGCCGGCTGGCAGATCCAGGCCCAGGGCCGCACCGTGCAGGGAGAACTAACCCGCGCCCTGCAACTCCTCTTGCAGGAACCCGCCTGTCCCATCGGCGCCGGCCGCACCGACGCCGGCACCCATGCCCTGGGGCAGGTGGCCCACTTCCACACCCACTCCACCCTGCCGCTGGCGCGCCTACAGCGTGGAATCAACGGCCTGCTCCCCTCCGACATCGCCGTGCTCGGAGTGGAGGAAGTCCCCGCCGCTTTCCACGCCCGCTACAGTGCCATTGGCAAGCGCTACCGCTACCGCATCCGCACCGCCAAGAGCGCCCTGGACCGTCAATTGGTCTGGAGCCTGTACCAGCCCCTCGATCTGGAGCCCATGATCCAGGCCGCCGGCTTCCTGACCGGAACCCATCCATTCGCCGCCTGCTGCAATCAGGACCCGCTGCCCGACAACTTCGTCTGCCGGATCAAGGAATGCGGCTGGACCCTCCAGGGGCGGGAACTGGTATTCGAGATCGAGGGCGACCGTTTCCTGCGCCACATGGTGCGTATCCTGGTGGGGACCATGGCCGAGATCGGCCGGGGCCGGCGGCGTCCCGAGGGCATGGCCCAGTTGCTGGAATCCACCGACCGCACCCTGGCCGGTCCCACCGCGCCAGCGCAGGGACTCTGTCTGGTGAGGGTGAGTTACCCCGCATGAAAACTGCCCGGAGCTATGGGGCAAAATACATTGACACTTACCTCTCCTATAACCTGGCCTTGCTCAAGGGCGGTGCCGCCGATCTTCCGGTTGCGCGGCTGGGAACTTCCAACGATATTGTGGTGGGTGAGTGGGCGGTAGCCAACGGCGGACTAAGGAACGCAGCTCAGGGAGCGACCATCATGACGAGTAGGGCCGTACTTCCCAATCTGTTCACCATCGGGAACCTGTTCTGTGGATTTCTCGCCATCCATTATATCGTTGCGGGGAACTTTGTCCCCGCCGCCTGGCTCATCGTCCTGGGGGCGGCGCTCGACAACATGGACGGCAAGCTCGCCCGCCACCTGGGCAAGAACTCTCATTTCGGCATCGAGTTCGACTCCCTGGCCGACATCTGCACCTTTGGCATGGCCCCGGCCCTGATGATCTACACCAGCCACCTCAACAGCGGCTGGGAGCTGATCTTCCCCTTCCTCTACCTGACCTGCGGTGCCCTGCGTCTGGCCCGTTTCAACACCCTGCCCCAGGGCTCGGGCAAGAAGGAATTCTTCACTGGCCTGCCCATTCCCTGCGCCGCCATCATCCTCACCCAGTACGTGGTCTTCACCGAACGGGCCTGGGAAACCGAACACGCCGTGCAGCTGGCCGTGGCCATCCTCTTCTTCCTGGGGGCGCTGATGGTCAGCCGTATCCCCTTTGATACCATGCCTGGGCTCCGGGCGAGCACCCCCTGGGCCCGCTTCAAACAGTTCTACTTTCTCACCGCCCTGTTGCTCATCATCTACCCCAGCACCTCGCGGGAATTCTTCTTCCCGCTGTCCATGCTCTACCTGCTGCCCGGGTTCTACCGCTGGGTAAGCGCCTTGCTCAGCGACGAGACCACGCAGCACGCCTGAATCTCGGGGAAAAATTATGCTGCAGCGCGACAAGCCCCTGAGCCACCTGCTCGTCATTCTGTTGATCAGCATGCTGGGCGCCAACATCATCGGCGAAACCCTGCGGGTGCTGCTCAAGCTCTTCGCCGGCGAAGGCACCATAGTCGAGCAGGGTATCCTGCGCAACTACATCTACAGCCTGGGGCCGTACGATGTCAACCTGGTCATTCTCTCCTTTTCCTTTGCCCTGTCGCTGCACTTCAACTTCATCACGCTGATGGGTATCTTCGTTGGCTGGTACTACTTCAAGTACTCCTACTGAGGAGGTCGCACCATGTTGAACAGCATTGGTCCCATGGAAATCCTGGTCATCTTCCTGCTCATTCTCCTGCTCTTCGGGGCCAAGCGCATTCCAGAGATGGCCCAGGGCATGGGCAAGGGGATCAAAGAGTTCAAGAAAGCGATGAAGGATGTGCATGACGAGATCGACGTCTCGGCCACCACGCCCCGCAGCCCCAACACCGTCACGCCCGCGCCGCCAGCCAACCAGGTGCCCTACCAGGCCGCCGCTCCCGTCGCCCAGCCTACGGTCGAAAAGAAAGAAACCCCCGGAACACCTGCCACCTGAGGGCCGATGGGGCTGAACACACTCAGAGCTCATGAGCTTTGCCCCCGCCTGCAGGCGGGCGAATTGGGCGCCGAAGAACTGACCCGCGCCGTCTTAGACCACCTCAGCGCCACCCAGTCGGCGATCAACGCCTTCATCAGCGTCGACCCAGAGGGTGCCCTGGCGCAGGCCCGCAGCGTGGACCAGCGCCGCGCCCAGGGGCAACCCCTGGGGCCCCTGGCCGGCATCCCGGTGGCCCTCAAGGACCTGATCTGCGTGCGCGGCGGCCGCACCACCTGCGGCTCGCGCATCCTCGAAGATTTCGTCTCCCCGTACGACGCCACCGTCGTCGAACACCTCCGCCGCGCCGACGCCGTGCTCATCGGCAAGACCAACATGGACGAATTCGCCATGGGGTCTTCGACCGAGAACTCCCATTTCGGCCCCACCCGCAATCCCCGTGCCCCAGACCGGGTGCCGGGCGGCTCCAGCGGCGGTTCAGCCGCAGCGGTGGCCGCCGACCAGACCATCCTGGCCCTGGGCTCGGACACCGGCGGCTCGGTGCGCCAGCCGGCCGGCTACTGCGGCGTCGTGGGCCTCAAACCCACCTATGGCCGGGTCTCCCGCTACGGACTGGTGGCCTACGCCTCTTCCCTGGACCAGATCGGCCCGCTGACCAAGGACGTGCAGGATGCGGCGCTGATGTTGCAGGTCATCGCCGGCCACGACCCGCGCGACGCCACCTCGGTGGACCAGCCCGTGCCCAATTACGAGGCGGTGCTGTCACAGGGGGTGAAAGGGCTGAGGGTGGGGTTGGTCAGGGAGCATTTCGGACCTGGCCTGGACGGGGAGATCAATCAGGCCATCCAGCAGGCCGCCCGCCGCCTAGAAGAGGAAGGGGCGCAGTTGGTGGAGGTTTCGCTGCCGGTGGCCGGCCATCCCGACTACTGCATCGGCGCCTACTACCTGATCGCCATGGCCGAAGCCTCGGCCAACCTGGCCCGCTACGACGGGGTCCGCTACGGGTACCGCGCGCCGGACACGCGCAACCTACAAGACTTGTACCACCAGAGCCGCAGCCAGGGTTTTGGTGCCGAGGTGAAACGCCGCATCATGCTGGGCACCTATGCCCTCAGCGCCGGGTACTACGATGCCTACTACCTCAAGGCGCAGCAGGTACGCACCCTGATCCGGCGCGACTTTGACCAGGCCTTCGCCACCTGCGAGGTGTTGCTCTCGCCGGTGGCCCCCACCACCGCCTTCCGCCTGGGGGAACAACTCGAAGACCCGCTGCAGATGTACCTCAATGACATCTACACCGTCTCGGTCAACCTGGCCGGACTGCCGGGGATTTCGGTGCCGGCGGGTTGCTCCGC
>CAMAVQ010000128.1 GCA_945861755.1 Gemmatimonas phototrophica
AAGGGCAAAGCTCAGGTCCACGGCGGCTGGGGCTACGACCCCCAAACCGTCCCGGCGGACATGGAGAGGTTCATGCCGATGCTGGGATTCTACGGAGCGGAGGTATCATAGGCGGAGGGGAGATGACCCCGGAGGCTTTTTCCGGGGAGTGGTCGGGTTGGGAAGTCCGCGCGGCGGGGGGCAGAGTAGCGGAGCGAAGCGAGCGAGAGGGCAGGACGCGCCTGGGAAAAAGCCGGAGTGGGTCGCTCCCCGACGCCCAATACGCTACTAGCTTTTTTCCCACACCACCACATCCACCAGCCGGGTCCGCGCCCGATCAGGGGCCACCCGTCGGGCGTGCCGCGCCATCTGCTTGAAGCCCGTAATTTGCAGCACCTCACCCTTCTGCGGGCAGTCTCCGTCGCTGTACGCCACATACCGCTCCGCCTCTGGCAAGGGCAGCGCCGCCAAGAGTTCCCCACCTTCCTGCCAAAACGCGGGATGGCAGTACACCTCCACCACACAGGTGGAGGGCCAGAGCGGGTCCCAGCCCCAGACCGCCAGGCCCACCACCGCCTGGGTCGCCCTTTGGCACAACACCCGGGCGCGGGCTGGCTCGCCCTTTTCCCGCCGTTGTTCCTCTCCTTCAATCAGGTCCAGGAAAGGCCCCTCGGTGGAAGCACGCCCCAGCAACTCGAGCGGAGCGCAGCGCACTGCCCCGGGGAAATCCCCCAGGAAGAGCGCCGCCGAAGCCGGCCAGTGCCGCCACTGCACCTCCTCGATACCCACTGCGCCTCGGGCAAAGTACTGCGCTTCGAACTGCGCTTTGCGCTGCGCGTAGTACTCCATCTGCCCGCTCTTCGGCTCCGAGCCCACGAATCCATGTGAAGCATAGATGCGGTACGGAGCGCTGTCGTAGCCCGTGCCCAGAAAGAGGGCCTGACCCCCTTGCGCCCTAAAGTGGGCCATCTGCAAGCCCATCAACTGCGAAGCCGCGCCCTGACGCCGATCAGCCGGCCGGGTCCACACATGGCCGAAATGCCCGGTGCCCCGATGGGTGAAGGTGGCGATATTGGCCAGGGGATCTCCATCCCGGTGGAGCAGGTAGAAGCGGGGCTCAATGCCCAGGTCCCGGCGCACAGTGGCCGCATTCTGCCACTGCCAGACCGGTCCCTTGTGGCCCAGCAGGCGCTCCACCCGCTCGGCCCACTCCAGGTCGGGACCGCTGACCACACCCACTTCCACCGCTTCGCCGCTCTTGAGTTGAACACTGCCCAGGGAGGTGTACATCCCTCACCTGTAGGGTTTGAATTTCAGTACCCGACATCCCCCCTCGAAGCCGGGTTTGGCCACATACTGAAAACAGCCGGGCCGCATCTCGTCGGCGCGGGGGAAATGCACATGCCCACAGAGAATGCCCACCAGATTCTCCGCCTGCTGCACCAGCTCCAGGCAGGCGCGGGTGCTCGGTGCCACTTCCCCCACCAGCCATTTGGCCCGCGCCTCGGCGGTCCAACCCTCCTCCCCGCCCATGACGATGGGCGCATTCCAGCGGGCCATCACCGAGGGCATCAGCGAGGGGACAACCAGGGGGATGTGTACCAACAAGAGGCAGGGCTTGCCGTCTAACAACTGCTGCCGCAGGAACTCGACCTGGGCTGCGCTCACTTGGTAAATGCTGTTGTCCAGGGCGATCAGGCGCAAGCCGCCGACCTGCAGCACCTGGCAGGCCGGATTTCCCCCGGAAAAAGCGAAGAAACGCGGATAAAACGCCTGGCGGGTGGCCGCGCTCCAGGCTTGATAGGGGAAACTCCAGTCGTGATTGCCCAGGGTGTAGAGGTATTCCAACTCGCCCAGGCTGCGCGCCAGCAGTTCCAGACCCGCTACCGAGGGAAAGTGGAGGATGTCCCCGGTCAGCGCCAGTGCATCGGGACCCAGGGCGCGGCAGTCTTCCATCAGGCCTAAAAACACCTCCCGGGTCGCTATGCCCCCTGGGGTACGCTGCTGGAAGTAGGGTTGGAAGTGCGCGGCAGCCAGCCGCGCCGGGTTCGGATCGCGGGCGTCGGCCTCGGGCAGGTGCGTGTCACTCAAGTGGAAGAGCCGCACCTCCCGCTCCAACCCCTCGACCAGGATTTGGTTTTCCTCTGGGTGCTCGGGATTGAGGTGGAGGATCTTCACCCGCTCACTCCAGCCACTTGGGGTGCCGGCGGCGGAGCTGGCGCATACATTTGGTGAAAGTCTGCTCGTCGAAACCCTGGTAGGGCGGCAGTAGGCGCAGGGGCATATCCAGCCCGGAGGCGCGCACGATCATCTTGTCGTACGCCCCGTCGATGGCCTCGCGGCCCTGAGTGGGGGCAAGAAAATCGTCCATCACGCGCAGATACTCGGCCTGCATGGGAAAGAGCTGGTCCCACTCTTTGTTCACTCCGTACTGAAAAAATTCTTTGGTCTTGGCCGGGAAAAGCGCCCCGAAGGAACTGAGCAGGGAACACTCGCCAAAGAGACAGCCGTGCGGAAAGCCGTGTTCGCCGTAGAAGTGCTGCAATTCCGGGGCCCCGGTGGCGATGCTGAAAATGTGGGTCAGGTCGGTGCGGCAGTTCTTGGTGCCGGCCAGGTTGGGCACCTCCGCCACCAGCCGGCGGTATTCGGGCCCCAGCAGCACCCGCCGGGCGCGGGGGAGATTGTAATGGATGAAACGCGCCTCGGGAAAAGCGCCACACACCTGGCTGAAGAAGACCAGGCACTCGGAATCGTCCAGCGCGCCCCAGGGAGGCAGGCTGATCTGGAAGGCCCGCACCCCCAGGTCAAAGGCGAATCTCACCCGCTCCAGCACCTGGGGGGTGGACATGGCGATCACCCCCACCATCGGGAAGACGCCCTCCTTGTGGGTCTCCTCCCAGAAGACCTGGGTGATCTGCCGGTACTGGTCGCCGGTGACCGCGTACCCTTCGCCGGCGGTGCCAAAGATGTACAGGTGGTTGAAACCATGGCCCAGCAGGGCGCGGACTTCGCGGCGGAAACACTCCTCCAGCAGCACCCCCTGCTCGTCCCAGGGGATTTCACAGCTGACCAGGATGGTCTGCGGGTAACGGGTGGCCATGGGACTTTCCTATCTCCGGTAACCCGGTTTGATGGTGCAGGTGGGACAGGCATTTTTCAGGTGCTCGCGGCGGACCTTCCACAGATCGAGGGCCAGCACCAATTCGGCCTCGGCCCCCGCCACTTTGCCACGGCGTTGCAGGCGACGCCGGTCCAGGGTCTCGCTCAGTTTGTGCGGCGACACCGGGCATTCGCCGCTGCGCCAGGCCAAGCCCTTCACCTCTTCGACGCGCCCATCGGGCTGCACCGCCTTGTCGAGGTTGCCAAAGGCATCGATACAGCCGCAGGGCATGGCGTTTTCTGCCACGTGATACGCGGTGCTGGTGTAGTGCGTGGTGCCCAGGGCCAGGAGATACCCCCCGCTGTGGACCAATCTGCCGATGGGACTGTCCTGGGCCCAGATCCCGGTTTCCAGGTGGTCGGCGCAGAACTCTTCGGCGCGGGGCCCACAGGCTGCCAGGGCGTGGGTAGGATGCAGACTGCGCACCGCATCGGGCCGCCGCCAGAAGGCGTCTGGGATGGACCCGTTGGTGGTGGGCGTGGTGAGTGGGTTGTAGACCTGTGCGCCCCGGTGGTTGAAGGAGGGCATCATCAGCGTGCCCTTGGGACCAATGGCTTCCAGCAGCGCCTCGCCCACTGTCGCGGCGCCCCCGGCAACAAAACCGATGGCGCTCAGGGAACTGTGCACCATCAGGTCCATGCCCTTGCGCACGCCTAGCTTCTTCAGATCAGTAACCAGACGCGCCTTGGTGATCAGCTGGCCCGGCCCGGCCAGTTCGGCGTAACCGAGTTCTGCGTGGGCCTCGAAGTACTTGGCCACTAGCTCCGGCTTCAGGGCTAGTTTCTTGTTTGCCCCGCCCACGGCCGCAGTCTGCTCACAGCCGATGAGCACGGCGATCTGGGCCAGGTCTCGCCGGCCGTCGGCCCAGAACAGGGCCCAGGGCGGAAGTCCGGCACTGGTGATGCGCTGGGCGATGGGGGTCGGGGTGTTCTCGAGGGTGGGCGAGAGCAGCGCCGTGCGCCGGGGCACCCGGTGGGTGCCGTCCGCGTGTTTAAAAGGCTTGATCCGCACGGCGGCCGACTGATTCACCTCCTGCTCGCAGGCGTCCAAGTGGGCCATCAGCGGAGCCCGTTCCCCACCCCAGAGCCAGCGGCGCAAGCGCTTGAGATTCTCGGCATGGGTCTCGCGCAGAAAGTACGCCCGCTCCGCGCTGGGTTTGGCCCGCAACTGGGCCAAGGTCCGGGCGGTTTCGGCGCTGGCCAGTTCGCCCACCTCGGGACTGCCGGCATCGGCCAGATAGTACAGATAGGCGGCCATGCTCGCCGCACACAGTTCCAGGCCCTTGGGACTGAGCAACTCCTTCTTATCAGCAGAGGAATGGTACGCGTCGAACCCCCGCCCGCTCTTGCGGTGATGGGTGGTGATCCAGGGACAGGGGAAGCCGTACTGGGGATCGCCGATCAGGGTATCAGAGGTGGAGACAAAGGGCGTCGGGTATAGGCGGTAACCGGGATTGCGCAGCTTGAGCCCGGCCCGCAGCACCGCCTCCCCGACCCGGTCCACAAACCCAGCCGACATCGGGATGGTGGCGTGCCACTCCAGCCGGCCGTCGCAGACCTCTGGCTTGGAGCCCAGGGTGTCGATGCACAGCCCGGCCAGGGGAGCTTGGAGTCGGCGCGCCTTTTCGAGATAGCCGAAGAAACCGTAACACTCATAGGCATTGATCAGGCGGATGCTGCGCCGCGGCCGGCGCAACTTGCCCTCGGCGATGAGCCCTTCGAGCAAGCGGGCCATCTCCAGACATACCGCTACCCCCGAGGCATTATCCACTGCCCCAGGCTCGGCGCTGTGGGCCAGCACCCAGACCTCGTCCTGCGGGTCGTGGGCTCCGCGCACCAGGCCGCTGACCACGTCGTGGCTGCCCACGTACTTGCGCACCTCCACCTCGACCCGCAGGCGCAAGGGACCCCGCTGCTGCACCAGCCGGCGCAGTTCCCGGCCCTGGTTCTGGGAGAGCACCAGCCCCACCAGCCGCGCCGTGGCCCACTCCATCGCCACTGCCCCCCAGCCGAACTTGCTCCACGCCAGCGCATCGGGCAACCGGTCGATGGGCCGGTCGGTGATCACCCCCACTGCCCCCTTGTCGGCCAGCGGCTTCATCAGCGTCCTGGGTTCCAGGCAGCTGAGCACCAGCTTGCCCAGCAGCGCGTCCTTGCCCTTGGCCCCCAACTCTTCCTGGCTGTCGATGATGACCAGTTCACATTCGAGCCCGCCCTCCGGGGTACCGCTGGTCCACTGGATCACGTGCCAGGGATTGTGCTGAAAGTCCAGCAGGCGCTGGTGTATTGGGGAGATCACCTCCAGGGTGGCCCCCAGCACATCCTCGGCCTCCTGAATCACCCAGCGGCCAGTGCCGATACGCCCCCCCGTCTGCAGCGGATAGACCTCGGCCCCGGCCCCGGCCTCCTCGTACCGGCGGGCCAGGGTCTGGCTGGTCTGGTGAAAACGGTCGAAGGAGTTCCAACGATCAGTCTCGACCACGGCCTCCACATCCCCCAGCAGACGTGCGCCATCGGCGCGGTCCATCAACAGAGGCAACACCTGGCGGCACAACTGCCGCACCGAACGCGGAACACTTGCAGGCATGGGATTTCCTCCTGAATAGTCAGGGAGCAAAATAGAGATTTGCAGCTACAGCGTCCAGATACAAAGAACCCCAAAGCGGCGGGGAGACGACCCCAGCGGGGTGGGCCGCGAGGGTTAGCGCAGCGGCAGGTGGGGGGTATACCTCTCCGGGGCCTGGGGGTAGAGTGGGGCGTCGGTGGCAGGCCCGGGACTCGGGAAAAGCCGGTGTGGGTCGCTCCCCGACGCGACCGTCAGTTAGCTACGTGCCCTACTTCCGAATCCGCACCGGCGAAGGCTCCACCCCCCAGATCTGCTGCGCGTATTCCTGGATAGTCCGGTCGCTAGAAAACTTCCCCATGCGGGCACAGTTGAGGATGGAGGTGCGCGTCCAGGCCTCCGGGTCCAGGTACAGGGCACTCACCTGCTCCTGGCTGGCGGCATAGGCCCCATAGTCGGCTAATAACAGATATGGATCACCTTCGTAGAGCAGCCCGTGGACCAGGGGCTTGAACAGGTCTGGCTGCCCTGGGGAAAAAGCGCCCTCGGCGATCAGATCCAGCACCACCTTCAGTTCGGGATCGGCGTGGTAGTAATCCCAGGGATTGTACCCCTGCTGCTTGAGGGCCTTCACCTCGTCGGCATGCAAGCCGAAAATAAAAATGTGCTCCCTGCCAATCTCCTCAGCCATCTCCACATTGGCCCCGTCGAGAGTGCCAATAGTAAGGGCCCCGTTGAGGGCAAACTTCATGTTGCCCGTGCCCGAGGCCTCCAGGCCAGCGGTGGAGATCTGCTCCGACAACTCGGCAGCCGGCATAATCTTCTCGGCCAGCGAAACCCCGTAGTTGGCCAGGAACACCACCTTCAGTCGGTCCCCCACCTCGGGATCCTGGTTGACGGTGGCAGCGATGGAATTGATCAGCTTGATGATCAACTTGGCAATGAAATAACCGGGGGCCGCCTTGCCGCCAAAGATGGCCGTGCGCGGCACAAAGGTGCGGGTCGATCCGGTCTTGAGGCGGTGGTAGAGAGCGGCCACGTGCAGGGCGTTGAGCAACTGCCGTTTGTATTCGTGGAAACGCTTGACCTGACAATCGAAGAGTGAATCCAGATTGAGCTCCAGATGGTTGTGGGTCGCGACATAGCGGGCCAGGCGCTCTTTATTTTCTCGCTTGACCCGACGCCATTGCTCGCGAAAGCCGGCATCCTCGGCCAGGTGGACCAGACCCTGCAATTGGGCCAGGTCCTTTACCCAGCCTTCTCCCAGTTGGGAGGAGATCAGCTGGGCCAGTCCCGGATTGCAGGCCCGCAGCCAGCGGCGCGGGGTGATGGCGTTGGTCTTGTTGTTGAAGCGCTCTGGCCACAATTCATAAAAATCCCTGAACACCTCCTCGGTGAGGATCTTGGTGTGCAGCGCGGCCACGCCGTTGACCGAATGGCTGCCGACGATGGCCAGATGGGCCATCCGCACCTTCTGGTCCGGCCCCTCCTCGATCAGCGACATACGGCGCAACCGATCCCCGTCACCCGGATAACGAGCGGCCACCTCCCCCAGCAGGCGGCGGTTGATCTCGTAGATAATCTGCAGATGCCTGGGCAGCACCTTGCCGATCAGGCTCACCTGCCATTTCTCCAGGGCTTCGGGCAGCACCGTGTGGTTGGTGTAACCAAAGGTGTCAAACGTGATCTTCCAGGCCTCATCCCAGCCCAGGCCCTGCTCGTCCATCAGCAGCCGCATCAGCTCGGGGACCGCGATGGACGGGTGGGTATCATTGAGCTGGACGGCGTTTTTGTCAGCGAACTCGGCAAAAGCGGTATGGTTTTTGCGGTACCGGCGAAAGATGTCCTGGAAGGTGGCGCTGACCAGGAAGTATTGCTGTTTGAGGCGTAATTCGCGGCCCACGAAGACATTGTCGTTGGGATAGAGTACCTGGGTGATGGTTTCGGAGCGCACTTTGTCCATTACCGCCCGCTCGTACTCGCCAACATTGAAGGGCTCCAGGTCGAAATCGCGGGTGGCCTTGGCCGCCCACAGCCGCAGGGTGTTGACGGTGTTGTTGCCGTATCCCGGCACCGGAGTGTCATACGCCATGGCCATCACCTGCTGGGTGTCGACCCAGTCGTTGCGCAACACCCCCTGCGCATCGCAGTACTGGTTCACGGTGCCGTAGAAACGGACCGGATAGAGATGCTCCGGCCGGCTGATCTCCCAGGGATTGCCGTAACGCAGCCAGTTGTCGGGGGTCTCGCGCTGGTAACCATTTTCGATGCGCTGGAAAAAGATCCCGTATTCATAGCGCAAGCCATAGCCGTACGCCGGTAGTTCGAGCGAGGCCATCGAATCGAGAAAACACGCCGCCAGCCGCCCCAGGCCACCGTTGCCCAGCCCGGCGTCGAACTCCACTTCCTGCAGCTCTTCCAGGCTGAACCCGTACTCCTCTAGGGCCTGGCGAGTCGGCTCCTCCATTTCGAGGTTGAGCAGACTGTTGCTCAAGGTCCGGCCCAGCAGAAACTCCAGCGACAGGTAGTAAACTCTCTTGACATCCCGATCGTAATAGGCCTGCTGCGTCTCGATCCAACGCTCCACCAATCGATCGCGCACCGACATGGCCAGGCTGATAAAACGGTCGCGGTCCGTGGCGGTGTATTCGTCCTTGCCCAGCGAATATTCAAGATGGTTGGTAAAGGCGGCCTGCAAGGCGGGCACATCCATGCCCTGGTGCAGGTTGGCGGTAGCGGAAAATTTCCGCTTGGCTTTGGGCTTCGACCTTTCCGACATTAGGGCTTCCTTTTCAGACCGATGCGCTGCACTTGTCGTCCTGGGGCGGTTCCAGGTCGCGAGCCAACTCCTCCCACTCCTCCATCAGTGCTTCTAGTTGCTTTTCCAGTTGCCGATATTCGGTGCCCAACTCGTAAACCAGCTGCATATCTTTGCTCTCACCGGCTTTGCCGATCCGCGCGCTGAGCGCCTCTAGGGCCAGTTCCTGCTGGTGGATCTGTTCCTCCACCTCCCCCTGGCGCTGCTGCATTTTCTCCTGCTGTTTGCGGCCACGCCGTTCCTGCTTTTGGGTCTGGCGCAGCACCGGACCCTCGGGCTTGGGTGTTTTGCCGTCGGCCTGGGCCGGCAGAGTCTGCTGGTGGCGCCAGCGCAGAAACTCCTCCCAGTTGCCCGCATAACACTGGACCCTTCCCCCTTCCACCAGCCACACCTGGGTGGCCAGGGCTTGGATCAGGTAGCGGTCGTGGCTGACCAGGATGAGAGTGCCGGGGAAATCTCCCAGCACCTCCTGCAAAATTTCCTGCGAGGCGATGTCGAGATGGTTGGTGGGTTCGTCGAGTACTAACAGATTTGCATTGTGCAAGACCAGTTTGGCCAGAGCCACCCGGCTGCGCTGCCCACCGCTGAGTTCACCCACCTTCCTGAAGACATCGTCGCCACTGAAAAGCAGGCTGCCCAGCAGATTGCGGATCTCCTCTGGGGGCAGCTGTGGCCTGGCCTGGCGCACCGCCTCCAACACGTTCATCTCCGGGTCGAGGTGGTCGTGGGCCTGGGCCAGGTACCCCGGCTCGACCCCGGTGCCGTAGCGGATCTCCCCCTCCAGCAGGTCCAACTCCCCGAGGATGCTGCGCACCAAGGTGGTCTTGCCCGCCCCATTGGGCCCCACCACGGCGATGCGCTGCCCGCGCAGTACCTCTACCTCGGGCATTCGCGCCAGCACCTTTTCGGCTGAATATCCCACCGCCACCCCGCCGCGCAGTTGTAGCACGATATCGCCGCTGCGCTGGCCCCCCTCAAGCCGCAACCGGATGCGCCGCTGTTCCCGCGGCCGATCCACCCCTTCGGTGGCCAGGTAGCGCGCCAGCCGGGTGCGCCGTCCCTGGGCCTCCTTGCTGCGCTGGCCCGCCAGATAACGGCGGATAAAATCCTGGGTTTTCTCGACGTACGCCTGTTGGGCCTCCCACTCTTTTAGCCGGCGCTCGTAGCGTTCCTGGCGCTGGCGAAGATGCGCCGTGTAATTGCCCCGGTAAGTCTCCAGCCCACCAAAGGCGATCTCCCACACCTTGGCCGAACACTTGTCGAGGAAGTAGCGGTCGTGCGAAACCACCAGCAGGCTGCCTTTGAACTCCTGCACCCACCCCTCCAGCCATTCCACTGCCTGCAGGTCGAGGTGGTTGGTGGGTTCGTCCAGCAGCAAGAGCTCTGGTTCTTCTAAGAGCAACCGAGCCAGCAGGGCGCGGGTGCGCTGCCCGCCGCTGAGTTTGCCCAGCTCCTGCTCGAACTGCACCGTTGCAAAACCAAGGCCGGTCAGCACCGAGCGGATGCGGGCCTCGTAGGTGTAGCCCCCCCGGCGCTCCAACTCCTCCTGCAGGGCGCTGTACCGGGCCAGAACCTCTTCCCCATGGCTGGGATCTTCTAGCTGGCGGGCCAGCCCAGCTAGCTCTGCTTCCAGCTTGCGCAGCCCGGCGAAAACCTCGGCCATAGCCTGCCACAAGGTGGTCTGCCCCAGATCGGGGGGGTCCTGGGGCAGGTAGCCCACCCGCAGGCTGCGCCGGTGCTGCAGCGAACCACTGGTGGGCTCCTCCAGCCCGGCCAGCAGGCGCAGCAAGGTGGTCTTGCCCTCACCGTTGGCCCCCACCAGGCCGATATGGTCTCCTGGCTCGAGGCGAAAACTGAGATCCTTGAAGACATCGAGGGCGCCGTAGTACTTGCCGACGCCCTCACCGACGATCAGCGACATAGTATCAATCTGGTCAACGATTTGCAGTGCGACTCACCTAATAATATGGACCCTTGGGCCAGGACGCGCCACCCTCTTCCTGCACCCCCAAACGCCGTCTCCGCCCCACCTCGCGCCAACGCCGGCGCTTGCGGGCATAGGGGGTTTCGATGCCATAGAGCCGGCACAAACGGCTGAAACTCCCCGGCGCGATGCCCAGGGCCTGGCTGGCCTCTTCGTTGCTGGCATAGAGACGGGCTACCCGCTCGATGCGCTCCCTGTCGATCTTCTTCATTGGTGCCTCCATTCTGGAAATAAAAAAGGACCACGGCTGTGCTTGTGCCGTGGTCCTAACCACCAAAGTATCTGTGATTGCCGACCTCCAGGACACAAGACGTCCCTGCGTTTTCCGGGGAAAAGCGCCCTGGATACGGTCGGCTGGCGCGCGGCCTGCTCCCTGCTTCTGGAACAGCACCGCGCCGGCCTCTCAGCGGAGGCCGTGTTGTGAAAAGCGCCGCCGGGGCAGGCTAAAACTGCCCCGACGCGCCAGCTCTACCTTCCAGGTCCGCTGCGGGTTTCCCTAGGGTTTTTCACCATTACCTTGCCCCCATTAGTTGACATCAGCACGCCGATAAAATGAAACGCCAAAAGTTGAGACTTCATGGCCGTCCTCTGCGTGAAAAGCGGAACTGCGCGAAACATAGGTATCTTAAATTTTTAAACAGTGCGCCGCTACAATGTCAAGCAAAAAATACGATACTTGACAAAATCTCCCCCGGGGGCGAATATCCCCGGGTTCATCCGCCAAAGGAGCTTTGCATGCGCGTACTCATCACCGGCGCCGCCAGCCGCCTGGGTCAAGCCGTCGCCGACCGACTGCGCGGGCGTCATCAACTCCGCCTGCTCGACACCACCCCCTTTGAACCAGGTGCCAACGCGACTGCGGTTCAGGCCAGCCTGCTCGACCCCCAGGCCATGTGGCAGGCCCTGCGCCATATCGACGCGGTCATCCACACCGGAGAACCGCCCCCCGACCTGCCTGCCGATCCTCTGACCCGGGACCAGCTCCTGTTGGACCTGGCCACCCGTGGCACCCATGTGCTCTTCCTGGCCGCCGTGGAAGCCGGGATCAAACGCCTGGTCTGCGGCAGCACCTTGGAAATCTTCTCCGCCTATCCCG
>CAMAVQ010000129.1 GCA_945861755.1 Gemmatimonas phototrophica
ATGGGAGACCAGGAGTTGGGAAGAAGTGCGGGAGGTGGAGTGACTAGGCGTCGGGTTGATCGGCGTCCAAGCAAAGGGTATGTTGTAAGATCGCCAACTTATCGGGTGAAGGAGGTCGCGTGAAAGACAAGGTGGAATTCTTCCGGCAACATGGGTACTGTGTCCTCCCCGAGGTGCTCTCCGGGGAGGAACTGCGGTTACTCAACCAGGCTGTCGACGCCGACCGCCAGCAATACCCTCCGCTTTGGATGAACCGGGCAGAGGGAGGGCGTTTCCAGAGCATCAGTGTGCTGCTCACCAATGCTGTTTTCGACTGCACCCTCTACCATCCGGGGGTGCTGCCGGTGGTCAGGGAACTGATGGGCGAGGAACTGTGTTTCGAGGAGCACTCGGTCATGGTGCGGGAGGCCTTAGACGGGGAGGTTCCGGACGCGGTCTGGCACCGCGATACCGCCCACCTGCCCGGCCATCCCCTGGCGCTGCGCAATATCTCCGCGGTCTTTTATCTCACCGACGTGGATGAGCACACGCACTGTTTTGCCGTGGTCCCCGAGGATGCCGAGACCAAGCGGAAATTACCCACGGACCGCGACGGGTCCCAGGGCAGGGAGTTGTACGGCAAAGCGGGCACCGCGATCCTCTTCAACGCCGGCTCCTGCCATGCCGGGGTGGTGAAGCGCTCGTCCCGCGACCGGCGAACCGCACATGTGTACTACGGGCACCGTTCCCAGCCCTTCCTGAGCAATTTCAACATCGTGCCCAGACGACTGAGCGATCACCCGGACCCTTCGGTCCGCAGTCTGTTCAGCCGCCCCAATCTCAACACCTCTCTGGTCCAGGAGAACTTTCCTTGAGTCCGTCTCAGCCAATCTTGGACTTTGCCACCCACCTGGCCTGCCGGGCCGGCGCCTTGATCGCCGCCGAGCGGGAGCGCGGGGGCCTGACGCTCAGCTACAAGGAGGGGGTGGAATTACTCACCTCGGCGGACCTGAAGTCCGACGAACTGATCCGCAGCGAACTGACCGCTGCCTTTCCCAGTCACCGCATCCTCTCGGAAGAATCGTCGCCGGCCATGCCGCAGGAGGAGCGCAACCAGGGGCCCCTCTGGATTGTCGATCCCATCGACGGCACGGTGAATTTTGCCTACGGGTTTGCGTCGGTCGCCATTTCCATCGCCTACGCGGAGGACGGGGTGGTGCAGGCCGGGGCGGTCCACAGCCCCTTCCTGCAGGAAACCTACTGCGGCCTCAAGGGCGGAGGGGCCACCCTAAACGGTGTTCCGCTGCGGACTGGCGATTGCACCCAGCTCGAAAGGGCCCTCATCGGCACGGGGTTTCCCTACGAAAGGCAGGATCGCCCCCGCCTGGTTCGCCGGCTGAACCAGGTGCTGATGCACTGCCGCGATTTCCGCCGCATCGGCTCGGCGGCCCTGGACCTCTGCTGGGTGGCCGCTGGTCGCCTCGATGGTTTCTACGAGACCCTGAAGCCCTGGGATTTTGCCGCTGCCTGCCTGATCGCCCGGGAGGCCGGGGCGTTGACCGGTCATCTGGGGAAGGTTCCTGAGCACATCCCCCCAGATCTCTGCGGAGAGGACGTGGTGGCCGCCGGACCGGGGATTTACCACGAGCTGGTCGCCCTGTTGCGCGCGGTTCCCCCCGAGGAGGGACAGGTATGAGACGCCACCGCACCATCTACTTCAACGACGCCCGCCACTATTATCTCTTTGTACACGAGCCGCCCATGCGTCTGGAGGATGCTTGGGCGCCAGTGGATGAGGTGGCCGGCACCGCGGTGGATACCTTCATCTACGGCGTGTCGCGAGGGGACGGGCTCTTCTACCCCTCGAAGGTGGGCCGGCGTTTTGGCGACGACAAGCGGCCCTTTGCCGACCCCTATTATTGGCGGGTCTGGCACAATATGCAGAGTTTGCTGGATCGGGGTCTGGATCCGCTGCAGGTACTAGTGGGCAGGGCGCACCAGAAGGGGCTAGATTTTTTCGCCAGCGTGCGTATGGGTGGATGGGAGGGGCTGGATCCTAAGTACACCCTGGCCAGTGGCGGCAGGGGATTTGTTCATCCCGAGGTGCGCGCCCATCAGCTGGCGGTGCTGGAGGAATTGCTGACCCGCTATGACGTGGAGGGCGTGGAACTGGACTTTGCCGCCGCGCCGGGGGGCAGTTCCTTCTGGCTGAGGCCCGAGGACGTGGGGGAACACTCCGCCACCCTCACCGAATTCGTGCGGCAGGTGGCCCATCTGGCTCAGGAAGGGGGCAAGCAGGTGGGGGTGCGGATCTACCCCACTGAGGAACTCAATCTCAAAACGGGGTTGGCAGTGGACACCTGGCTGCTGGAGGGGTTGGTCGACTACGTGGCCCCGCTGCTCTATGTCTCCATGGTGCTCGACGCCGACCTGCCCATCGATTGGTTGACGCAACATGCACATCAGCGCGAAATCTCCGTGTACCCGGTGCTGCAGCCCTACCGACATGACGATAGCCGGCGTTTTCACCCGCGGGTCAATGCCACCCCGGCGATGATGCGGGCGGCCGCGGCCAATTACTGGCACCAGGGCGCCGACGGTCTTTATACCTGGTTCCTCAACTGGCCCTTGGAGGATCAGGAGCGCCGTATCCTCAGCGAACTTGGCGACGAGGAACTGATCCGGGGGAGGGATAAACATTATTTTCTCCGCCGGCGCTGCGCCGAGGCCGGGGAGCACGACTATCCGGGGCAGTTGCCCCTGGAAATCCCCGCCGACGATTCCACCCACTTCCATCCGCTGCACTTCAGCATCGCCGATGACCCAGGCAATGACCGGGTGCAGCGCATCCGCCTGCGCCTTGGTGTGGGCAACCTGGTTTCGGCCCAGGTGCTGGGGCTCAAGCTGAACGGGCGGACTCTAAGCGCGGTGTGCCGCCGCACGCCCTTGCGCCAAGTCGACCCCTATGCGGGGCAGTGGGTGGAATTGGAGCCTGGTCTGGAGCTGTTCAGGCTGGGAGAGAATCTGCTGGAGATCGCCCTGGTGCGCCGGCCCGAGGATCTGGTGGGTGGCGTGGTGGTGGAGGATCTGGAAATCATCGTCGAGTACGGCCTCTACCCGCTGACCTCCAGTTCCTGAAGCAGGGGAGCGTCGGGGAACGATCCACTCCGGCCTTTCCCCAAGGTCAGGTCCGTGGGGGCAACGCCATCTATATGGCGTTGCATGCACTTCGGGCGTCTCTGCAGTCCCGGATCCGAGACACCATCTATATGGTGTCTCGTCGCGCTTTCGCGCGGCCACCCACAGCCCATCCTCCGCAGCACCATCTATATGGTGCTGCGCCCCTCGCTCCTTGAACTACGCTTCCCCACACCCCGCCCTGCGATCCTGCCCCCGGCCTCTCCACCAGAGACGTCCCCTTCCACCTGCCGCTGCGCTAACCCTCGCGGCCCCCCCGCTGGGGCACTCCCCCGGCCCTGACTCAGCCTGCGGAGTCATCTCCCCGTCCCTATCTAGTTTTCTTGCGGGACGCCGCTTTCTTGGCCTGGGCTTTGTTGCCGGCCTGCAATTTGTTGGCGGTGCCCACTGAGCCGATGTGCATGGTGTCGTAGGCCTGTTGCGAGGTCTTGAAGGGACCCACGCCGTCCTTGCCGTGCCAGTCGAGGTTGGTGTACATGGGGTTGGGGCGACCAGTGGCCTTCTCGCGCTGGGCAATCCAGGTTTCCATGCGCTGCCGCAGGTGGGCCACCAGTTGGGGCTCCTGGTCAGCCAGGTTGTTCAGTTCGAAGGGGTCCTTGACCAGGTTGTAGAGTTCCACCGGGGGTTTGAAGTGGAAGTCGGGTTCGAGGGCCACCATCAGCTTCCATTCGGGGGTGCGCCAGCCGTGTTTGCGCATCCAGGTACACTCAGTGATGTAGAAGTCCGAATAGTTGGAGGTCTGTTGCCCGCGGATGAGGGGCAATAGGGAAGAGCCGTCGAACTTGATTTTGGTGCGAATGCCCATCAATTCGAGTAGGCTGGGGACCAGGTCCTGGTGCAGGGTCATGCCGGGCACGGTCTGGCCGGCTGGCAATACGCCGGGCAGGCGCAGGATCAAGGGCACGTGTAGGGTATTTTCGTACATGCCGTGGTGGTCGAACCAGCAATCGTGCTCGTCGAGGGTCTCACCGTGGTCGCCGTTGAGCACGACCAGGGTGTTCTCGGCCAGGCCCAATTCTTCCACCCGGGTAAGGATGCGCTGGATGCACGCGTCCATGTAAGCCACTGCCCCGTCGTACTGGGCGACCACGTAGTCGATGTCGGTGATGCCCGGCGGCATCCACTCGGCAAAGTAGTCGCAGAAGGGCTTGAAGGACATCGCCGGCTTCATCGAGGGATTGCCCGGGGCGCATTCGTCCTTGCTGTAGAACAAACGCTCAAAGGGGGCGGGGGGCAGGTAGGGCGAGTGGGGGTCCATGTGGCGCAGAAAGAGAAAGAAGGGCTGGTTTTGCGCAGCCATCCGCTCCAACTCGGGAATGGCCACGGCATTGAGGTTCTCGGCTTTGGGGCTGCGCCCTGACGCCCAGTTGCCCCAACCGGAGAAGTTGTGGTATGCGTCAAAACCGCGCGACGCCGGGTTGCCGGTGAAACCGACGCAGGAGGTGTCGTACCCGGCCTCGCGCAGAATCTCGGGCAGGGTTTTCACTTGTTCGGGCAGGGTGCCTTTGTGGCGCAGGGCCACCACGGTGGTGGAGAAGGCGTCCAGTCCGGTGAGCATGGACGAATAGGCCGAGGTGGTGGGGATATGGGGCGAGAAGTTCTGGGCAAAGCGCACCCCCTGGCTGGCGAATTTGTCGAGGTGGGGGGTGGTCTGGCGGTGGTATCCGTAGCAACTCATGCGGTCGGCGCGCAGGCTGTCTACGCCGAGGAGGATGAGATTGAGTTTTTTCTTGGGCATGGCGGCACAGGGGGGGAATGAGGGTGGATGGAGATGGTGAGGGATATGCTAAGGGCTTTTGTTCTAGGCGTCAAGACTGGAATACCCCGAGAGATTAAGTTGTCTCTCGCCTGCGGAATTCGTAGTTTATAAGTTCTGCTCATGAAAAGAGGTCCCCAGATGAAAGCAGTGCGATTCCACCAATACGGCGGGCCCGAAGTGCTGGCCTACGAAGAAGCCCCTGTCCCTGTCCTGGCCGCCGGCCAGGCCCTGGTGCAGATCGAGGCCATCGGGCTCAACTATATCGACACCTACCACCGGGAAGGGCTCTATCCGGTGACACTCCCGTGTACTCCGGGGGTGGAGGCGGCCGGCATTGTAAGCGCCATCGCCGAAGGGGTAAAAGAGGTGAAGGTGGGGGACCGGGTGGCCTATGCCGGGGCCATCGGGGCCTATGCTCAACAGGCCGCAGTGCCTGCGGCGCGTTTGGTGCCCTTGCCGGAAAAGGTCGATTTCGCGACGGCTGCCGCTGCCATGTTACAGGGCATGACCGCCCATTATCTGGTCCACGGGTCCTTCGCGCTGAAGCCGGGGGATACGGCCCTGATCCACGCTGCCGCCGGCGGGGTGGGTCTACTGTTGGTGCAGATGGCCAGCCAGCGCGGAGCCCGGGTGATCGCCACGGTGTCCACCGCCGAGAAGGAGGCGCTGGCCCGCCAGGCCGGGGCGCACGAGGTGATCCGCTACACCGAGGTGGACTTTGAAACCGAAGTCAAACGCCTGACTGACAACCGGGGCGTAGATGTGGTCTACGATTCGGTGGGCAAGACCACCTTCGACAAAGGTCTGAACGTACTCCGCCCTCGCGGCTACATGGTGCTCTTTGGCCAGTCCAGCGGCCCGGTGCTCCCCGTCGATCCAGGCGTGCTCAGCACCAAAGGGTCGCTCTTCCTGACGCGGCCCACCTTGGTCCATTACACCACCACCCGTGCAGAACTGCTGGCGCGGGCCACTGAGGTGCTCTCCTGGTTGGGCGAAGGTCGGCTCAACCTCCGCATCGGTGCCCGCTTTCCCCTGGCCCAGGCCGCCGAGGCCCACCGGGCGCTGCAGGGGCGTTTGACCACGGGCAAGGTGCTCTTGCTCCCCTGAGGGATCCCACCCCGGGAGCTTCTAGCAAAGGAGTAAGCGAAGTGTCGGAAAACACGCAAAATGAGCATGCAGCCCCCTCTTCCATGGGGGAGGCCCTGACCACCGCCAGCGAGAATGGCGGGGAATTTGCCCGGCTGCTCGATCAGCAGGGCGCCAACCAGGGAACGGAGGTGAAGGCCGGGGCCAAGGTGCAGGGGGTGCTGGTGAAGGTCGGACCCGAGGATAGCTTCGTGGATTTTGGCGGGCGCAGCGAGGGCCGGATCAAGACCATGGAACTCCACGACGGCGAAGGAAAACCGGGGCTGGCAGTGGGCGATCCCATCGAGGCCTTTGTGGTGGAGGACCAGGCAGAAATCCTCCTGACCCGTGTTCTACACCAAAACGCCCAGGGCTCCGACAAACTCTACCAGGCCTTCAAGGCCGGCATCCCGGTGGAGGGCAAGGTCACGGCGACCAACAAATGGGGCCTGGGAGTTGATATCCAGGGGGTACGCGCCTTCTGTCCCGTGTCGCAGATCGCGCTGCGCTTTGTCGAAGACCCCCAGACTTTCCGCGACCAAACCCTGATCTTCAAGATTCTTCGCTACAGCGACCAGGGGCGCAACATCGTGCTCTCGCGCCGGGCCCTGCTCGAAAAAGAGCAAGAGGCGCAGGCCGGCCAGGTGAAGGCCGGCATCGTCGAAGGCGCTCTGCTGGATGGGAAGGTCACTCGTATGGAGGCCTTCGGCGCTTTCGTGGAACTGGGCGGGGGCATAGAGGGTATGGTCCACGTCTCTGAACTCAGCCACGAGCGGGTGGGCCACCCCAACGAGGTCCTCAAGGAGGGACAACAGATTTCGGTGCGGGTGCTCAAGGTCAAGGATTTGGACGACAAGAGGAAGGCGCGGATTTCGCTCTCGCTCAAGGCCAACCAACAAGATCCCTGGTCCGAAGCCATGGCCGGTCTCAAAGAAGGGGCGGTGGTGCAGGGCAAGGTGGAGGCCCTGGAGACCTTTGGGGCTTTTGTCGAACTAGAGGGCAAAGTGCGCGGCCTGGTGCACATCTCCGAGCTGGCCGACAAACGGGTAGCGCATCCCCGCGATGTGCTCCACCTGGGCCAGGAGGTCAAGGTGCTGGTGCTGGAGGTGGACAGCCGGCGCAAACGCCTGCGCCTCTCCATCAAACAGGCCGAAAGTGCCGAGGCGGACGCCGACCTGAAGGAGTTCCGCCAGCGCCAGCAAAAGGAGGAGAGCCAGGCCCCCAGCGGCAACGCGCTCTTCGAGGCGCTCAAGAAAGCACAATTGGTCCCCTAAGCCCGCGCCATGCTCGATCAGATCCTCGCCCCGGGTCATTCCGGCTACTACGGTCCCTACGGGGGGAGTTTTGTCCCCGAGATTCTGCACGCCACCCTCGAAGAGCTGAAAGCAGCGTTCGAGGAAGCCCGGCGCGACCCTGCCTTCTGGGAGCAGTACACCCAGGAGATGCGGACCTATTCGTGCCGGCCCACCCCACTGACTCCACTCGACAACCTGAGCCGCAGCCAAGGCGGGGCCCGCATTTTTCTCAAACGCGAGGACCTGAACCACACCGGCGCCCACAAAATCAACAATGTGATGGGCCAGGGCCTGTTGGTGCGGCGCATGGGCAAAAAACGGGTGATCGCCGAAACCGGGGCCGGCCAGCACGGGGTGGCCACGGCCACCATGGCAGCCCGCCTGGGACTGGAGTGTACCATCTACATGGGGGCCGTGGATGTGGAGCGCCAGCGCCCCAACGTCTTCTGGATGGAACAGCTGGGCGCCAAGGTAGTGCCGGTCACCGACGGGTCCGCCACCCTCAAGGACGCCATCAACGAGTGTCTGCGCGACTGGGCCTATTCCATGGATCATACCCACTACGTGCTGGGCACGGCCTGCGGTCCCCATCCCTTTCCCCAGATGGTGGCCTATTTCCAACGAGTCATTGGAGTAGAGAGCCGCGAACAGATGCTGGCCCTCACCGGCCGGCTGCCCGACCGGGTCTACGCCTGTGTGGGTGGGGGGTCCAATGCCTCTGGCATGTTCCTGGGATTCCTCGACGACCCCCAGGTCGAACTGGTAGGGGTTGAGGCCGGCGGGCGGGGACTGGATACCGGTGAACACGCTGCGCGCCTGGCCGCGGGGGCCAAGAGCGCGGTGGGGATTGCCCAAGGGTACAAGACCTACTTCCTGCAGGATGAGGAAGGGCAGATGCGCGAAACCCACTCGGTGGCGGCCGGGCTCGACTACATCGGCGTCAGTCCCATCCTGGCCCACCTGGCGGACCTGGGGCGGGTGCGTTTTACCTCGGCCACCGACGCCGAGGTGATTGCGGCGCTCAAACAGCTCATGCGCAGCGAGGGCATCATCGGCGCTCTGGAGAGCACCCATGCGGTGGCCGGCGCCCTGCGCGAGGTGGGGGAATTGCGCCCGGACCAGCAGATCCTGATCAATCTGTCGGGGCGGGGGGACAAGGACATCTTCACCATCGCCACCGCTTTACGCGACCGCAACTGGGTCCAGTTCCTCAAGGACAAGGTGGCCAAGTCGTGAACCTGAATGCCTATATCCACCAGCGGCTTCAGTCGCGCAAAATCTTGGTAATGACCCACGCCGTCGCCGGCTTCCCCTCCCTCGAGGCGAACTGGCAGATGTTGGAGTTGATGGCCGAGGCGGGGGTGGATCTGGTGGAGCTGCAGATGCCTTTCAGCGAGCCGATGGCCGATGGACCCACCTTTGCCCGGGCCAACCAGCACGCGTTGGCGCAAGGCCTGAAACTGGACCAGTATTTCGCCTTGATGGAACGAGCCGCCAAGGCCTTTTCCTTCCCGCTGCTGATGATGGGGTACTACAACACGGTGTTCCGGTTGGGGCACGCGGCGTTTTGTGATCAGTTGCGTTCCAGCGGTGGGGTGGGGTTTATCCTGCCCGATCTGCCGGTGGAGGAGTACGGCGATCTGTTCGACCACAGCACCCGCTGTGAACTGAGCCCGGTGATGCTGATGGCGCCTACCAACACCGACGCGCGCCTGGCGCAGATTGGCCGGCACGCCACGGGCCTGGTGTATACGGTGGCCCGCAAAGGGGTGACGGGCAGCAAGACGGAGTTGGCAGGGGGGAACTACGATTTTGTGGCCCGCTGCCGCCAGGCCACCGATCAACCCCTGGGCATGGGTTTCGGTCTGCGCCAGGGGAAGGACGTGCGCCAGTTGCAGGGGCAGGTGGAGGTCGCCATCGTGGGTTCGGCGCTCTTGGAGTGCTGGGAACGCGAAGGGCGGGAGGGGTACGGGAAGTTGCTCCAGGAACTGGTGGCCGGCTGCGATTGATAGGCCGGTTTGGCGTCGGGAAGACGCCCCTTCCGGCTTTTCCCCAGGCGCGTTCTACACCCCCATCGTTTTGGCAGGGCGTCGGGGAATAACCCTTCCGACCTTTCCCAAGGCGCGTCCTTCACCCTCGCTCGCTCTGGCTCCGCTACCCCGCCCCACACCACGCGGACTTCCCTACCCAGCCACCCCCCGGGAAAGGTCTCCAGGGTCATTTCCCCTCCGCTTTTGGTCACATCCCTGCTTGAACGCGTGTTCCATGATGGAGGGGATCAGTCCATGTACAGGCCGCCATTCACGTCGATGATCTCTCCGGTGATATGCCGGCTGTCCTCGCAGGCCAGGAAGAGGGCGCAGTTGGCTACGTCCTCTGGCTGGCCCTTCTCGCCCAGCGGGATGGTGGCGGTCATCTTGTCGTGCTGGGGGGAACGGGTCATGGCGGTGTCGATGACCCCTGGGGCGATGGCGTTGACCCGCACCCGGTGGGGGGCCATATAGCGGGCAAGGCCGATGGTCAGGGAAGAGACGCCGGCTTTGGCCGCTGCGTAGGGAGGGCCAGCGGCCAGACCGCCGTTTTTTGCCGCCAGGGAACTGAGGTTGATGATGGCCCCCTGCCGGCGCTCTTTCATGTGGGCCAACACCGCCTGGCTGCACAGAAAGGTGCCCTTGAGATTGATGTCGAGGATGAGCTGCCAGGTTTCCTCGCTGCACTCCTCAAAGGTGGAATAGGTCACGTACCCGGCGTTGTTGACCAGGATGTCGAGGTGCCCGAATTCGGCCAGGGTGCGGGCTACGCCCTCCACCACCTGACCCTTCTTGGTGACGTCCAGCTCCAGACCTAAGCCGCGGGTGGGCAGCTCCGCAGCGGTTTGCTGCGCGGTTTGAGGGTCTAGGTCGGCGACAGCGACCCGTGCCCCCTGTTGGGAGAAGAGCAGGGAGATGGCCCTGCCGATCCCACGCCCGCCGCCGGTGACCAGGGCGGTCTTGCCTTCGAGTTTACCTGCCATAACCAAACCTTTCCATTGAGGGGATTCAGAGGACCAGGAGCATCGCCAGCACCCCCAGGGCCGCCCCGGCCATGGCCGGGCGCGACAGGGGTTCCTTCCACCAGAACTGGGCGAAGAGATTGTCCAGCAGGACCACCGCGCAGCCCTGGAGCGGAAAGTAGAGGGTGCCGGGAACCTTGCTGAGGGCGATGAGGTTGAAGGAGAGGGTCACCAGATTGTACAGGCCGATGCCGATGCCCATGATCAGGTCCTGGCGCCGGGGCCGGCGGCCCTGGTAACAAGTGAAGAACGCACCCAGCACGCCGGCGGTGAGGGTGATGAAGAGCAATACCTGCAGGAAATGGGGGTCCAGGCCGGCGTAATGGACCCAGCGCATTCCGCAGAAGGCAATGCCCTGGCCGACAAAGATTAGCCCGAGCAGCCCCAGGCTATGCAGGGGCGAAAGTTGCTGGACCCCAGAGGCGCCGCGGGTCATCAATACCAGGGCTGCCAGCGACAGGCCGATACCACCCATCTGCACCAGGGTGAGGGTCTCACCCCAGAGCCAGACCGAGGCCAAGATGGGGATGAGGATGGCCAGCCGGAAAGAAGTGAGCACCGCTCCTACAGCAACCAGTTCCAGACCGCGGGTCATCAGCAGCATGGCCAGGATGAAGAAGAGCCCGATGAAGCCACCTACCTCGAGGGCCTGGGGGGCGGGCTCCAATTGGCCTGTGGCCAGGTGATACACCAGGAGCAAGAGGGCGATGGTCAAGTAGTTGGCAGAAACCACGGCAGGGGCGTAGCAGCCCTGGCGCTGGGCGAACTTGAAGAGTTGGCCAAAACCAAAGGAGAGAATGAGTGCGGGCAGCAGCCAGATCAATGGGCGCCCTGTCCGGCAACAGGGGGGTGTTGGTATCGGGTTGTCCCGCTCATGGGGCCTGCATGTGCTGCAAGAGCTTGGTGGCCAGGTCCTCGCGGTTGTCCTTGAGCAGGTACGCCAATACCCGGCCGGCAATGGCCTCTCGGACGTCGTGGGCGCTGCTCGAGGTGGTCAGCATTACGACGGGTAGTTGTTTGTACCGGTCGTGGGCCCTCAGGGCCTGCAGGACCTGGATACCATTGATCTTGGGCATATTGATGTCGAGGATGAGCAGGTCGACCTCCTGCTCCTGGATGATCTTAAGGGCTTCGGCCCCGTCCTGAGCCTCGAACAGTTGGCTTCCCGCTTTTTCGGCCAGGTTCCT
>CAMAVQ010000130.1 GCA_945861755.1 Gemmatimonas phototrophica
CCCGGCGATACTCAGGATGAGCAACCGCTTGCGGTCGAAACGGTCGGCCAGGTACCCGGCAAACAGGGTCAGCACGATCATCGGCAGGGCCTGGGCCAGGCCCGCCATGCCCAAGGCCAGGGGCTGGCCAGTGCGCTGGTAGAGTTCCCAACCGATGGCCAGGCCCTGGCCGCCCCCGCCGATCTGGGCCAGCATGGAGCCGACCATAAACAGGGTATAGTTGCGGTGGCGAAAGGCGGCGTACGGATCGTGGCGTGTGGACATGGGGGGCAAGTATAGGGCAATCCGGCACACGCCTCAAGATGGAAATGGAATCAGCGTTCCAGCGAGACAAACTCCAGCTTGCGGTCCCCCGCCGCCTCCACCCTGAAGGCGATGCGCCCCAGCAGCTGACCCTCGGGGTTCTCCACGTCCACCCGCCAGTCCCCCGGGGAGAGGGCCTGCTTGTAGGTGAAGCCGCGGTACCCGCCCTCGCGCCCTCCCGAGACCGCGTAGCTCATCCGGTCGGTCTGCACCCACTCGCCGCGCTTCTCGTCGTAGCGCTGCCACTGGTGAAAGAGGGTGATGTGCAAATCGGTGGGCGCGAAGACCGCGGTGAAGCAGTAGGCCCGGTCCCCCGGCCGTAGATAGAAGATTTCCTCCGATTTCTTCCAGAACAGGTGCCGGGGCGGCCGCACCATCTCGACCCGGTAGCTGGTCCCTTGTTTCTCGGCGCGGTGGTAGATCCCGCCGCTGCGCAGGGCCAGGGGCACCGGCGGGATCCAGTTTGCCAGATACAACACCAGGAGGAGGACCAGCACTCCACCAGTAGCCAGGCCGCTGGGTTTGAGGCCAGCCCGGTCCGGGGCCTTCAGGAAGATGGCCGCCAGCACTCCGGCCAGGGCCAGCGCGCAGAGCAGCACCCCTAGCGCAAAGGTCCAGTGGTTCATGGCGTGCAGCACCACCGGGACGAAGAAGATGAAGAAGGAGAAGAGCGAGAAGCAGTACATGGCCAGGAGCAGGGGCAGGTTGGTGAGCCGCTCCTTGATCAATTCGTTGGCCACCAGCAGCAGGACGATGAGGCCGAAGAATACGGCGGTGCGGGTCAGGGAGACACTCTGGAAGTAGAACACCGCGTACGAGCTGAACAGGCTGCCCAGCAGGAACTGCATTGCCAGCGGGTAGAGCCACTGGTAGGTGTGGAAGCGGGCATGGCGGAATCGGCCGGTCTGCAATCCCCCCACCAGAACGATCAGCCCGCCCAGAATCAGCAGGTAGCCCAGCAGGATCAGGTTGTCAGTGAGCCGGTCGATGCGGCCCAGGGTAAGGCTGTCGTAGAGGATGCCGCCGAAAAAGCAGCATACCGCAGCGTATTTCTCGTAGCGGTGATAGAAAGCGGTGAGTGCGGACATAAGCTTGCCTCAGGCTGCAGCCAAGGAAGCAACGGGTGACCTCAGCGGCTTTTCAGGCCCACCTTGCGGCACAACTGGCCCAACTGCTCCTGTTCCCCGCTGTCCAGGACCCCCATTTCCTGCACGATGGCCGCCACATGGTCGGGGAAAATACGCTCGATCAAGGCCCGGCCCTCGGCGGTCAGATGTACGGTGGCCACCCGGCGGTCGACCCGGTCGCGCCGGCGCTCTACCAATGCCAGCTTTTCCAGATTGTCCACCACCATCGTAATATTGCCGCTGCTTTTTAGCAGCTTTTCCCCCAGCTTGCACTGGGGCAGAGGCCCCAGATGGCAGAGGGTCTCCAACACCCCAAACTGGCTGAGGGTCAGGTGGTGGGCAGCCACTTTCTGGCTGATTCGCGCGTTGAGGGACTCGGCAGCGCGAAAGAGTTTGATAAAAGCGTTGAGGGCACGAACCTCGCACTCAGTACCTGGATAATGGCTGCCCATTTAAACCCTTATTCTCCCACTTGTTGCACTTGAAGTCGGCAATTGATTCAATGTTAAATAATCAATCCAGTGGGTATACGCAACCTAACTCTTGGCTGGAATCTGCTCCCTCTCTGGGCGGGGAACATGGGCCCAATGCCCTTCCGGATCGCGCCCCCGGCAGATCACCGAGCGGCCGTTCCACCCCGTGAGGGCCCGTACCCGCGGCGGCACGAAGCGCATGGTGAGGCCGCACCTGCGGCGCTGGGAGAGATTGGCCTCCGAGCCGTGCAGCAGCAAGTCCGAGTGCAGGGAGATCTGGCCGGCCTTCATGGCAAAGGCCACCGGCGCCCCGCCATACTTTTCTGCCCCGTGGACCGTCTGGTTGAGCACGTTGCTCTCCTCTGCAGCGCTGGGTTCAAAGGTGATCTGCCCGTGCAGATGGGAGCCGGGGATGACCTGCATAGCGCCATTTTCCAGATCCGCATCGTCGATGGCCAGCCAGACCGTGACCGTCTGGCTGGGCGTGAGGGGCCAGTACGAGGCGTCCTGGTGCCAGCTCACCCGCTTGCCGTCCCCCGGCATCTTGCAGAAATAGTGCGTGCCCCAGCAGACCAGATCCTCGCCCAGCAGGTCCTGGACATAGTCGAGCATGCGGGGTTCGGTCACCAGGTCGTGGATGCCGGCGCAGTGCTGGTGCCAGCCGTTGATCGAGTAGCTGTTCCAGCCAGCTTGGGCGGATTCCTCCATCAGGTGATCAAAGTAGCGCCGGTTGGCCAGAGCTTCGTCGGCACTGAAGACGTCCAGAGGGAAGACAAATCCACGCTCGTTGTACTGGTGAATCTGTTCCCGGCTCAGTTTGCCTGGGCGCTCCGCTGAAGCCGGGACAAACTCCAACCGGCGCTCCAGTTCGGGCATGGCGTTGGTAATGGGGGGCATACAGGACTCTCCTTTTGGGCCTCAATCTGCACCACTTCCCTCGGCGGGGCAAGCCCGTCGTTTGACGCGCTTTCGGAAGGTTGGGTAGATTATGCCTCTCACGCCAAGGAGATCAGTCATGCCCTCAACCGCTAGTTGGACCCCTGTTGAATTCAACCCTCAAACCCTCCTCCAGGAGTACCCCGATCCCCTGCGCACCTTGGCCGAAGCCCAGGTGCCGGCCTTTGTGCTGCGCCGCGCCTACGACCCGACCCACTGCCAGAGCCTGATCCAGCGCTTCATCGAGCGGGACCTGATGCGCGATCCTCAAGATACCTCGGGTCAGGACACCCGCAACCGCATCGACATCGGCACCAGCCTGGGCAATCTGGGCGCCGATCAGGAGGGCTTCCTGCAGCACGCCGCCGGCACGCACCAGCTCTTCTCCAGCCTCTTCTCGGGTTTAGGCAACCCGGTGCAGACCATCTACACTGCCCTGCAGGCCCTGGCCGTCAACCAGGAGGTCAAGGTGGCCCGCGAGCCCGACGGCCGCCAGTACGGGCCGGCCATTTTCCGCATTCACTACACCGGCCACAGCTATCGCCCCCATATCGACCACGTGGTCCTGCGCGAGCAGCGTTTCAACTACGCGGTCTCCCGCTTTACCCACCAGTTCGGCGGGGTGCTGTGTCTCCAGAATGCCTCCCTCCAGGGCGACAGTACCCAATCCGTCCTGCACCAGTGCCTGTGGACCCCTCAGATCCAGCCTCATATCGCTGCGGAGACCTTTCACCAATACGCAGAGGCCAATCACATTGCCCGTTGCCGGGTCGAGCTGGAGCCCGGAGACCTCTATTTCTTTAATACCCGCTGTATCCACGAGGTGCCCGCCATCCAGGGAGACTTGCCCCGCATTGTCCTGGCGGTTTTCATCGGCTACGCACCAGAACAAAAGGAAGTCTCTGTGTGGTCTTGATTTATGTTGATTAAAATCCCAATTTATTCTCCTGGTCCTCCCTCTTCAGGCACCTGCCCTTTTTAGGAAAAATATGCTCCAGAAGCTCGGGAGGACTTGCCCAAATCCGGCCCTCAGCCTATTTTCAGTGGACCTTGGTGCCGTGACCGAGATCACGCCCGGGTATCGGACTTTCTCGCATTCCTACAGACATTCAGCTCCCAGGGATGGTTTACAATGATCAATTTCAGTGTCGAAGTCTATGCAGACGAACCCTTTGAGAAGGCGCTGCGGCGTTTCTCGGTCAAAACCAAAAAGACCGGCCTGCTGCGCGACCTGAAAAAGAAGCGCTTCTACACCAAACCCTCGGTCCAAAAAAAGATCGACAAGCAGAAGAGCATCCGCCGCCAGAAAAAAGCCCTGCGGCTGGCCGAGTTCCCGTTGGCCGAGCGGAAGGAGCGCAGCAAAACCGCTGATCGCAAGGGGGGGATGGACAAACGCAAACCCATTGGCAGATAAGCTGCGGCACTGCTCTTGCACGACCATCATGACAAAGGTAAAAAGGTAGCCAGCGAAATATATGGTTGCTTTTTTACTTTTTTGTCATATACTATCTTGACAGGTACAGTGTTTTGCGGACAGCCGTTCTAATCCGAGTAGAGCCTACCGAAGTGGTTCCCTACCCCGAATTAGATTCTACCCCGAAGTAGATCCCTACCCCGCGAGAGGTTTGGAAGGTCCCGTCCCAAAACAATCTCCAAAGCAATCTTATATGTCAGAAGGGAGGTGATTCATTATGGCACAACGCGAGACCGGTTCGGTCAAGTGGTTCAACGATGCCAAAGGCTACGGTTTCATTACCCGTGCCAGCGGCGGCGATGTTTTTGTCCACCACCGCGCTATTCGTGGCGAGGGCTTTCGCTCTTTAGGCGAAGGACAGCAGGTCGAGTTCGAAGTGGTCGAAGGCCAGAAAGGTCTTCAGGCCCAGGATGTGACGCTCTCTAACTGAGAGGTCACTCATTCATGTGGCAGCCGTTCTACCCCGCAGTAGCTTCCTACCAAGAAGTAGATCCTACCCCGCGAGTGGTTCGGAACGCCCTGTCTCAACAGTACACCATCATGGAGGTATTTTTCTCATGGCACAGCGCGAGACCGGCACGGTCAAGTGGTTCAACGACGCCAAGGGTTACGGCTTCATCACCCGCGCCAACGGCGGCGATGTTTTCGTCCACTACAGCGCCATTCGCGGCGAGGGCTTCCGTTCCCTAGGCGAAGGACAGGCATGTGAGTTCGAAGTGGTCGAAGGCCAGAAGGGCCCCCAGGCCCAGGATGTGACGCTCCCTAACTGAGCGTCTCCGAGGGGCCCTTGTGCCTCTCTGACCGGCGAAAATGCCTACGCGGCGCACCTTTCAGGTGCGCCGCGTTTTTTTTTGCGGGGCAATCAGGCTTCCAGGTTGCAGAAGGGTTCGGGATTGCGATATTCCTCCACCACCCGGCCGCCGATCAGGTGCTCGTGGATGATGCGCTCCAGGACCTCGGGGGTCAGGGAGTGGTACCACACCCCTTCGGGATAGACCACTGCCACCGGGCCGCGTTCGCATACCCGCAGACAATCGGCCTTGGTGCGGTGAATGCCCCCCTGGCGCGGGTCGCCCAGGCCCAATTCGCGCAGACGCTTCTTGAGGAATTCCCAGCAGCGGGCCCCGGTGTCATCGCGGTGGCACTTGGGCTTGGTGGGAGTGGCGCAGAGGAAGATGTGCCGCTCGATGGGGGAGCCGGCTTCGTTCATCAGAGCCCTCGTCATTCCGCAGGCCGCCAGTTGAGGTCCAGCGGGCGGTGGGTGTAAGAACGTTTAATCGCCCCCTCGAAGTCATCGACCGTGTGGCCATCCCCCTCAAGGATGTACTTGTAGCTGGTCAACCCCTCCAAGCCCACCGGTCCCCGGCTGTGCAGCCGGCCAGTGCTGATGCCCACCTCGGCGCCCAATCCGTAGCGAAACCCGTCGGCAAAACGGGTGGAGGCGTTGTGGATCACCGAGGCCGAATCCACCGCACGCAGAAATTGGGCCGCTGCCCGGCTGTCTTCGGTGACAATGGTGTCGGTGTGGTGGCTGCCGTAGTGGTTGATGTGCTCCACCGCTTCTTCGAGGCTGTCGACCAGCCGCACCGCCAGGATATAGTCGAGGTACTCGGTGCGCCAATCCTCCTCGGTGGCCCGGGCAAAGGCCCCTGGGACCAGGGCGGCGGCGCGGGCATCGCCGCGCAGCTCGACCTTTTTTTCCTTCAGGGCCGGCACCACGCGGGCCAGGAAGGCCGGAGCGATCTCGCAGTGGACCAGCAGGGTTTCGGCGGCGTTGCACACCGCCACGTACTGGGTCTTGGCATCCACGCTGATACGCAGGGCCTTGTCCAGATCGGCGGCCCGGTCTACGTACACGTGGCAGATCCCATCGGCGTGGCCGGTCACCGGGATGTGGGTGTGCTCCATGATGTAGCGCACAAATTCGTTGGAACCGCGCGGGATGATCAGGTCCAGGTATTCATCGAGGGCCAGCAGGGCCTTGACCTCTTCGCGGGTCTCCAAAAGCCAGATCCACCCCTGGGGCAGGCCCGCCTGGGCGGTGGCCTCGGCGATCACCTCGTAGAGCACCAAGTTGGTGCGCGCCGCCTCCCGCCCCCCCTTGAGCAATACCGCGTCCCCGGCCTTGAGGCACAGGGCCGCGATCTGCACCAGGGCATCGGGCCGCGACTCGAAGATCACCCCGATCACCCCGATGGGCACACTGACGCGGAAGAGGCGCAGGTCCTGGGCCAGTTCGGTGGCCGCCTGGGTGCGCCCCAGCGGATCGGCCTGGTTCCGCACGCTGCGCACCATCTCCACCATGGCGGCAAACTTGCCCCCCCCCAGATCCAGGCGTTTGACCAGGGGCTGGGCCAACTCGCCGCTGGCTACCAGGTCCTGGGCGCTTTCCAGGTCCTGCTGGTTGGCAGCCAGGATCTGCTCGCGCCGGGCTTCTAGGGCCAGGGCGATGGCCTCCAGGCCGGCGTCGCGTTGGGCGGCCGTGGCCAGGGCCAGCTGCCGGGCCGTCTGGCGGGCCTGGCGGGCCTTATCGCGCAGGTCCACCTCAGGCCTCCGCCGCCAGGTGGGTGCTGGCATCCCCCATGATGGTGTTCAGATTGCGCACCACCCGCTGCGGGTCCTCCACCGTGCCCTCTCCGAGGAGCACGTAGTCGACCAGGAAATGAGCCCACTCATCCAATTGAGCGCCCTGGCGCTTCTTTTCTAGATGGGCACCCAGGTTGCGGATCACCGGGTGGCGGGGGTTGATCTCCAACACCCGCCGGGCCGGGGCGAACTCGCGGTCGGTCATCTTCATCAGCCGCTCCATGTTGTGGCTCAGGCCGCCCTTGGGGGTAACCAGGGCGCAGGGACTGTCGGTGAGCCGCTGCGATTCCTTGACGTCGGCCACCCGCCCGGCCAGGGCCTTCTTGAGGAAGCTGATCAGCTCGATGGTCTGCTCCCGGTCTTCCTCAACCCCCTCGATGCGGGACTGCTTGCCCAGGTCCACTTCCTCGGCGTCGATGGCCTGGAAGGTTTTGCCCTCGAACTTCTCCAGCCGGTTCATCACCCACTCGTCCACCGGGTCGGTGAGGAAGAGCACCTCCAGGCCGCGCTGGCGGAAAGCGTCCAGCAGCGGACTCTGGGCCACGGCCCCCTTCTCGCCGGCCAGGTAGTAGATCTGGTCCTGGCCGTCCTTCATGCGGTCCAGGTAATCCTGCAGGGAAACCAGGGTCTCGGGGGTTTCTCCCAGCGAGGAGAGGTAGCGCAGCAGGCGGGCCAACTGCTCGTGGTGTTCGTGGTCGGTGGCGATGCCCTCCTTGAGCACGATGCCGTACGCCTGCCAAAAAACCAGGTACTCCTCGGCGCGGTTCTGGGCCATGTTCTCGATCAGGCTCAGCAGCCGGCGGACCAAGGTGGCGCGGATCTTGGTCACCACCGGGTTGTGTTGGAGATTTTCGCGCGACACATTGAGCGGCAGGTCATCGCAGTCCACCACCCCGCGCACAAAGCGCAGGTACATGGGCAGAAGTTCCTTGCAGTCGTCCTGGATGAAAACCCGTTTGACATACAGGTCTAGGGCGATGCGGGGCTCGGGCCTGAAGAGCAGCTCCATGGGTGACTGCTTGGGAATGTAGAGCACGCTGTAGAACTGGATCGGCATATCCACCGCGATATGCTCGTAGGCCAGGGGCTTATCCTGGTCACCGCTCAAGTGGGTGTAGAACTCGTGATACTGCTCCTCGGTGACCTGGCTGCGAGGCCGGGTCCACAGGGCCGAGCCCGAGTTGACCTGTTTGCCGGCCACCTTGATGGGATACCCCACATAGTCGGAGTGCCGGCGGATGATCTGTTCGAGGCGGTGGGCATCGAGGTATTCCTGGCAATCGCCGCGCAGGTAGATCTTGAGTTCGGTGCCCCGCTCCTGGCGGTCGGCCACAGAAAGAGTGTAGGTGCCCCCGCCGGTAGATTCCCACTGCACTGCCTCGGCCTCCGGGTCGGCGGAACGAGTGGTGAGCACCACCCGGTCGGCGACCATAAACACCGAGTAGAAGCCCACCCCGAACTGGCCGATCAATTGCAGCTTGGCCTTCTCGTCCTGGTCCTTGGCCGTCGAGAGCTTTTTGATGAGATCGGCCGAACCCGAATGGGCGATGGTGCCGATGTTCTGGTTGACCTCATCCCGGGTCATGCCGATGCCGGTGTCGCGGATAGTGAGGGTCTTGGCCGAGGTGTTGATCTGGAGGTCGATCTCCAGGGGGGCGTCGGGGTTCGTTATGTTGCGGTCGGTCAGCGAGCGGAAACGGACCTTGTCCAGCGCGTCGGAGGCATTGGAGATCAGTTCACGCAGGAAGACATCGCTGTGGGTGTAGAGCGAATGGATGAGTAATTGGAGGAGTTGCTGGACCTCGGTCTGAAAGGCCTTCTCTTCTACTCCCCCGCTGGTCTGGGTGGCTTCTGACATGGCGCTGTGCTCCCGTGGAAAGAGAGATCGGTGATGAATGGAGAAATGTACAGCAGAACCCGGCATTGGCAAGGGCCTACCCTTTGCTAGCCGGCCCCGGAAGCCTATCTTCTGAAGACTCAAATGAACGCGACAGACGACCTCTACGACCTCATCATCGTCGGCGGCGGCCCGGCCGGTGCCACTGCCACCCTGTACGCGGCCAGGCGCGGGCTCAAGGTGCTGCTGCTGGACAAGGCGCGCTTCCCCCGCGACAAGGTCTGCGGCGATGCCCTCTCGGGGAAGTCTATTGCCATTCTCCATGAACTGGACCTACTGGAGCAGGTGCGCCAACTGCCCGGCGCCCCCATCCGCACCATTGTCTTTGGCAGCCCGGCCCATGACGAAGTCCGCATCGAGATGAGCCGGCACGACCACCGCGACCTGCTCACCGGCAAGGTCCTGCCCATGGGAGGGGTTGTCATCCGCCGGCAGATCCTCGACGCCTTTCTCTTTGGGGAGGCCCGCGCCCGGGCAACCGCCTGCCTAGAGGACTTTGCGGTGCAGGACCTGATCTTTGCCGAGGGCAGGGTCTGCGGGGTGCGCGGCCAGGACCGCAGCGGGGAGAAGCGGGAATTCCGGGGCCGATTGGTGCTGGGTTGCGACGGCTTCAATTCCATCGTCGCCCGCAAGACCGGCTACTACCAACACGACCCCCGCCATTCGCTGGTGGCCCTGCGCTGCTACTACGAAAACATCGCCGATTTAAAAGACCAGATCGAGTTGCACTATGTGGACGAGGTGAAACCCGGGTACTTCTGGATCTTTCCGCTGGAAAATGGCGGCGCCAACGTGGGCATTGGCATGATGCACGAGCACCTCAAGAAGCGGGGGGTCAATCTCAAGGAGGCCCTGCGGCAGGTAATCAGTCGGCCGCCCTTTGCCCAACGCTTTGCCCAGGCCCGGCCCCTGGAGGAACCGGTGGGCTGGAACCTGCCGGTGGCCAGCAAGCGGCGGCGCATCCACGGCGAGGGCTTCATGCTCCTGGGAGATGCCGGCGGGCTCATCGATCCCTTCACCGGCGAGGGGATCGGCAATGCCCTGTACTCAGCCCGGCTGGCGGTGGAGACCGCAGCCCAGGCCCTGGAGGCAGGCGATCTCTCGGCGGCTTTTCTGAGCCGCTATGAGGAAAGGCTGTGGGAGGCCCTGAGCGACGAGCTGCGCACCAGCACCCGGCTGCAGCAAATCGGCCAGTACCGGCCCCTGCTCAACATGGTGATCCGCAAGGCCGCCCGCGACCCCGAGCTGAGCGACCTGATCTGCGGCATGATCGCCAATGCCGTGCCCAAGAAAACCCTCACCAACCCGCTCTTCTACCTCAAATTGCTGTTCCGCTGATCAATCCACCCTTTTGCCCCCGCGCAACACCGGCACCTGATCTCCCCAGCCCTGGCCGGTGTGTTTGGCGATCAGGTGGGGCACGTGGTACTGGGGCACGTACCCGCGCCGGATGCTGGCCGCCGAGGTATTGGCCCCGCTCTTGTGCAGCATCAGCGAACTGAAGATGGCCACCTGGCCGGCGCGCATCTCCACTGGGATGGCGCCGCTCTCGTCGGCGAACTGCGCCGTCTTTCCCCCGTACCGCTCAGCGGTCTCGGGCTCTGGAAGGTGTTCCAGCAATCCCCACTTGGGCGAGCCGGGGATGATCCAGATGCAGCCATTGTCCAGATTTGAGTCGGTGATAGCGGTCCAGCAAGTGATATACTCCAGCGGCTCGGTGTACACGTAACCCGAGTCCTGGTGCCAGGAAAAAATCTTGCCCCGCTCCGGGGGTTTGGTGGCGGCCTGGTTGTAGTACAGATCGACGTCTGGACCTACGAAGCGCCGGCAGGCCTCCAGGAAGATGGGCTCCCTGGCGAACTGGGCGGCCACCGGACTGAGCAGGTGGAACTGGCTGAAGGAACGCCGGTTCCGCACCGCCGCCACTGCCGCCTCGCCTTCGGCCCTGGCTTTCTCTAGGTGTTCCCGGTACACCCGATCCATCTCCTCGCTCATCGCCTGCAACAGCGCCGGGGCAAAACCACCCTCGGCGACAAAGTAGCCCAGCTCGCCAAACTGCGTTGCCTGCCCCTCGCTGATCATACCCTGCCCTCCTCCTTTAACCTGCCCAGCAACCTCAACAGTCCATCCAAGATGGTGAGCGGATGGGGCGGGCAGCCAGGGATGTACAGGTCCACGGGCACCAGGCCATCGGCCCCGTTGTTGACCTGCTCGTGATCTATATATGGACCCCCTGAAATGGCGCAGGCCCCCACGGCGATGACGATCTTCGGCTCTGGCACCGCGTCGTACGTCTTCTGCAGCGCCAGCACCATGTTCTGGGTGACCGGCCCGGTGATCAACAGCCCATCGGCGTGGCGCGGCGAAGCCACCACCTGGATGCCGAAACGGCTCAGGTCCCAGCCCACCGTGCTCAGCACGTTTACATCGGCCTCACAGGCGTTGCAACCCCCGGCGCTGACCTGGCGCAGCTTCAGCGAGCGGCCGAAGAGACTCTTCAGTTCGCCTTGCAGCGCGGCGGCCAGCTGCAGTTCCTGGTCCTGGGCGAGGACCAGGTCCCCGCGCTGGCGCACGGCCAGGCGGTAGTCGCCCGCGTAGCTGATGGCCCCCTCGGGACAGGCGTCGCGACAATCGGTGCAGAACAGACACTTACCCAGGTCCACGCTCACCTGTTCCCCGATGGTGATGGCATTGGTCGGA
>CAMAVQ010000131.1 GCA_945861755.1 Gemmatimonas phototrophica
GGACACCCTCACCTCGTCGGCCAGCGGCGGCTGGGCTGGGGGTAGGACCGGTCCCTCGCGCAGGGGGTATTCGGCCAGCAGGGGGATCATTCCCAGGGGTTTGGCCAGATAACCGCTCTGCCAGATCAAACCCAGGCTCACCAGGAACAGGGACAGGGCGGCCACCACCGCGCTGCCGGCCCGGGGCTGGTCCTGATCCTCCTCTTCACCCTCTTCCTCGCGGTCGTCGGCATCGGCATCGGCGTCCTGAACGGATGCCGGCTGCTCTTCATTTTTCATGCCCAGCCGGGCCTTTAATCTCCTGAACGAGTCTTCGGCCTTCTCGCGGAAAGTGCGGTCCTGGACCTGGGTCTCGCTGCCGTAGCCGTAATAAGAGTAATAGCCCAGATCCTGGTACTCGGCGCTCACGTCGGCGTGTAGGCCGTTGAGCACAATGCCCAGCAGTTCGATCTGCACGCTCTTGAGCAGCGAGGTGGAGCGCTTCAGCGAGGTGCGGGAGATCTCGCCCACCTTGTAGACGACCAGCGCCCCGTCCACCTTTTTGCCCAGGATGGCCGCGTCGGTCACCTGCAGGGAGGGAGGTGAGTCGAAGAGCACCACGTCGTAGGCCTCACGCACCTCGGCGATGAACTCACTCATCCGCCGCGAGTTGAGCAGTTCGGCCGGGTTGGGTGGGATCGAACCACTGGGGATGATGTGCAGGTTGCTGATCCCCTGGGTCTGGAGGATGTCCTCCATGCCCATGCCGCCGGTGACGATGTCGGTGACGGTGCGGATCACCTGGTGCCAGTCGTAGTTGCCGACGATCACCTCGGTCATGCCCGGTTCCTTGTCCAGGCCGAAGAGTTTGGCCATGGTCGGCTTGCGCAGATCGCAATCCACCAGCAGGGTGCGTTTGCCCAGCTGGGCCATGGTCATCGCCAAGTTGGCGATGGTGGTGCTCTTGCCCTCCCGCAACATGGAACTGGTGACCATCAAGCACTTGACCCCCTTTTCGACGGTCACGAACTCGATGTTGGTGCGCAGGGTGCGGTAGGACTCGGCCATGGTGGACTGAGGGTCGAAGAAGGCCACCAGCTGCGCCTTGCGCTGGACGGTCTTCTCGTCACTCACATCCACGCCCCGCCGGCGCAGCGAAGCCCGCACGTCGTCGATGTCGATATAGGGGATGATGCCCACCACCTGGGTGCCGGTATACTCCTGGACGTCCTCCACCGTGCCGATGGAGGTGTCCAGCGACTCGGCCACCACCGCGAAGACGATGCCCAGCACCAGACCGAGGATCACCCCCATCAGGGCCCGCTGCGCCGGGTTGTGGGGGTTGGTTTCCTCTTCGGGCGTCACCGCCCGCTGCAGCACAGTCACCTCTTCAATTTTGTCCGCCTCGCGGATGCGGGCATTCTGGTATTCCTCCTCCAGCACCCCCACCACCTGCTGGCGCAGCGCTACTTCGCGCTGTAACCGGCCCAATTCCAGGCCCTTGCCAGGCAGAAGATCATATTCAGCTTGTGACTTTTGCAACTGATCCCGGGCGGCCTGCTGGTCGCGGGACAGGGCCTGGCGCCGCGCTTTTAGCTCGTCTTTGAGGCTCTGGTTCAGCTCATCGACCTTTGACTGCAGCTGCAGCACCTTGGGGTGGTTCTCGGTGTACTGAACCAGCATCGAGTTGCGCTCCAGCAGCACGTTGCTCAGCTGCTGGGAGAGGTTGATGAAGGCATCCCCCACCCGGGTGCGGTTGGCCCCCTGCATGGTGCGATCCGAGAGACCCTTACTCTCCTCGATCTCCCGCAACATGGCTTCGATGCCCCTGACGTCCTGCTCCAGCTGGTTGTTGGTCTGCGTGGCGGTGTTGATCTGGTTGAGGATGACGCTGGCCTGGGCGTCGATGGAGACCAGTTGCTCCTGCTCGCGGTAAATTTGTACCGAGTCCTCCGCCAGCGACAAGGTCACGCGGGCTTCTTTGCGCTGTTGCTCGACAAACTCGCGGTGCTTCTTGGCCTTATCGTTTTTCTGGTCGTTGTTGTAGTCGGCAAATACCTCGGCCACCGCGTCGGCCCGCAGCCGCGCCTCCTCGCCGGTCCTGCCGGTGGCCTCGATGCTGATGATGTTGGTGTAGCCTTCCTGGCTGGTCTGGATCTGGCTCTCCAGGGCCAACACCATCCGGGTCGAATCCTCCTTCGTCTCGCAGTCGCTGCACAGCTTCAGTCGGTCGACAGCGCGCTGGATGACCGGAAAGCTGGTGATGATCGAACGCTGGGTCTCGAGCTGGTCGGTGCCACCGCCGGCCATACCCATATACTGGGCGTTGATGGAGTTGAGGCTTTCGGGGGAGTTGATCTGGACCTTGGAGGCGGCCTTGTAGATGGGGGCCGGCTTCCAGAGGTTGGCGATCAGGAAGCTGAAGAAACCCAGCAGGGCAACCGTAAAAATCACGATGCCCTTGCGCCGGCGCATGATGCGCCAGTAGTCCCTGAGGGTTACTTCGTATTGGGCCATGAATCGGCTCTTTCCGGCCGGTGGTGCCCGACCAGCTCAGGCACCTGTTGGATGACCGGCGGGGCGCTCAGCGCCTGCCGGTGGCTTTGCGCGGCCGGCGGCCAAAGGCGGGTGCCGGCGCGGCGGCGGCAGGAGCAGCTCGGTTCTCGGTCGCTGTTCCGGAGGACGGCCTGTCGGACCGGCCAGAGGACGGCCTGTCGGACCGGCCAGAGGAAGATCGGTCCGGCCTCCCAGAAGAAGAACGGTCCGGCCTCCCAGACGACCGTTCAGAGCTTCTGGCAGCGGGCCTGGACTCTGGCGGCAGTTCCACGGCATGGGATTCGCCGACGAATTGGGACGGGATCTCCCTGGTCAGGACCACTTCGCCCCGCTGATAGAAGCTAAGTCCGGCCGCCTGCGCCTGGCCGGCAAAGACCTCGATCACGCAGGCATCCCCAGGCTGGTGGCTGCGCTCGGCGGCCGTCTCCCGGGTCAGGGAAAGGTGGACGTAGTAGCGGTCCACCGGTTTGATGCCTTCGGCGCGGAATCCCTGCACTTCCTTGAGCAGGCAGCCCATGTAGAGCCGGTCTGGAACCTGGGCAGGTTCGCCGTCCATTTCCACGAAAAAACTGTGGCCATAGAGGGCCCTGATCCCCCGCTCGCTGATCTCGAAGCGCTGCGGGGTTGCCCCCTGGACCAGCTTATTGATATCGGCCTCCGTGACCTCGGGGTACCGCTCCTGCACCGTTTTGAGCATCTCCTGCAGGGGGACAAAACCATAGGAGTCCATCTGCAAGGCGGCCTCTTCGGGCCGATGGCGGAGGAAGAGGGCGAGCAACTTAGATAGGCGGCTGAGGCTGGTCAAGGTAGTGGGGTCCTTTCTGGGTCGCCTGGCGACAAACTGCCAGGCTGGGGTTGGAGAGCAGGCTCCACGGCAACAACAAAGGCGTCGCGGAAGGGCGAAACATATAAATATGCATCGCCCTTCCGCGCCCCACAACTGCCGCTGAGGCTTCAGCTGGCCTTCATCTTGCGCAGAATGGCCGGATAATCCAGCTCAGTCTTGCGCCAGCCGCTGCCGGCGGCTCGCTCCTGCTGCTCCGGCGCGGCTTCTGCCGGTGCCTCTTCTTTTTGGCCAGCCCCGTTCCGGCTCACGTGCGGGCGCAGGGGCATCAACTTGCGATCATCCCGACCCCGTTTCTCCTCCCCGTTTCTCCGCTCACTGCGGAATTCGCGGTGGAGCGAGAACCCGGTGGCGATCACCGTTACCAGAATCTCATCGACCAGCGAGTCGTCGATCACGGTGCCAAAAATGATGTTGGCCTCGGGACCGGCAGCCTCCTGAATCACCGAAGCCGCCTCGTTGACTTCGAAGAGGGTGAGGTTGGAACCGGCAGAAATATTGATCAGCACCCCTTTGGCCCCCTCGATGGAGACCTCTTCGAGCAGCGGGCTCTTGATGGCCTTCCTGGCCGCCTCCACTGCCCGGTTTTCGCCTCGGTGGGAACCCACCCCCATGATCGCGTCGCCCCCCTCGGTGATGATGGTGCGCACGTCGTTGAAGTCGAGGTTGATCATACCGGGGATGGTGATCAGGTCGGCGATGCCGCGGGTGGCCTGGAGCAACACCTCGTCGGCCTTGATGAAGGCGTCTTCCAGGGTGGTGTCCTTGGAACAAACCTGAAGGAGCCGCTGGTTCTTGATGACAATCAGGGTATCGACGTGCTCCTGCAGCTCATTGATGCCCGCCATGGCGTTGCGCATGCGGGGCACCCCTTCAAACTGGAAGGGCTCGGTGACGATGCCCACTGTGAGCACCCCCTGTTTCTTGGCGATCTCGGCCACCACCGGTGCGGCGCCGGTGCCGGTGCCGCCGCCCATGCCGGCGGTGATGAAGACCAGATCGGTATCAGCCAGCTTCTCCGCGATCTTCTCGCGGTCCTCTTCGATGGCCTGCCGCCCCAGTTCCGGCTTGGCACCGGCCCCCAGGCCGCGGGTCACCGACTCGCCGATGCAGATGCAGGCATCCGCCGATGAGCCGGCCAGTGCCTGGGCGTCGGTGTTGACAGCGATGAATTCGACCCCGTTCATGCCCGAGGCCACCATCCGGTTGATGGCGTTGCCCCCGCCCCCACCCACGCCGAAGACCTTGATTTTAGCCTTGTGTTCGTTCTCGATGATCTTAAAAGGCATGATGTCCTCCTCCTTGCCCGAGGTATGGTATGCGTTAGACCTGTGCTTTTAACCACTTGATGGCCCGGCCTACTGCCGAACCCGACTCTTCTTCATCCGCTGCGCCACGGCCCCTGCCCCCTGGTTCCAGATCCTGCACCCCCATCAGCACCAGACCCGCCGCCGTGGCGTAGGCGGGTCCGGAGAGCTGTTCGCTCATCCCCTGCAACTCCTTGGGCGCCCCCAGGCGCACCGGCAGGCCCAGCAACAACTCCGCCTGTTCAGCCGCCCCGTCCAGCAGGGCGCCCCCGCCGGTGAGCACCACCCCGGCGCTGAGGTATTCGGCGTAGCCCGAACGGGACAACTCCTCCCCCACCATGGCGAAGATCTCCTCCATCCTCGCCTCGATAATGGACGCCAGTTCCCGGCGCGGCACCCGCTGGGGCGTGCGGCCGCCGATGCCCGGCACTTCGACCACCTCCTCCTGGCCGATGCCATAAGCCCGCGCCGCGCCCCAACCACATTTGATCTTTTCTGCATGGCTCCACGAGGTGCGCAGGCAGATGGCGATGTCGCTGGTCAGGCTCTGCCCGCCCAGGCCGATGACGGCCGAGTGGCGCACGCTGCCCTGGTAGAAAACGGCCAGGCTGGTGGTGCCGCCTCCCACGTCGACCAGGCAGACCCCCATCTCGAGTTCCTCCTCCTCCAGCACGGCCCGACTGGAAGCCAGCGACTCTAGGTAGATCCCCTGCGCCCTCAGACCGGCCCGTTCTACCCCCCGGGTGAGATTCTGGAGTGCGGTGGAGGCGGCGGTGGCGATATGCACGGTGGTTTCCAGGCGGACGCCACACATACCCACCGGATCGCGGATGCCCTGCTGATCGTCGACGCTGAATTCCTGGGGCAGGACGTGTAGCACCTGACGGTCGAAGGGGATCGCCACCGCCCTGGCAGCTTCGATGACCCTGGCCTTGTCGCTGTTCTCAATCTCGTGATGCTCGCCACCCACCGCGATCACCCCGCGGCTGTTGAAGCTGGAGATGTGTTCGCCGGCAATGCCCAGGTAAACTGCCCCGACCCGCAGGCCGGCCATCAACTCGGCCTCCTGCACCGCCTTCTGGATTGCCTGGACCGTCTTGTCCATGTCGACCACCACGCCCCGCCGCACCCCTTCGGATGGGCTTATACCTACTCCCACCACCTTGGGTTCCCCCTCCGGGGTCAGTTCGGCGATGATGGCACAGACCTTGGTCGTGCCGACATCTAGGCCGACCACCACCTCATCCTGCCCCATGGTCCCCTCCTTTCTCAGCATGCTGTTGCTCGGCCTTGCCGCCCACGACTGCCTGTCCGGCAAAACGCAGGTCTAGGTAGGCCGGTTCGGGGAACTCCTTGTAGATGCGGCCCATCAGATTCTTCAACACCCCGAGACGTTCCCCTGCCCGGTCCAGCGGCACCCGCACCTCGAGGCCGTCGCCCACCAGCAGCAGCCGCACATTGGCCCCAGACAAGGGCTGGACCTCGGAGATGTTGAGGCAGAACTCCGCGTCCTGTGCCCGGGCCTGCCGCCACCAGTCCAGCGCCTGCTGCAAGGCCGGGGTTGCCACTCGTTCACCGGGAACCTTGCCCTCGGCAATGCCTTCAAAGCCAGTGAACAGGGGTAGATCCAGGTCGGCGCGCGTCTCACCCTCCTCCTTTTCGGCGGGCAGGAGCACCCCGTCCTCGTCGATGCCGTAGAGCTTGTCCAGCCGGATCCAGGCCAGGCGCCGACGCTCCTCCACCTTCACCCGCAAGCGGTCTGGAGGCCGCCGTTCTAACGTAACCCTCCTCACCCAGGGCAAAGCCTGAACGTCGGCAACCACCTGCCCCAGGTCCACCGTAAATAGATTCTGCCCTTCGCGCAGTCCGCTGGCCGCCAGGATGTCCCGGCCTTGCAGCAGATGTAACCCCTTCACTTCTAGGGCCTGCAGGCGAAACTCCGGGGCGGCGGCGAAAATCCCCGGCAGCTTCAAACCAGCCCAGATCAGCGCCCCGGCCAGCAGCACGGGCAGCAGATAGAGACTCTTGGATAAGGATCGCCGCCACGATCGCAGTGAGACCTTGCCGCTGCGCGGCACGGCCATCGGCTGCCGGTGGCCGCGCCGTTCGGGCAAGGCCCGGCGTCGGCGCGAGGGTGCCGTCATCGCCTTCTTGGTGTTGCGAGGCTGATCTGCACTCATCCGGTCTTGCTCCCCAGGGCCGCTAAGAGCCCGTCGGCCACCCGATCGACATCCCCTGCCCCCATGATCAACACCAGGTCACCCGGCCTGCAACTGGCCAGCAGCTTCTCGGGAAGGTCATCGAGTTGCGGGACATATTCCACCCCTGCGTATCCGGAAGCCCGCATCAGTTGGGCGATCTGGCCGGCATCCACATCCGCCTGGGCCTCCTCCCTGGCGCCGTAGATGGCCGTGAGAAAGACCTGGTCGGCCGCCTGCAACGACTGGGCAAATTCGCGAACCAGCGCCCGGGTGCGGGAGTAAAGATGGGGCTGAAAAACCGCCACCACCCGCCGGCCCGTACCCCGCGCTGCCGCCAGGGTGGCGGTGATTTCGGCCGGGTGGTGCGCATAGTCGTCCACCACCAGAATGCCCCGCAGTTCTCCGCGCCGCTCAAAACGCCTGCCCACACCGCTGAAGGTGCCCAGCCCCTCGGCCACGGCGGCAAAATCGATTTCCAGCAACTGCGCCATCGCCGCCGCCCCCAGGGCATTGCGCACATTGTGCAGGCCGGGCACCTGTAGTTCTACTCGGCCCCATTCCTCCGTGCCACTCACTATCGCAAAAGCGCTGCCCCAGGCATGGGTCTGTAATTCCTCAGCCCGGACTTGGTTGCCAACACCAAGTCCGTAGGTGAGCACCGGGCGCTCCATCTGGGGGAGCAGCCGCCTGACCCCTGGGTCGTCGGCACCCATCACACAGTGCCCGTAAAAGGGCAGTGCGTCCAGAAAGAGCTGAAAGGTATCCTCCACCTCGGCCAAATCCCGGTAACAATCCAGGTGTTCGGCATCGACCGTGGTCACGATCGCGCCCTGGGGCCGCAACTGGAGAAAGCTGCGCTGGTATTCATCCGCTTCCACCACGAAAAGCTCCCCCTTGCCCAACCAGGCGGCCACCTTGCCGTCCAGCCACCCGCCGACCAATGCCGACGCGTCGCTGCCGGCGCAGCGGAGGATGGATGCCATCATCGCCGAGGTGGTGGTTTTGCCGTGGCTGCCGGCCACGGCCACCGTCCAGTACGGCCGGGTCAACTCTCCTAGCAACTGCGCCCTGCCCACTACCGGAATACCCAATTGCCCGGCGGCCACCAGTTCTACGTTGTCGACCGGCACCGCCGCCGAGTAGACCACCAAGTCACATCCCTGTACCTGTTCGGCGCGGTGTTCTCCCCCCACGTTGATGCCCGCCCTTCGCAGTTGGTCCACTGCCCTTGAGGGCGAGCGATCCGAACCGCTGACCTGGCAGCCCTTGGCCTTCAGCACGTAGGCCAATCCCTCCATGCCCACCCCGCCGATGCCCACTAAATGAGGCCGCGCGTAGCGGCGGAAGAGAGGCTTCATCATACTGACCGGAGGGTGCGTCGCCAGACGACCAGTCCCTCGGTGGTCCTGGGTTTCTGGGACGCCTTGGGGGCTTCCCAAGTGGCGCCCACCTGCTGCCTGCCCGCCCTGGCCACGCCCAGCAGAATCCCCACCCCTCCCAGGTTCCACACCAGCGAAGAGCCGCCGTAGCTGATGAAAGGCAAAGGCAGTCCGGTAGTGGGAAGCACCCCGGTGACTACGCCAATGTTCAGCACTGCGTAGACGGAGATCATCGCCGTGATCCCGGTGGCCACCAGAAACCCGTGATACGTGGGCGCTTCCCTGGCGATGCGCAATCCGTTGATGGCAAAAGCCACGAAGAGGGTGACAACAATCAGCGTGCCCAACAACCCCAGTTCTTCGCCGATGAAAGCAAAAACAAAATCAGTGTGCGGTTCGGGCAGGAACTGTTGCTTCTGCATGCTGTTGCCGATACCCACCCCAAAGAGCCCGCCGCTGCCAATGCCCAGCAGGGATTGTGATACCTGGTAGCCGGCACCCAGCGGATCGTTGCCGGTGCCCGACAAGTAGGTCGCCAGGCGCTGGCGCTGGTACGGAGAAATGAGCAGCGAGATGGCAACTGCCGGCAGGCCGGCCAGGCCGGTCCACAGCAGATGGGAGATCCGCGCACCGCTGACCCAAAGCATGACCAGGGAAATAATGCCGATAGCCAGAGCAGTTCCCAGATTCGGCTGGAGGATAATCAGCCCCAGAACCAGGCCGATGACCACCAGGCGCGGGAGAAGCCCGTTTTTGAAGTCTCCCAGCTCGGCCTCCTTGCGGGCCAGCACATCGGCCAGATAGAGGACCATTACCAGCTTGACGAATTCGGAGGGCTGGAAGGAGGCGCCGGAAATAGCCACGGGCATGGGGATCCAGCGCTGGGTCTTGCCTTCGCCCAGGAAGAGCACCGCCACCAGACAGGCCACGCCTACCACCAGCAGCCCGCGCGCCCACTGCCCCCACCGCTCAAGCGGCACATGGGCCAGTCCCACCATGACCACTAGCCCCATGGCCAACCGGGCCAACTGGCGTTCCAGATAGAAACTGCTGTCGGAAAAACGGACGCTGGCCAGCACCGAGCTAGAACTGTAGATCATCACCGTCCCCAACCCCACCAGGATCAGGGAGATCATCCACAAGCGGCGACCGGCCTTTTGGGCGGCGTTCATGCGGTGTTCATCTGGAATGCTGTCTCAGTAACAGCAGAGGAGAGGAGACCCGAAAAGCCGCGAACGGCTCCTCGAACAAGGGGAGGGTGGTCTGGGGGGACCGGGGAGAGAAAAACCTTGCTCGTCGAAACAACTACCGGGGCCTAGGCCCGCGAACATTCAGTTAACAATGCCAGCGGCGATCTCCTCGAGGCCCATTCCACGGGAGGCCTTGACGAGGACCAGATCGTTTTCCTGCAGGGAGGACCGCAGGTGCGCCGCCAGTTCCCGCTTGGTGGAAAAGTGCTGTGCCCGTTCGGCCAACCCCGCGCGCCTGGCCGCCTCGACCAGGTGGACGCTGAGTGGACCGATTCCGAGTACCAGATCTAAGTGCTGGGCTGCTGCCTGACGTCCGGCGGCGGCGTGAAACTGCGGGGCCTCTGCACCCAACTCCAGCATATCGCCCAGGACCGCGATCCGCCTGCCACCAGCCATGCCGCCGAGCATCTCGATGGCCGCCAACATGGAACCGGGATTGGCGTTGTAACTATCATTGATAACACTAATGCCGCGTTTGCGCAAGATCTGCGAACGCATGGCCACCGGCTCAAACGCTGCCAATGCCCGGCCGATCTGCGGCCAAGGCACCCCTAACTGGTGGCCAACCGCCGCGGCTGCCAGGGCATTATATACGTTATGCCGCCCTGGAATTTGCAGCCGCAGTGGAAAGTTATGTAGAGAGAGTAGACCGCAACCCTCTTGGTCAAGGACGAGTCCCTCCCCACAATAATGGCTCTCACGCACGAGACTGAAGCCAAGGAGTCTCCCCTTTGTCCTCTTAACCTCCTTGGCTACGACACAGTCATCAGCGTTCACGAGAACCAAAGAAGACTCATCCAGATACTCCAAGAGCTCCCCTTTGGCTTTGGCCACTCTCTCTACAGATCCGAAAATTTCTAGATGGGCGGTGCCGATATTGAGCAAAACCCCGACGTTGGGCTGGACAACCTCGCACAGGTAGCGGATATCCCCCACCTTGCGGGCGGCCAGTTCCACCACCACCACCTCGTGTTCGCGGGCCAGTTGCAGGATGGTTCTGGGCACTCCTAGTTCGTTGTTTTCGTTGCCAGGAGTCTGCAACACCCGATAGCGCTGCCGGAGCACGGCGGCGATCATCTCTTTGGTGGTGGTCTTGCCCGCACTGCCGACCACCGCGATCACCGGCAACTCGAACCTTTGTCGGTACCGCCTCGCCAGGGTTCCCAGACTCTCCATCACCGAGGGAACTTTGAGCTGAGCACCAGCGCCTGGTATTTCTTCTTCGACCAGCGCAGCGCAAGCGCCGCGCACCAGCGCCTGAGCGACGAATTGGTGACCGTCTACCTGCGCCCCCCGCAGAGCGAGAAAAAGCTCCCCAGGATTGATCGTCCTGCTGTCCGTTGAAACCCCAGATGGCTCCAGCGCGCCATCTAACTTACCAACAACCTCGCCTTTAGTCCACTCCTGAATTTCGCGCAGCGAAACCCCTTCCATCAGCCCCTCCCTGCCTGCGCTGCAGCCGTACTTCCGAGCAGCTCCTGCAGGACCTCGCGGGCCACTTGGCGGTCGTCAAAATCAATGGTCTGATCGGCGAAAACCTGCACTGTTTCGTGCCCCTTTCCGGCGATCACCACCACATCGCCGGGAAGGCCAGCGCCCAGCGCCTGCTCAATGGCCCGGCGGCGGTCGGCGATCAGCTGGGCCTTGTCCGGGTCCCGCAGGCCCGCGGCGATCTCGGCGATGATCGCTTCGGGTGCCTCACTGCGCGGGTTGTCGGAGGTAATGTAGACTAGGTCGGCCAAGTCGCCGGCGATCACCCCCATCTGCGGCCGCTTGCCCCGATCGCGATCCCCACCGCAGCCGAAGACACAGATTAACCGGTTCTGGGTCAACTCGCGGGCCGTGTGTAACACCGACTCCAGACTGGCAGGCGTATGGGCATAGTCGACGATAACCTCGAAGTCC
>CAMAVQ010000132.1 GCA_945861755.1 Gemmatimonas phototrophica
ACGGCCCAGACGCCCTGGTACCAATCCCCCTGGGTGCTGGGCATCGGGGTCCTGGCCCTGGGACTGGTGGCCGGCTTGGTTTCGTGGCTGATCAAGCGGCATTACGAGAATAAGTCGGAGGAGTTGGAAGCCGACCTTCTCGAGGACGAGGAGGAGGATGAGGATGAGGACTAAAGCCGGGAGGCCGATGATGCACAGATCCTGGTGGGTGTGCCTGCTGGTGCTGTTCTCCCTGGGAGCGGGTGCCACCAGCGCCACAGAAAAGCCCTACGTGATCAAGGTGGGGCCGGCCCTGGTCTACCTGGACGCGGCAGCCCCACAGGGGGCGGTGGTGGGGGATATTTTCGCCGTGGTTCGGCCGGAGGAGGAGGAGCGGTATGTGTTGGTGGGGCTGGTGACCCTCATCCGGGTGGAGGAGCAGTTCAGCATCGCCGAGATCGGGTACCGGGCAGACGGCGAGCAGTTCGAGATCTTACAAAGAGCCATGCCGCTGAAGGAATGGGAGGCTCAGTCCGAGCAGCAGCAATTACACCCGCCCGCCGCCCATGACGAGGCCGAGGGCGAGGCCCATGCCGAACACGGCGGGCGCTGGGCCCTGCTGCTGACCGGGGGCATGGAGTGGGGCGAACACCGCGAGCGCACCCTGGGGCTGGCCCTGGGTTTGGAACTGAACGAGTGGCTCGGGCTCGACCTGGGCCTCAAGATGGCCGGCGACTTGCCCGGCGAGCGCAGCCAGTATCTCGGCGAGCTGAACGCCAAATTCTTCCCCTTTGGGGGCGAGAGGCTGCGGCCTTATGTGGGCGGGGGACCCAGCCTGCGCCAGCTGGGCGCCGAAGACCAGACCGCCCTCAAATGGGGAGGCCAGGTGCTGGGCGGGGTCGAGATGCCGGCGGGGCGCTGGCGGATGACGGCGGAGGGCGGGTACCAGCGGGTGGCGGCCTGGAGCGGGATTATGGATGTGAGCGGATGGCTGGGCCAGGTCGGGGTGGGAATCAGTTTCTGAGCGGAGCACCAGGAAGATTAGGAGCCGGTCGCCTTGGGCGGCCGGCTTTTTTTACTTTTCCGGGGTCTCGGTCTCGGGTTCCTGTTTTTTGCGCCGCTTGTCGCCGAAGCGGCAGATCCAGATGCTGATCTCGTAGAGCCCCATCAGCGGGACGGCCATCAGCAATTGCGAGAAGGGGTCCGGGCTGGGGGTGAGAATGGCGGCGACGACAAAGATCACGACCACGGCGTAGCGGCGCATGCGGCGCAGCAGGTCGGCGCTCACCAGGCCCATCCGGGAGAGGAAGAGGGTCAGCACCGGCAATTCAAAGACGACCCCGAAGCCCAATAACATCCACAGCACCAGGCTGATGTACTCATCCACCGCCCACTGGGAGGTCATGTCCTTGGGCTCCATACTGAGAAAAAAGAGCAGGCCGGTGGGCAGGACGATGGCGTAGGCGAAGAGCGCCCCGAGGAGGAAACAGGCGACGCTGAGGACCACGATGGGCAGGATCAGCCGCCGCTCCTGGGGCAGCAGGCCAGGGGTCACGAAGCACCAGAACTGATAAAAGACCACCGGCAGGGCCAGCACCAGTCCACCTAGCAGGGCGATGTGCATGCTCAACATCAGATAGGTGGTGGGCTTGAGGGACTGGAGCCGGCGGTTGGGCGGCAGGGTGGGGGTCTGGGCACCCAGGGTGTCGGCGGGGGAAGGGGCGGTCACCGGTTCGAGGACGGCGACCGCGCTCTTGAACCACCGGTCGAACATCTGCTGCATCGCCCCTAACGGGCTGGACTGGCCGGCCGACTCAAGGCTGATGACGGCATTTTTGTAGGGATAGGTCAGGAATTCGGTGATCTCTTTGGAGTAGGTCAGGCTGAGGATGGCACCGACGACCACGGCGGCGATGGACTTGAGCAGGCGCCAGCGCAATTCCTCCAGATGGTCGAGGAAAGGCATCTCGCCAAAGGGTCCTTTGCCTTTAGGTCTGGACGGTTCCAAGGCTCATCCTCTCGAAGCGGTCCGGGCTGCACCCAGCAGGCCCAGGACCGAGAGCAGCAGCGCCAGTTGGGCAAAGAGATCGCCGTGGCGGGTGTAGAAGGTGCCGCCCTGGCCGATGGGCAGGGCGCCGACCCGGGTTTCCTCGGTGAAGAGTTCCGTGGCCTGGCTCATACGTCCGAAAGGGTCGATGAACACCGAGACGCCGGTGGTGGCGCAGCGGGCCACCGAGGTGTGGTTCTCGACGGCGCGCATCGCCGCCAGGCAGGCGTGTTGGTACGGGCCGGCGGTCTGTCCGAACCACGAGTCATTGGTGATGTTGACCAGCAGTTGCGCCCCTCCTTCGACGCTGCGCCGCACCAGATCGGGGAAAACAGACTCGAAACAGATCAGCACCGCAAAGGGGGCCCGGGCATGGGTGAAGATCGTCCGCGAGCGGCCGGGGGTGAACTCGGCTGGTCCTAGGTCGCCGGTGAGGGCAGCCCAGTCGATGTCGCGCAGCAGGGGGATGGCGTCCCTGAAGGGCGTGCGTTCGCCAAAGGGGACCAGGTGCATCTTGGCGGAAGACTGCAGTTGGGGCTGGCCCGGCTGAAAGAAGTAGGCGGCGTTGTATAACTGGTTGGCGGTGGTGTCCTGATCCGGGGCACCCGTGAGCAGCGGCACCCCTAGTTCCTGGACCAGCCGTTCCACCCGTTCCCGGCAATGGGGCCGCATGGTCACATAGCAGGGCAGGGCGGTTTCGGGCCAGACCAGCAGTTCGGGCTGCTGGGCGGCGGCCTGGCGCGAGAGCCGTTCCAGCGTGGAGAAGCTCAGCTCCAGACCATCCATGCCCCATTTCTCCATGCCCAGATTGGGCTGGATCAGGCCCACCCGCACCTGTTCGGAGGGCAGCCCCGCCTCCATCACCGCGGTGCTGTAGTACCAGGGCACGGCGAAGCTGAGGATCAGCACCCCGCCGGCAGCCAGCCGCAGTCCCGACCCTAGCCCGGTAGACAGGGCCAGATAACCCAGGGCATTGACCAGCACCACCCAGCAGGAGACCCCATAGACGCCGGTGTAGGCGGCGTACTGGATCAGGTGGGGGTATATGGCCTGGCTGTGGCCCAGCAGCAGCCAGGGGAAACCCAGTTCCCCCAGGGAGAGCAGGTACTCCTGAGCCGTCCACAGCAGTGGGGCCAGCAGCGCGGCCAGTGGCCCCCAGCGTTTGAGCAGCAGGGACAGACAACCGGCGAAGAGGCCGGTGAAGAGGGCCAGATAGGCGGCCATGAGCAAGGTGCCGAACACCACGGCCGTGCCTCCTCCCTGGGTGTGGGCCACCCAGTAGAGGGCCAACAGATTAAAGATGAAGCCGCAGGCCCAGCCGCAGCGCCAGCCTTCCTTAAAGTTGCCGGCGGGTAGGGCCAGCAGCAGCGGGATGAGGGCCACACAAGCCCAGGTGGCGTCGAAGAGCAGGGCCAGGGGATGGCTGGGGTGGCAGGGAAAGGACAAGGCCAGCAGGAGCCCGGACAGCAGATGTGGAGACCAGCGGTACAATTGATACTGACCGGCAGACGGAGCGGGGGTGGATGCCTGGGCCGGCGGGGACATGGACTCAGCGCGAGCAGGGATGGGAGGGCGAGAGGGGCCACGGGGCAGCGATCATGGTGGGGGAAATATAGCAGAGGCTCCGGGTGGGGGCAAGAAACCCTGGCACGGAAGGTGCTGTTTATCGCCCTCACGGCCTGAATGCCCTGCGGGCGGATAGCCGGCGTTACAGCCCTGTTACCCCACCCACACATCGCGAGGGAGAAGATGGATACTGCCCACCCTTGGAACCGCGCGTCTGGGACGCGCCTCGCCGAAGGCCGGTCAACCTCCTTTCCACAGGGACTAGGGGCTGTGGAGCTGCCGCGGGAAAGGTTGGCCCGCCAGGGCCCCGCAGCCTTGAAGGACTACGAACTCCTGGCCCTGCTCCTGGGCACCGGATACCGGGGGCGCAATGTCCTGGAGGTATCCAAGGCCATTCTGGAGGCCCACCCTGCCGCCGAATTGATGGGCCTGGACCTGGAACATCTGGCCCGTCTCAAGGGCCTGGGAAAGGCCAAGGCGGCGATACTGGTGGCGGCGATCGAGTTGGTGAAACGCGGTCTGGAACGGGGGCTGGGGGTACTGCCGCTCATCTCCTGCCCGGCCGAGGTGGTGCCGCTGCTGGCCGAGATCAAGGACCAGCGCAAGGAGCATTTTCTCTGTCTGTACCTCAATGCCCGCAACCAGGTGGTGCACAAGGAGGTGATCTCCATCGGCAGTCTGTCGGCCTCCATCGTGCACCCGCGCGAGGTGTTCCGGGTGGCCCTGCACCACGCGGTGGCCAGCATCATCCTGGCGCACAACCACCCTTCGGGCGATGTTTCCCCTAGCAAGGACGACCTGGAATTGACCCGCCGCTTGGTGAAGGCCGGACAGCTGATGGGCATCGAGGTCCTCGATCATCTCATCATCGGCGCGGATGAATTTCTGAGCCTGAAAGAGAAGGGCCTGATGTGAGGTTTATCAACTTGAAAATTGTTCGGGATGGAGTATATTCATACCGTGATGGCGAAATGCCGGGGCACTGGTGACTCAACGACCTTGAGAGGGAACTCGATGAAACCTGGAGATCAACGCCTGATTCCCGTGCAGCTGATCGGGGTCTATCCCTTTCCAGAGGTCTCTGCTTCGCCCGACGCCTTCCTCGCCCTGCTCAAAGGAGAAGAGGAGAAGGTGGTGCCTATCACCATCGGCGAGTTCGAGGGCAAGGCCCTGAACATGGCCCGCCAGCGCCTGAGTTTCTCCCGGCCCCTCACCCACAACCTGATCCACAATCTGCTCGAAAAGGTCAAGGGCCGGGTGCAGCAGGTGGTCATCCACACCCTCAAAAAAGAAACCTTCTACGCCTATCTCTTCATCCAGGTCGAGCAGGAGTGTTTCTACCTCGACTGCCGGCCCAGCGACGGCATGATTCTGGCCACGCTGATGAGCGTACCCATCTTCGTGAGCCAGGAAGTCCTGGAAGAAGCCGGCCAGGAGGTGAGTGGCCTGTACGGCAAGATCGATGCCGAGGAAGCTTCGCTGCTGGCCGGCGAGGTTATGGAAGCCGTGCAACTGGTGCCCCTGGAGGCCAAGGGCGCTGGGCCGCTGGGTGAGGGCAGCGAACTGGATAGACTCAAGGCGCAGCTGGACCGGCTGGTCGCCGAAGAAGCCTACGAAGAGGCGGCCAAACTCCGGGACCAGATCAGCCGGATGGCTGCCAGGCAGGGAGAGAGCCGGCCCTAACAGCGCCCGGTATAGCGATGAAAAGCCCCTTTGAGCCAAGGCTCAAAGGGGCTTCGTGTTTTATAGGAGTGGTGGCGGACTCAGCGCTGGTAGAGCTGCCAACTGCGGCCCGGGGTGTCGGTGCGGAAGACCACCACGTTGCCGCGGCCCGCCTCGGTCACATAACAGGTGCGGCCGTCTGGTCCACCGAAGGCGATGTTGGTGGGTTTGTCCCCGGGCAGGGGGATTTCGCGCAGCACCTGGCCGGCGGGCGAAACCACGGCCACGGTGCCCTTGCCGTGGCGGGTGATGTAGAGGTTGCCCTCTACGTCGCAGCGCATGCCGTCCATGCCGTAGTCGGGGAACTGTATGAGCAGGCGTTTGTTGCTCACTTCACCTCGGGGCGACAGGTCGTAGGCCCAAACATTGCGCTGGGCGCTCTCGTTGACGTAGAGCAGGTCCTCGCTGGGGCTGACCTCGATGCCATTGGTGGTGCCCATGTTGCCTTCGAGCCGGGTGACGCTGCCTTCGATGCCCACCCGCCAGAGCTGGCCGGTGGAGTCCCCCCAATTGGGGTCACTGGCGTAGACGATGTCGTTGGCGCCGATGGCGATGTCGTTGGGCTGGTTCATGGTCGGCTCGTGGCCGCGCACCCCGATCTGCCGGGTCTGCATGTCCACTTTGAGCACGTTGTGGTTGGTGTAGTCGGCGATGAGCATGAAGCCCTGGCTGTCGAAGCGGATGCCGTTGCCGATGCTGCCATTGGGCAGTTCTAGGAAAACGCTGGCCTCCCCGGCGGGTGTCACTTTGCCGATGGTGTGTTGCCTGGCGTAGTTGACAGCGTAGAGGTTGCCCTCGTGATCGCAGGCCGGCCCCTCGACCCCGCTGGTGAAGCTGCCCGGCGGGGTCAGGTCGCGCACTACAAAGAGTTCCTCACTCATGGTCCTCCCTCCCGTTTATTTCAGCCACTCGATGACCCCGCAGACCACGCGTTTGCCGGCGTTGCCCGCGGTGTTGGTAGAATCGGCCTGCACGTTGTCGTCGTCGACCTTCTCGTGGATCACTACCGCCGTGCCGTCGGCGTCGAAGAGCGAGTTGACACCTTCGCCGAGGGTGACCATGGCGGCCTTCATCACCGCGGTGCCCACGCTGTCGGCATCCACTAATAAGTTTGGGAGGTCGCCGGCGTGCGGGCCGTGGGGGTTCTTGGTGCCGTGCTGCTTGTTGTAGGGATTGAAGTGCGGGCCGGCGGACTTGAAGTCGGGGGGGTCGGCCTTGCCCACGGAGTGCAGGTGCAGGGCGTGCAGGCCGGGGGCCAGGCCGCGGACGTGGACCACCAGGGTGAGGCCCTCCTGCCCCTGGGTGAGGGTGGCGATGCCGACCTTCTGGCCTTCGGGGTTGAGCAATTGGGCCACGGCCATTTGCTGGGCGGTGGCACCAGTGGCCAGGGCCAGGCCGGCAACCAGGGCCAGGATGCGAGCGCAGTGCATGTATTCCTCCTCTGCATTGGATGGGATGATGGAATGAATAAATGCAAAGGGAGATGTCGGCACAAATGGCGCTGAGCCATCAGCGCAGCAGCAGGAGTTTGCCGAGTTGGCGCTGGGAGTCGCTCTCGATGGTGTAGAGGTAGATCCCCGAGGCGGCGGGGCGGCCCTGGTTGTCGAGGCCGTCCCAGAGGGCGTGGTACCAGCCTGCCGGTTCCGCCCAGACCGGGAGTTGGCGCACCAATTGGCCGGCCAGGTCGTAGAGGCGCAAGGTCGGGGACTGAGCCGAGTCGGACAGTTGAAAGCGGATGTGGGTCGAGGCGTTGAAGGGGTTGGGGTGGTTGCGGGGTTTCAGGGGGGCAGCGGCGATCAAGGTGTCCGCTTGGCGCGACGGGGAGTTGCCCAGCTTCAACAGCCAGCGGTGGGTATAGGTCTCCTGGCGGACGCGCACCACCACCGCGATGGTATCGGGATGGTGGGCCGAGGCGCAGTGTATCAGGTGTTGGGTGCGGGTCTGCCGAGGGTGTCCGTTGACCGACCAGGTACAATCGAGGGCCTCGCCGGCCAGCGAGCGCACGGCGAAGGAAAGGGGCAGGCCAGCAGGGGCCGAGAAACGCTCCCAAGAGGGAGAGAAGTCGATCCGCCTGGGCAGCGGGTGCTGTACGGTGACCTGGCAGCCGGCGGCGAAGGTGTCGAGCTGCACCCAGATCCGGGTGCGCCCGGTGTCCCTGGCCGCCACTAGGCCCTGGCCTTTCAGCGGGGCGACGGCGGGGGAGGAACTGCGCCACTGTCCCGGCAGGTGTAATTCCTGCTGCAGGCCGTCGCTGTACCGGCCCACTACCTTGAGCTGGGTGTTTTCGCCGGTGGTCAGGAGCAGGCGCGGCGGGTCGAGGGTCAGGGTCTGGAGCTGGGGACGGGTTTTGCCGGGTGAGAAGAGGTCGCGCCCCGGCCACTGGCTGTGGAGTACGGATTCTTCGCGGTCTGCGGTCCAGCAGATGGACTGGTCGGGATCGCGGTCAAAATGGTAAGCGGCCATCGCCAGGGTGTCGGGTCCCGCAGGGTCGATCAGATAGAGGACGCCCAGCCGATTGTTGAGTCCCTTGCCCAGGCGGCCACCGGCAGAAAAGAAGAGCGGCTCCTCGGGGGCGTCGTCGCCAAAGACCACCGCCCTGGCGCCGGGGGGCAGCGCGGTGCCAGTGGGGAAACGGAAGAGCTGGCCGCTGTTCTCCTCGGTCAAGATCCAGCCGCTCAGCGCCACGGGGGTGAGTGTGGGATTGAGGAGTTCGACGAACTCATCGGCCTGGCTATGGCGCTGCCCGTCGCCGTTGGCGTCGCCGGCCAATCCGGGCGGTGGATCGCTCAGCACTTCGGCGAAGTGGACTTCCGGCAGGGGGATCAGGTGCAGGGTATAGTGCTGGCTGGCCAAGCCGCCCAGACCATCGTCCACCTCCACGGCGATCTCGTCGTTGCCCGGCGCTGAAGGGGCTTGGCCGGCGAGCGTGCGAGTCATCGGGTCCCACTGCAGCCAGGCTGGCAGCTGGGTCGGGGTGTAAATCAGGGTTGAGCGCTCGGGGTCTTCGGCGCGCAGGGTGCAGTGGTAGTGGCTGCCCACATAGGCCAGGGTGTCGGGCGGAGAGACGAAACGGGGTGGCTGATTGGGCGGTGGGGGGGGAGGCGGGGGCGCCTGCACCTGGACGCTGCCCGAAGCCAGGAGCAGTTGGGCGGTCCAGGCGTCCACGATGGTCCTGCCCGGCCGCAGGCCTCTGACCACCCCGTCTCTGTCCACCCGCAGCAGGCGCGGGTCCTCCACATGCCAGAGCACCCGCGCCGGATTGATAGGTTCGCTGCCGCCGGCAAACTGGCCGCGCAGGATCAGAGTATCGCTCTGGTCGGCCACCAGGCTCAGCGAGTCGATGCTGAAACCGGTATAGAGGGAACGCGGGTTGCCCGGGGAGAAAAAGATCCGCCCAGGCAACTGGCCGTGGGGGATGCAGGGCCCGCCTCCTTCGCAAGAAAGAGACTGGTTCAGGTCGGGTTTGCTGGTGTAGCTGAAGTCGAGCAGGGTGTCGGGCGCGGTCCCACCGATGAGTAGGATACGGTCCCCGCTGTTGGCCAGGCCGTCTCCGAGGGTGCCGTCGTCGGCAAAAGTCAGCCCGGGCAGCGGGCGGGGACTTCCCCCGCCGAAAAGCACCAGATATTGGCCGCTCTGGAGCAGGGTGCCGGCCGGGAAATGGAACTGGCGCTCAGGAGCGGTGTCGTCGTCGGAGAGCCGCCAGCCGCTCAGGTCCAGGTCCGGTCCCGGGTTGAACAACTCGACGAATTCGTCCTCGTTGCGGTCGGCCCGGTCGTCGCCGTTCACATCGCCGGGCGGATCGGCCAGGATCTCGGTGACCAGGAGCTGCACCGGCGGCAGGTGGGTGGGAGGCGGAGGCGGGGATGAGAGTGGTGGATCGGGAGGAGTTGCCGGCGGCGGGCTGGTGGGCAGGCCCGCCCGTCCGGGGGAAAAGGCCTCGGGATCGGGGTGGGCAACGAAGACGCTGTCGGCGTTGCGCACCACCGAACGATGGGCAGGCCAGTCGTGGCCCACCACCACAGCGGCGGTGTCGCCGGCCGCATCGAAGAGCAGCACGGTGTCGCCGCTATTGCTCAAGCCGTCGCCGATGCGGCCGTCGTCGGCGAAAGCCGGGACCGAGAATCCGGTGGGCGTGCCCCCGCCGAAGAGTATCAGATGCCCGCCGGGGGCCAGGCTCGTCCCATCGGGGAACTGGAAAAAGGCGCTGGTGGCCACATCGTTGTCGCCCAGTTTCCAGCCGGCCAGGGAAAGGGTGTCGGTGCCGGCGTTGAAGAGTTCGACGAACTCATCGGCATAGGTGTCGCGGGTGCCATCCCCATTGGCATCGCCGGCCAGGTCTGCGGGTGGGTCGGCCAGGATTTCCTCGATGAGGATGGTGGTGTAGGGACTGCGCCCAGGTTGATGGGGTGGTGCGGGCGGATCGGGAAGGCTGGCCGGTGGCGGGGCGGCGGACAGGTTGACTCGCCCAGGAGAAAAAGCCTCGCCCTGGCCGGGAGGATCGCCGTGGGCGACAAAGAGGCCGGCGGCGCTGCGCGCTGCCGAGCGGTCGGCGGGCCAGTCGTGACCGTGTACGACGTCGGCGGTGTCGCCGTGGGCGTCGATCAGGAACACGGTATCGCCGCTGTTGCTCAAGCCGTCGCCGATGCGGCCGTCGTCGGTGAAGACCGGAACGGTAAATCCCGTGGGGGCGCCCCCGCCAAAGAGCGCCAGGTACGCGCCGGGGGCCATGTGTGTCCCAGCCGGAAAGAAGAAGCTGTTCGCCGGGGTGGTGTCGTCGTCGCTCAATCTCCAGCCGGCCAGGGAGAGGGTGTCGGTGCCGGCATTGAAGAGTTCGACGAACTCGTCGGCATAGGTGTCGCGGGTGCCGTCCCTGTTGGCGTCGCCGGCCAGGTCGTTGGGAGGGTCGGCCAGGATCTCGGAGATATACACCTGGGCCGGTGCGGTGGCCGGCAGCAGGGACAACAGGCCGGTGAGTATCAGGCTCCCTCGGCGGGTGTTGGTGGCGATCGCGTTCATGGACACGTTCCTCCTCTCTGCCTGGTTGCTGGCAAAAGTCGGGCCGGCGCTGCGTTGGTGCCGCAAGAGACGAGGGGGCAAGTGTTTGCCGTGCAGTGGGAGGGATGTTGGTGTCGCGCTGGTGGCGAATTCTGGAAACAGCAGTGGCACGATGGAGAGACAGTTGCGCGTTCTATTTTTTGCGTGTATAGTCCCGTCATCTATCACCCTAGTAAAAGAGGCGTTCATGCTTTCAGCGCTCCTGCTCGGGATCTTTGCGGCGGTGCCCCTGGCTGCGGCGATTACCTTCACCGACCAGGCCCTTCCCGCCGGGGTGGGCTTGGTGGGTGAAGCCAATGGCGCGGCTTTTGGCGACTACGACGGGGATGGGCGGCCAGACCTGCTGGTGACCCGCCTGGGCCGGAGTGAGGGACCCTTGCTCTTCCACAGCCAGGGCGACGGGACTTTTGCCGACCAGAGCGCGTTGCTGAGGGATGCCGCTGGTCCGGCGCTGGGCGCGGCCTGGGTGGACGTCGACGCGGACGGGGATCTGGACCTGTATCTGATCCGCTTCCGCGATCCACACCTGCTCTTCCGCAACGAGGGCGGGCATTTCACCCGCATCGAGAAACCGGCCGAGCTGGCCGACCACCAGGCCTCTACCAGCGCCGCCTTTGGGGACTTTGACGGGGACGGCGAGTTGGATCTTTTCGCCACCCACCGGGCTGCCCAGGCCAACCAGTTCTACCGCCATATCTACCGCGAAGGATTTGCCGACCAGAGCGACTTGCTCAGTCCGCTGCGCTCCGGCCAGGACAGTTTCAGCGCC
>CAMAVQ010000133.1 GCA_945861755.1 Gemmatimonas phototrophica
CTGGCCCGCGCCATGGTGCGCCGGCCCCGGCTCTACCTGATGGACGAGCCCCTGGGCACCCTCGACGCGGACTTGCGCCTGGAGATGCGGGAGCTGATCCGCGCCCAGCAACTGGAGACCGGGGTGACCACCCTGTACGTGACCCACGACCAGGAGGAGGCCATGAGCCTGGCCGACCGGGTGGTGGTCATGGAGGCAGGGCAGATCCGCCAGAATGCCTCGCCCGACCAGGTCTACGAAAATCCTGCCGACCTTTTTGTGGCCCATTTCATCGGCAGTCCGGGCATGAATTTTGTCGAGGGCCGGGTACATGAGGGGTGTTTTGAAGGGAAAGGCTGGACCCTGCCCCTGTCCCAGGAGGGGCGGGGGCCTGCCACCCTGGGGGTGCGGCCCGAACATCTTCGCTTGGACCCGCAGGGATCGCTGCGGGGCCGGGTGGCGATGGACGAGTACCTGGGTGTCTGTCGGCACTTGTACATCGACACCGAGGTGGGCCGGCTGGCCATGCGGGTGGAAAGCGATGGGTCTCTGCCCGTGGGGGCGGAGGTGGGGCTGAGCGTGGCTGCCGAGCACGTGCGCCTCTTCGATCCGGCCACGGGCAGGGGCTGGTGAGGACGGCCTTGCTGTCTTTGCGCGGCGTGGTCGTGCGTTTCGGCCAGGTCCAGGCCCTGGCCGGGGTGGATCTCGAACTGGGTGCCGATGAGTTGCTGGTGGTGCTGGGGCCTACCGGGGCGGGGAAGACGACGCTCTTGCGCACCATCGCCGGCCTGGAGACGCCCGACGCAGGGCAGCTCGAACTGGCCGGCGAGGATATCACCCACTGGTCGCCAGCGGATCGGGACGTAGCCCTGGTCTTCCAGAATTTTGCCCTCTATCCAGATTGGACCGTGCGCCAAAACCTCGAATTCCCCCTCAAGGCGCCGGGGCGGAGGCTGGCAGGAGGGCAGATCGCCGAGCGGGTGCAGTGGGCGGCGGGGTTGCTGCACATCGAAGGGTTGCTGGACCGGCCGGCGGCGCGGCTGTCTGGGGGCGAGATGCAGCGGGTGGCCATCGGCCGCTGCCTGGTGCGCCGGCCCCGGCTCTTTCTCCTCGACGAGCCCCTGACCAACCTCGATGCCAAGCTGCGCGAGAGCCTGCGCGTTGAGCTGGCCCTGTTGCGCCGGCAGCTGGGTATCCCGATGATCCTGGTGACCCACGACCAGGCCGAGGCCCTGTCCATGGGGGACCGAGTGGTGGTGCTGGGCCAGGGTCAGGTGCTGCAGAGTGATTCCCCCGAGGAGGTGTACCGGCGGCCGGTTTCGCCCCTGGTGGCCAGGCAACTGGGCCAGCCCCGGATCAATTTGCTAGCGGTGCGGCGGCAGGGTAGCCACTGGGTGGCCGGCCAGGGGGTGCGGGTGCTGGAGGCCGGCCAAGAGGCAGAGCGGATGCAGTTGGGGGTGCGGCCCGAGGACCTGGTGCCCGAGGGGGGGCTAGATCCGGCGTGGGTGCGGGTGGTGGAGGACACCGGGCCGGCGCAGATTCTCTTGGCCGACTGGGGCGGATGCCCGGTGCATCTGTTGGTGGCAAAGGGTTCCCACTTCGCGCCGGGGGACCAGATCTTTCCCCGGGTGAAGCCGGGTCAGGCAATGTTGTGGCCCTGCGGAGACGAATGAAGTCGACTTACCTTTTGACGAAATGAGCGCGCGATGACCCAGATCTACGACCAGACCCAGTTGGGCGAATTGCTGCGCCGGGGTGGCGCCGTGAACAAGGACGGCTGCTACAGTTTCTGGCTGTGGGCGCCTCAGGGGAGCCAGGCCACCCTCAGCGTCAAAGGTCAGGCTTTCGAGTCCACCCACACCGGTTCGCCGGCACCCTGGCACTCGTGGGTCCGGGCCGGACAGGTGGCGCTGGTGCAAGGGCAGGAGTTCCCGGTGGCGTTGCGCATGAATCAGCTCCAGGGCGGCGAGTCGGCCTGCTGCTTCCTGGCGCTTTCGGCGGAAAACAACTTCGACCCGCGCCGCAGCTTTGAGGTGATGCGGGTGTTCCAGCGCCAGCCGGGTCCGGCTCTGGACCAGCGCTGGACAGTGAAGGACGGAGATACCCCCTGGACCTTGCGCAGCTATGCCAAACGCACCGCTTGGGAGGGGCGGGCCGCCCATATCCGCGAGCGGCTGCTGGTGAGCCTGGGACTGTGGCCCCTGCCCGAGCGCACTCCGCTCAAACCCCGGATCTTTGGCCGGCTGGAGCGCGAGGGGTACAGTGTGGAGAAGGTTTGTTTTGAGAGCCTGCCGGGATTTCTGGTCTGCGGCAATCTCTATCGGCCGGCGGGCAAAGGGCCCTTTCCGGGCATCACCTCGCCCCACGGCCACTGGCGGGAGGGGCGGCTGGAGCACTCGGCCGATTGCTCGATTCCGGGCCGCTGCATCAATCTGGCCCGCCAGGGCCATGTGGCCTTTGCCTATGACATGGTCGGGTACCTCGACAGCGACCAGCTGGGGCACCGGCGTTTTGGCGGGAAGCGGGAGGAGTTGTGGGGCATCGGCCTGATGGGTCTGCAGCTGTGGAACAGTATACGCAGCGTGGACTTTCTGCTCTCGGTGGGGGACGTGGACCCCGAGCGCATCGGTGTTACCGGTGCTTCTGGGGGCGCCACCCAGGCCTTTGCGTTGACCGCGGTGGACGAGCGGGTCAAGGCCTCGGCCCTGGTCAATATGGTCTCCGCCCACATGCAGGGCGGATGTACCTGCGAGAACCAGGGCCACCTGCGGGTGGAGATGAACAACGTAGAAGTCGCCGCCTGTATGGCGCCCCGGCCCCTGCTGCTGGTTTCGGCCACTGGCGACTGGAGCTGCAACACCCCGGAGGTGGAGTATCCGGCAATACGTAAGATTTACCAGCTCTACGGGGCAGAGGAGCGGGTCAGCGAGCGGCAGTTCGACGCCGGACACAATTACCACCAGGGCAGCCGCGAGGCGATGTACGCCTTCTTCGGCAAGTGGTTCCTGGGCGCGGATGACCCGCAGCGCTTCCGGGAAAAACCCTTTGCAGTGGAAAAACGCGAGGATCTGCTGGTCTTCAATGGCCAGCCCAGGCCAGCCCATGCCCTGGACGAGGCCGGGCTGGTCAAGGCCCTGATCGAGCGCAGCGAAAAACAACTGCAGGACCGCAAGCCGACCGATGGCCCCAGCCTGAACCATTTCAAAAAGGCCATGGCCCCGGCCCTGCGCCACGCCCTTTCGGTATCGCAGCCCGCTGCCGAGGAAGTCCAGGCCCTGGACATGGGCCGCAGCCGGCGTGCCGCCCGCGCGGTGCAGCGCCTGCTGCTGGGCCGCCGGGAGCAAGGCGAGCAGATCCCGGCGCTGTGGTTCCTGCCCCGGCCCCATAAGCCGGGGACGCCGGCGGTGCTGGTGATCCACCCGCAGGGCAAGGCCGCCCTGGCCGACGAGCGGCGGGGCCAACCCGGACCCCTGGTGGCCGACCTGCTGGCCCAGGGGCGTTCGGTCCTGGCCATCGACGTCTTTCTCACCGGGGAGGGCCGGGTCCGACGCGAGGAACTGGGGCCTCATTTCAGCACCTACAACCAGACCACCACGGCCTGTCGGGTGCAGGATATCCTCACGGCCCTGGTCTATCTAGACTCTCTGGAGGAGGTGGGTGCCGTGGATCTGCTGGGCCTGGAGGAGGCCGGTCCCTGGTGCCTGCTGGCCCGCGCGCTGGCGCCGGCCGTGCGGCGGGCGGCCATTGACTTCAACTTTCTGGCTGCCGGCGACGAGCAGGTCTGGGCCGAGGAGTTGTTCGTGCCGGCCATCCGCAGCGCCGGGGATCTGCGCACCGCCCTGGCCCTGGGCGCCCCCGGCCAGTTGCTGGTGCATCAGGCCGGCAAGGGTTTCCCGGAGGATTGGGCTAAGCAGGCGTACCGGGCCGCTGGCCGGGAGGGGCACCTGGTGCTTTCGGGCCGGCGCATGAAGTGGGAGGCGGTGCTGGCGTGGTTGACAGCGGAGTGAAAACGAATAAAGAGAGGAAGAGATGAAAATCGGCGTCGTCGATCTGGATACCTCCCATCCCCAGAACTGGATTCCCCTCGAGCGGGAGTTGGGGCACGAGGTGGTGGGGGTGTGGGACGGGGGCGAGGTACACCCGCCCGAATACGTGCAGGACTTCGCCCAGAAACACCAGCTGCCCAAGGTGTACGCCAGCCTCGAAGAAATGGCCGCAGAGGTGGACTGCGCGGTGTTGCACAGCTGCAACTGGGACACCCGCATCGAAAGGGCGCGGCCCTTTGTGGCGGCCGGCAAGGCCATCTTGCTGGACAAACCCATGGCCGGCAACCCTGAGGACCTGCGCCAGTTGCTGGCGTGGGAGGCCCAGGGAGTGCTCCTGAGCGGCGGGTCCTCGCTGCGCTTCTGTTATGAAACCCAGGAGTACCTGGCCCGGCCAGAGTCCGAACGCGGGGTGCCGCAGACGGTGATCTGCGGCTGTGGGGTGGACGAGTTCAACTACGGCATCCACGCCTATTCGTTGCTGGCGGGGCTGATGGGGGTTGGGGCCCGCAGCGCGCGGCATCTGGGGCAGGGGGGACAGCGCCGGGTGCAGATCAATTGGGCGGATGGCCGCACCGGGCTGCTAGTGATCGGGGCGGCGGCCCGCTGGCTGCCCTTCCACGCCACGGTGGTTGCGGATCGGGAGGTGAGCCAGTTCCAGGTGGACGCCGGCCGCCTGTATCGGGCCCTGCTCGAAAAAGTCCTGCCCTACCTGGCGGGGCAGGTTTCCAGCCCACCCCTATCCCTGCGCGAACTGATGGAGCCAGAGATGTGGGCCTTGGCCGCGCTCCGTTCCTGGGAGGAGGGGGACCGCGAGGTGAACCTGGAGGAACTCGGTGAGGGAGGATATGACGGGGCGGCCTTCGGCCGTTTCTACCGCGAACAAAAATACGGAAAGGGAAATTAGAAATGGCAGACAAATACCGGGCAGTGATCGCCGGCTGCGGCAGCATGTCCCACGGCCACGCCCTCGGGTACCAGAGCATGGAGAACGTCGAAGTGGTGGCCATCGCCGACCCGGTGGCCGAAGCCCGGGCCAGCTTCGGCGAGCGCTACGGGGTCAAGCGGCAGTACGAGGATTTCCGGCAGATGCTCGACGAAGAGCGGCCCGATATCGTCAGCATCGTCACCTGGCATCGCTTGCACGCGCCCATGACCATCGCTGCCTGTGCCCGGCGGCCCAAAGCGGTGCTCTGCGAGAAGCCGATGTCGGTCAGCCTGGGGGACTGCGACGAGATGATCGTGGCGGCCCGCCGCAACGAGGTCAAGTTGGCCATTGCCCACCAGCGGCGTTTTAATCCGGCCTGGAACGAGGCGCGCAAATTGATCAAAGCGGGGGCCATTGGCCGGCCCAGGCAGGTGGTGGCCCGAGGGGGGCAGGGACTGCTCAACGACTGCTCGCACCTGCTCGACATGATGCGTTACGTGCAGGGCGATGTGGAAGCCGACTGGGTAATGGGCAACGTGGAGCGCAAGACCGACCGCTATGAGCGCGACATCCGCATCGAGGACCGCAGCGCCGGCATCATCCACTTTGACAACGGCGCCCTGGGCCTGATCTTGCAAGAATTGGACGGTCCCAATTACCAGGGAGGCATCTTCTACGGCAGCGAGGGCACCCTCGAACTGGACGAGCAGAAGGTGCGCCTGCTCAGCAGCAAAACCGGCAAATGGGAGGAGCGGGTGGTCCAGGGCGAGGACCCCAGTGTGGCCCAGGCCCGCGAGCTGGTGGAGTGGATCGAGGGCAAGACCGAGCACCGGGGTCGGGCTGAAAACGGGCGGGCAGCAGTGGAAATCATCATGGCCATCTACGAATCGGCGCGTATGCACGAGGTGGTCTCCCTGCCGCTCAAGACCCGCATCTCGCCGCTGGACGTGATGGTGGAGAGCGGGGCCCTGCCGGTGGAGCGACCGGGCCGCTACGATATCCGCGCCTTCCTGCTGCGGGGCGAGGCGATGAAACCGGGAGAGCTATGAATCTTCAGCCCCGCGCCTTCGCGCCATTGCCCCTGGGCAACATCCGGCCGAGTGGCTGGCTGCACGCTCAGTTGCGCCTCCAGGCCGATGGCCTGACCGGCCATCTGGACGAGTTCTGGCCGGATATCAGGGACAGCGGTTGGATAGGCGGGAAGGCCGAGGGCTGGGAGCGGGGGCCGTACTGGCTGGATGGGTTGGTCCCCTTGGCCTTTGTCCTCGACGATCAGAGACTCAAGGAGAAGGCGGCCCGGTGGTTCGAGTACCTCCTGGCGCACCAGCATGCCGATGGTTGGCTGGGGCCGGTGCAGGCCGCTCGTTACGAGGCGTACGATCCCTGGCCGGTCTTCGTGCTGCTCAAAGCCCTGAGTCAGTACCAGGAGGCCACCGGGGATGAACGCATCGTGCCGGCCATGGCGCGTTTCCTGCGCTGCCTGGACGGCAAGCTGGACCAGCACCCGCTTTTTGTGTGGGGCAAGTCGCGCTGGGCCGACCTGCTATTGAGCGTCCACTGGCTCTACGAGCGCACGGGGGAGGCGTGGCTGCTCAAATTGGGGGAAAAGCTTAAAGCCCAGGGGTACGACTGGCGCGTCCACTTTGCCGACTTTCGCCACCGCGAAAAGACGCGCCGGGAGGAGTGCCAGCAGCCCACCCATGTGGTCAACAACGCCATGGCCCTCAAGCAGCCGGGGGTGTGGTGGCGCCAGTCCGGAGACGAGGGGGATCGCCAGGCCATCTTCCACCTCTTGCACATGCTCGACACCTTCCACGGCCAGGCCAGCGGGATCTTCAGCGGCGATGAGCACTATGCCGGCCTCGACCCCTCCCAGGGCACGGAGCTGTGCGCAGTGGTGGAGGCGATGTACTCGCTGGAGGTGCTGCTCAGCGTCGCCGGTACCGCGCGTCTGGGGGACCGGCTGGAGCGCCTGGCCTTCAACGCCCTGCCGGCCCCCTTCAAGCCCGATATGTGGGCCCATCAGTACGACCAGCAGGCCAACCAGGTGTTGTGCGCTTTGACTCCGGCGCCCATCTGGACCAACAACGGGCCAGATGCCAATCTCTTCGGCCTGGAGCCGCACTATGGCTGCTGCACCGCCAACCTGCATCAGGGGTGGCCGAAGTTTGCGGCGCAGCTGTGGATGGCCAGCCCGGACGGAGGGCTGGCCGCTATGAGCTACGCCCCTTGTCGGGTCCAGCACGGGGTTTTACAGGTGGAGGTAAAAACCGAGTACCCTTTCGGCCAGACCGTGGAACTGGCGGTGAGCGGGCAGGGCACAGCCCCCCTGTACCTGCGCATCCCCAGATGGGCGACGGGCGCCTGGGTCGAGGTGGGGGGGGAGAGTGCCCCGGCCCGGCCAGGGCAGTTCCACCAGGTGGAGCGGGACTGGAGTGGGACCACGACCGTGCGCCTGGAGCTGCCCATGCACACCGAGGTGACGCGGCGTTATCACCAGAGCGTGTGTATAACGCGCGGCCCGCTGGTCTATGCGCTGAAAGTTGGCGAGGAATGGCGCCAGCTCAAAGGGGAGGAGCCCCACGCCGACTGGGAGGTGTATCCCACCACCCCTTGGAACTACGGGTTGCAGCTGGACCCAGAGGAGGCGGAAGCCGGCATCGTCTTTGAGCAGGGCGAGGTTGGGGCGTGCCCCTTTTCTCCGGAGGGGGCGCCGGTGCGGATGAAGGTGCAGGGCCGGCGGGTGCCCCAGTGGCAGTTGGAGCGCAACGCTGCCGGTCCGCTGCCGCAAAGTCCGGTACCTTCCACCGAGCCCCTGGAAGAGTTGGTGCTGATCCCGTACGGATGCACCAATCTGAGGGTAACGGAGTTTCCATTGCTGGCCGAATGACCCCGGAGTCCATCCCAGCCCTTATATTCTGTGTCGACAATCTCAACCATAAACAGCTAAAGGAGTATATGAGCGAGCAGGTCATTTTCTCGATGGTGAAGGTCAGCCGGGTACACCAGCCCAACAACCGGCAGGTGCTCCGGGATATCACCCTGGGCTTTTTCTACGGGGCCAAGATCGGGGTGCTGGGCCTCAACGGTTCCGGCAAGAGCACCTTGTTGCGCATCATGGCCGGTGCCGATCCAGACTATCTGGGGGAGGTGGTGCGGTCTCCGGGGTACACGGTGGGCATGCTGGCGCAGGAGCCCCAACTCGATCTGAGCAAAACAGTCCGGCAGGTGGTGGAAGAAGCGGTGCAGCCCATTGTGGATCTGCTGGCCAAGTTCGACGAGATCAACAACAAGTTCGCCGATCCCGATGTGGACATGGATAAGCTGCTTGAGGAACAGGCCAAGGTGCAGGAGCAGCTGGACCACCACCATGCCTGGGAGCTGGACAACCGGCTGGAGGTGGCCATGGACGCGCTGCGCTGTCCGCCCTCCGATGCCCTGGTCTCGGTGCTCTCGGGCGGCGAGCGGCGGCGGGTGGCCCTGTGCCGACTACTGCTGCAGGAGCCGGACATCTTATTGTTGGATGAACCCACCAACCACCTCGACGCCGAGTCCGTGGCCTGGCTGGAACACCACCTGCAACAGTATAGAGGCACGGTCATTGCCGTTACCCACGACCGCTACTTTCTCGACAATGTGGCCGGCTGGATTCTGGAGCTGGACCGGGGGTATGGCATCCCGTGGAAGGGGAACTACTCCTCCTGGCTGGAGCAGAAGCAGGAGCGGCTGGCCCGCGAGGAAAAGGTGGACCAGAAGCGCCAGCACACCCTGGCGCGGGAGTTGGAGTGGATTCGTATGTCTCCCCGGGCCAGGCAGGCCAAGAGCAAGGCGCGTATCACCGCCTACGAGAACCTGCTCAGCCAGGAGACCGAAAAGCGGCGCGAGGATCTGGAGATCTACATCCCGTCCGGACCCCGCCTGGGGGATGTGGTGATCGAGTTCGACAAGGTGAGTAAGGCGTACGGCGACCGGCTGCTCATCGAGGACCTCACCCTGATGATCCCACCCGGCAGCATCGTCGGCATTGTCGGGCCCAACGGGGCCGGGAAGACGACAATGCTGAAGATGATCACCGGGGCCGAAAAGCCAGACAGCGGCACCGTGCGCCTGGGCCAGACGGTGAAGGTGGCCTATGTGGAACAAATGCGCGAGACCCTCGACGGAGATAAGAGCGTCTGGGCGGAGATTTCGGGGGGGCTGGACACCCTGATCTTGGGCGAGCGCAAAATGAACTCCCGCGCCTACGTGGGCAGCTTCAATTTTGTCGGGCCCGACCAACAAAAGAAAGTGGGGACGCTCTCGGGCGGCGAGCGCAACCGGGTGTTGCTGGCCAAGGTGCTCAAGGAGGGGGCCAATGTGCTGATGCTGGACGAGCCCACCAACGACCTAGACGTCAACACCATGCGGGCCGTGGAGGAGGCCATCGAATCCTTCGGCGGCTGCGCTCTGATTGTCAGCCACGACCGCTGGTTCCTCGACCGGGTGGCCACCCATATTCTCGCCTTCGAGAGCGAGAGCCAGGTATACTGGACCATCGGCAACTACACGGATTACGAGGAGGACCGCCGCCGCCGGCTGGGAGATGATGCCGCCCAGCCCCATCGCATCCGCTACAAAAGTCTGAAGAGGTAGACCATGCACAACCAACTCAAGGCCCTGCTCGCCGAGGGCAAGGTGGCCCTGGGGGGCCAGCTTCGCTTTGGTTCCCCGGCTATCGCCGAACTTTTTGGTCTGGCCGGGTACGACTGGATCTTGATCGACACCGAACACGCCCCCCAGACCCCGCCCGGGGTGATGGCCCAGCTGCAAGGGGTGGGCTGCACCCCGGCCACGGCCCTGGTGCGGGTGGCCAAGAACGACCCGGATCTGATCAAGCTCTACCTGGACATGGGGGCCGCCGGCATTGTCGCGCCCTTTGTCAACACCCCCGAGGAGGCGAAGGCCGGGGCAGACGCCTGCCGGTACCCGCCCTTGGGCACGAGGGGTTGGGGCCCGGACCGGGCCGCCGGGTACGGGTTGCGCAGCCAGGAGTACACCGCCTCCAGCGACCGGGAGGTGATGTTTGTGCCCATCATCGAGTCAGCCCTGGCCATCGAAAATATCGAGGGTATTTTGGGCACCGAAGGGGTGGACAGTTGCATCGTCGGTCCGGTGGATCTGTCCATCTCCCTGGGCACGCCCTTCGACTACCAGAGCCGGCCCTTTCAGCAGGCTTTGGACGCGGTGCTGGAGGCGGCGAAAGGGTGCAAAAAACCAGCGGGCATCGGGGTGTACGGCCCGGTCTTTGAGGCCGGCCTGGCGACGGAATTGGTGGAACGCGGCTTCCGCCTGATCTTGGCCGGAGGGGACGAGTCGATCTTGGGCAGTGGGTGCCGGCTGGTGTTGGATCAATTGCACAAGCTGAGGAGTTGAAGCATGCGCAGGCTCAAGGTGCTCTTTCTGCCGGTGATGAAGCAGTACCACCTCTGGGGAGAGGACGTGGTCGAGCTGGTCAGCCAGAAACATGACCTGGTCTTGTTCGAGGCCAAGCAGCCCATGGAGCCGCAGTTCGCCGGCGTGGAGGTGGTCATCGACCATGGCGGGGCCGTGGGCACCCGCCCGATGATGGACGCGGCGCAACAGGCCCAACTGTGGCAGGTCACGACCACCGGCTTCGAACACGTGGACGTGGCCTATCTGCGGGAGCGGGGCATTCCAGTGGCGCACAGCCCTGGTTTCTTCAGCAGCGCGGCCCTGGCCGAAACGGCGATGATGTTTATGCTGATGCTGAGCCGCCGGTACCGCCAGGCCACCGACAATTTCCGCCAGGGCCTGCTCTACGAGCCGTTGGGCGAGGAACTCGGCGGCAAGGTGCTGGGCGTTGTGGGATTCGGGGCCAGCGGCCAGGAGCTGGCCCGCCGCGCCCGGGCTTTTGGCATGAAGATCATGGCCATCGATGTGCGTCCCATCGAGCCGGCGGTGCTGGCGGAGTTGAAGCCGGAGTTCTTGGGAACTCCAGAGGACTTGGACCAGGTGGTGGCGCAGAGCGATTTTCTCTCCGTACACCTGCACGTCAACAGCCAGACCCGCCACCTCATCGACGCCCGCCGCCTAGCACTGATGAAGCCCACTGCCTGCCTGATCAACGTGGCGCGCGGGGCCCT
>CAMAVQ010000134.1 GCA_945861755.1 Gemmatimonas phototrophica
CTAAGGCGGCATTGCCCAGGGCATACCAGGCCCGGGCGTTCTTGGGTTGGGCCTGCACCGCCTGGGAGAAGAGGGTGTACTCGTTCTGCCAGTCGCCGGTGCGCACCCAGGTTCCCCAGGCCAGGCAGAGGGCCAGGACCGTGCGGCAGGCAAGGGCGCGCCTTCTGCCCAGCCTGCCCAGCAGGGCGGCGGCGGCCAGGGTGAAACCGGCGGCCGGCAGGTACAGGAGGCGCTCGGCCATGCCGGTGCCGATGGGGAAGAGCAGGTTGGCCACCGGAGCCAAGCCGACCAGCAGCCAGCCCAGGCCAAAGGCGGCCCAGGGCAGGGCGCGCCAGGCAGCCCACAGCAACAGGCCCAGGCCAATGGGTACGGCGGCGGCCAGGAGCAGGGTCGGCAGCGACCACTGCGGGGCCAGGGGCAGGGCGGCAAAGGAATAGTCGGCGCACAGACGCAGGGGCAGGACCAGCAGTTCCAGATTGCGGCCCAGGATCAGCAGGGCGTTGGCCCAGCGCAGCGGGGGGTCCAGGTTGGCCAGCGGGTTGTCGAATGGATCGATCTGGGCGATGAGCAACCCGCCCAGCACCAGGTGGCGCACCCCCAGGTACAGCAGGGTCAGGCCGGCGTAGTACAAGTGGGCCCGCCAGTAGCATTTCTGCGAAAAACCGCGATATTGAAAGAGGTCTGTCAGCAAGAGCAGCGCCGGCAGAGCTACCGCGCTTTCCTTGCTCAGCAGCGCCGCCAGCAGTGCCGCGCCGGCCAACAGGTGACGCCAGCGCGCCAGGCGGGCGCCCAGATGCTGGTGCAGGGCCAGCAACGCAAAGAGGGCGGCCAGCAGATCGGCCCGCCCCACCAGGCCAGCCACCGCCTCGCTGAAGACCGGGTGTACGGCGAAGAGCAGGGCCGCCCACCAGGCCAGTTCCTCCTGCCCCAGGCCGCGTCGCCAGACCAGGTAGAGCAGCGCGACGACAGCGCCGTGGAGCAAGATGTTGATCAGGTGGTAGGAGAAAGGCGCTGCGCCGGCCAGCTGGTGATTGAGGGCAAAGGTCCAGATGGTCAGCGGGCGGTAGAGGCCGGAGCGGTCGTGATGGAAGCCAGCCCAGTAGTCGGTGGTGAAAATCTGGACCAGGTCGCCCTGCCGCACGATGGGATTGTCGCGGATGGCGCTCTGGTCGTCGAGCACAAAATCACCCGTCAGGGTGCGCGCATAGAGCAGCGCGCCCAGGGCCAAGAGCAAGAGGGGACGCCAGTGGGCGGAGATTCGGGTCATGGGAACAAAACTAAAGAAATCCTCAGCGGCATGAAGCCCGAAGCCATCTGGTATTCGGGAAAGGCTTCGCATGTGTACCTGGTGCGGCAGTTGGAACTGTCAGCAACTGTGGCCCAGGGCTGGCTGGAGTGCGCCGCCAGCGGGCCGTACCAGCTCTACCTGGGCGGCCAGCTGGTGGGCCGCGGCATGGGCACCACGCTCACCGGCCGGCCGGTGTGGGAGCGTTTCGAGCTGGGGCAGGGCCAGGAACCGGGCACACAGCAGCTGCTGATCCTGGCCACCGCCGGGCCGGGGCCGGGCTGGCTGGCGGCCGGCGGCGAGCTGGTCTACGATCGGGGCGAACGCATCGAACTGGCCACCGGCAGGCCCTGGCAGGTGGCCAGAGCCCCGGAGTGGGAAGAGGGCCCAGGGGGCAGCGAGCGATACTGGCCGGCGGCAGGCGGGCAACTCGCCTGGGACGATGCGACCGTGGTCGTCGAGGCGGCCATGCCCGACCGTTGGGCCCCTCGGCCGGTGGTCGAGCAGGGAATCTGGGCGCGCTCGGTGGCGGTTTTCGGCGAAGGGGAGGCCGGCGGCGAACTGCGTTTTGTCACCGAACCGGGGCCCCTGCGCCGGGGCAAGTGCGTCTACCGCGAGGGGCTGCTGCGGCCGGGCAGAAGCTGGACCCTGGTGCAGACCCGCGATCCGCAACAGGCCGTGCTGCTGGTGCTGGACTTTGGCCAGCAGCACAGCGGCTTTCCCTGCCTGCGCCTGCGGGGCGGGCGGGGCGGCCTGGTCGAATTGGGTTTTGCCCGTTTCTGGGGGCAAATCGACAGTTGCCTGAGCTACAGCTGCGGACAGGGGGTGCAGGAGTGGAGTGGGCTGCAGTTGCGCACCTGCCGCTACCTGGTGGTGCGCCTGAGCCACTTTGAGGAAGAAGTGGAGATCGACTGTCTGAGTTTGGCCGGCCGCCGGGCCGAAGTGGCCGAGCGCGGGGTGTTGGCGGCCACGCCAGTGCTGGAGCAGGTGTGGGAAGTCGGGCAGCGCACCCTGGCCGCCTGCCGCCAGGAGGTCTACTACTTTCCCGGCGGGGAATCGTATGATTGGCTGCGGGCCCATGCCCTCGCCCTGGACGATTACTATCTGAGCGGCGACACCCGCACCATGGGGGCGGCCCTGACCGGCGCTGCGCCCGCAGGCGGGCACCGGCCCCAGCAGCTGGCCTATGTGCTGGCGCTGGAGGCTTATCACCTCTATGCGGGCGGGTGGGAGGTCTTGGCCCAGTGGTTGCCGGCGGCGCTGGCGCAACTGGAAACCTGCCGGCCTCTGGCCGGGGGGGAGGGGTTGCTGCCAGGTGACGCGCAATGGTCCGCCCCGGCCCTCAACGCGCTCTATGCGGGGGCGCTGGAGGCGGCGGGGCGTTTGTGCCGCTGGCAGCGCGACAAAGCTGCGGCCCTGCACTGGGAGGGAGAGGCTAGGCGGGTGGGCCGGGCACTGCAGCAGGCCTGGGACCAGGAGGCCGCCGAAGACCGCTGGGCCTATGCCTTGGCCCTCTACTTTGGCCTTATCGAGCCCGAGTCGCAGGAGAACGGGGCGCGCCGGCTGGCCACGGCCGGGCTGCTGGAGGCTTTCTATTTGGAGGGCGGGCTGTGGCGGAGCGGGGCGGAGGCCAGGGCCTTGGAGTACCTGGAAAGCAAATGGGGCGGACTGGCCGGGCGGGAAGAGGTCACCTGGGGGGAGAAAGAGGCCGGCGGCGAGGTGCTGCCCGGTCCCGAGTACTACCTGGGATCGCAGATTCTGGGGATCAGGCCAGGGGCACCCGGGTACCAGGCGCTGGAGATCCGCCCGTGTGCGCTGGGACTGGGCGGGGTCGAGGTCCGGGGGCGGGTGAGGACCGGGCGGGGCGCGGTGGAGGTGGAGTGGCGGCAGGCCGGGGGACGTTTCTGGCTGACCCTGACCCTGGAACAGGAGGGCCACACCCGGCTCTGGCTGCCGCGCCTGGGCCAGCGTTTTCCGATGGTCAGCCTCAACGGCGAGACGCTCTGGCGCAACGAGAAGATGTACCCCAATCCTTTGGTGCAGCAGATCAGCGCCGAAGCCGAGCACCTGGTTCTGTCCTTCGCCGCGGCGGGACAGTACGAGGTGGCGGTAGAATAAGCGGATGGCGACACCCGAGTTCTATCATCTCTCCCGGCCTGCCGCCCAGGCGGAAGGCGACTGCCCGCTGCTGGTGCTCTTACACGGGTACGGCAGCGATGAGCGCGACCTGATGGGGCTGGCCCCGTACCTGGACCCGCGTTTCCAGGTGGTCAGCGTGCGGGCTCCCCAGGCGCTGGCAATGGCCGGTTATGCCTGGTTTGCGGTCCAGTTCACCCCCTTTGGGCTGGTGCTGGACCACACCCAGGCCCAGGAGTCCCGCCAGCAACTGGAAGCCTGGCTAGAGGCCTTGGTCGCCGCGCCTGGCGTGGATCGCCGCCGGGTTTTTCTGTTGGGCTTCAGTCAGGGGGCCGGCATGGCTCTTGGCTTGGCGCTGCACCGGCCCGAGCTGGTCACCGGGGTGGCTTTTCTCAGCGGTCTGGTGGTGCCGCAGATGATGCCCGCCGGCGACCCAAAAAAGCTGAGTGCCCTGTCGGTGCTGATGACGCACGGGCGGCAAGATCCCCTCATCCCCATCGCGCAGGGCCGCGCTTCCCGCCTGCTGCTGGAGCAGTTGCCGGTGCGCCTGCGCTACCAGGAGTACGAGATGGGGCACGAGATCAGCGAAGAATGCCTGGAGGAGGTGCGCGGATGGCTGGCAGAGGGACTGGATCGGTGATTGGTCACTGGTCTAGTGTGTGTCTGGGTATCTGCCTGATCTTGGGCGCCTGCGCCCACCGTGGCCGGATGCCGGAGTCGGTGCAGCGGGTGGCGGTGGAGCAGCGGGCCCGGAACCTGGCCCAGGCCACGAGCCAGCCCAAGCCCGCCGCCGTTCAGGCGGACACCTTGGTGCTGGAGAGCATCTATTTCGACTACCGCAAGGACAAGATCCGCCCCGACCAGCAGAAGGTGCTGTTGCGCCACGCCGAGCGCCTGAAAGCCAGCCCAGCCCTGAAGCTGACCTTGATGGGCCACTGCGATGACCGGGGGACGCCCGATTTCAACCGGGCCCTGGGGGCCAAACGGGCCGAGCGTGTCATGCACTTCCTGATCGATCAGGGGGTTGCCCCGGAGCGGCTCAAAGTTCTCAGCCTGGGAGAAGAACAGCCGGTGGACCAGGGGCGCGACGAGGCGGCCCGGGCCCGGAACCGGCGGGTGGAGTTCGCCACGGCTCCCTGATACTCAGCGGTCCAGAAGCTGGCGTATCCGGCGGGCTAGGTCGCCCAGCTTGAGGGGTTTCTGCAGCACCTCGTCGGCACCGACGTACTGGGAGGCCTCGGCTGCATACCCGGTGAGTAACACCACCTTTGGCCTTGGGTCCAGCTGCCGCAGGTGTTCCAGTACCTCCAATCCCGACATCCCTGGCATAGACAGATCCAGCAGTACCAGGGCGATGCCCGCCCCTTCGCGCTGCGCGATTTCCAGGCCCTCCGCCCCGGTTTCCGCTTCCAGAATCCGGTAACCGGCCTTTTTCAGACTTCGGCTCAGGGTCCGCCGCACCAACTCTTCGTCGTCGATCAGCAACAAGGTCTCTGTGCCCCTGGGTGAGGGGGTTGGGCCAGAGGGCTGGGAGGTGGCTGCTGCCAAAGAGGTCAGCGCCGGCAGATAGACCGAGAAGGTGGTGCCGGCCCCCGCCTTGCTGTCGCAGATAATCCGGCCGCGATGTTCCTGGATAATGGCGTAGACCGTGGCCAGGCCCAGGCCGGTGCCCTTGCCCACCGGTTTGGTGGTGAAGAAGGGTTCAAAGATGTGGGCCAGGGTGTGTTCGTCCATGCCCACGCCATTGTCGTTGATTTGCAGGTGCAGATAGGCGTCCGGTTGCAGGTCGGCTGGCAGGTCCTGGGCCGTGGCCAGCTGGAGGGTGGCGCGGATGCGCGGCGCGTCCGCGCCGGCGGTCGTTTCGAGGGCGTCGCGGGCAGTGATGAGCAGATTCAGCAGCACCTGTTCCAATTGGCCGGCGTGGCCCTGGGTCTGGGGCAGTTGGGGGGAGATCTGGGCTTCTAGGTGGAGGTGCTGGTCAAAGGTCTGGCGACAGATAGTGAGGATGTGGCGCAACAGGGCGGCCAGGTCGAGGGGCTGGGGATGGCGTGCGCCAGTCGGCCGGGCAAAGACCATGAGTTGGCGGACCATGTCGGCGGCGCGGCCGGCCGACTGCTCAGCGTCGGCCAGATGGGCGCTGAGGGCGGCCGGCACCTGATCCTGGATCAGGTGTAGATTGCCCAAGATCACTTGGAGCATGTTGTTGAAGTTGTGGGCGATGCCGGCGGTCAGTTGCCCCACGGCTTCCATCTTTTGCGACTGGCGCAGCTGGGACTCGAGCTGCTTGCGGGCAGTGATGTCGCGGGCAAAGGTGCAGACGAACTCCCGGCCGTCGAATTGCAGGTAGGTGGCGGTGATTTCCACCGGGAAGAGCCGCCCCCCTTTGGCGCGATGGCGCGTTTCCGGGCTGTGGGGCTGCGACTGCTGGATCCGCTTCCAGGTCTCGGCCCAAGGTTCCTTGGGGAAGTCTGGGTCGATGTCGACGATGCGCAGGCTGGTCAGTTCTTCTCGGGTATAGCCCAGGCTGCGGCAGGCCACCGCGTTGGCGTAGAAGAAACGGCCGTCCGGGCCGAACCAGAAGACCGCCTCGCTGGTGTTTTCGATGGTGAACTGGGCCAGGCGCAGCGCGGTTTCGGCTTGCCGGCGCTCGGCGATTTCGTGCTCCAGTTCCCGATTGCGCTGCTCTAGGTCGCGCAGGTGCTCGGCCCGTTCGATGGCCAGGGCCGCCTGTTCGCCCAGCCGGGCCAGCAAGTCGAGATCGCGCTGGGAAAAAATCCGCTCGGTGCTGCCTACCGCGAGGGTGCCGATGATTTGGTCGTGCAGCCGCAGGGGCACCGCTGCTCCTCCGCCTAACCTTTTCCCCCGAACGGCCTCCTGAAACAATTCCAGGGTAGCAGACCGCACCGAAGGGAGGGAGGAATAAATGGTGCCGTGGAAGGAATAGGGCTGCCCAGTGGCGAAGACCTGGCCGGACATGTCTTCCCCTGGCTGCAGCCGGATTTTCTGGTAGATCTCCCAATTGTGGCCCACCTGGGCGCGCGGTACCAGCACCCCAGCCTCTTCGTCGTACAGAAACAGGGTGGCTCGTGTAGAAGAGGTCAGCTGCGCCGCCTCGCGCACTACGGCTTGGAAAACCTCTTCGAGGGCGGGGGTTTTGGCCACCATGGTGATGGCGTTGGCCAGCGCTTCGGCCTCCCGGGCCCGATGTTCCAGGTTCTGCAGATCTTCCAGGCGTTGAAACCCCTCAGAGAGCAGGGCGGCCATTTCCTGCAGCACGAGTAGGTCCCTGTCCGAGAAGACGTCCGGTTCGGGGCTGCTGATCGCCAGGGTGCCCTGGGAGAAGGGGGCATCTGCCAGGCAGCGGATGCCGAAACGCGCTAGTTTCGCCCACTCGCCATAGAGGTCGACTTGGCTGATGTCCGGTCGGTAGACCACCTCCTGGTGCTGCCAGATCCGCAGCAGGGGATGGTCTGCCTCGCGGTGGGAGGATACCCGGTCCCACTCGCCCTGCGGTGTGAGGCTGTGGTTGGTCACCGAGGGCGGTGCGGTGCGGGTGTCGATGAGATTGATCCCGAAGTTGGCGAAATTCGCCCCCAGGGTGCGCAGCCCCTGCTGAACCGCGTTCAGCAAACGGGGCAGGTCCTGGGTTTTCTCCATCCGCCAGATCTCTTCCCGCACCTGCTGGAAGACCTGCTGCCGCAACTCCTGCTGTTTGCGCTGGTCGATGTCTTCGGTGATTCCCAGGTAATAGATCTGGCCGCTACGGTCGCGGTAGGTCCGGGTTTTGCCCCGCACCCAGACGGATTGCCCATCCTTGCGGCGCAGCTGGAAATCGAAGGCGTGTTCCCCTCGCGCAGCCAGGTTCCGGACCAGTTCCTCCCGGTCCTCCAGCCGGACGTAAAGGTCCTGGGCGCGCACCCGGGGCATCTCTTCGGGGGTGTAGCCCATCAGCAGCGCGTTGTAGGGGTTGGAGTAGAGGACGCGGCCCTCGGGGGTGGAGTGGGCGATGCCGATGGGCAGGTCGTCGGTCAGACGGCGGAAACGGGCCTCGCTTTCCTGAAGGGCGGTTTCGGCGCGCCGGCGCTCGGCCACTTCCTTCTCCAGATCTTGGTTGCGCTCTTCCAGCAGGCGGAAGTCCTCTAGACGCTGGAACCCCTCCTCCAGCAAGCGGGCCATCGTTTGGAGGATTTCGAGGTCCTCGGCGGAAAAGGCTTCGGGCGCCGCGCTGTTGACCGCTAGGGTGCCCTGCGAAAAGGGCACGTCGATCACGCAGCGGATGCCGGGGCCGAAGATCGCGTCGATGACGCCGGCTTCGGCGTAGGGGTCTGCGGCGCGCAGGTCCTTTCGGTAGGCCACCTCCTGCTGCCTCCAGATCTGGAGGATGGTCCGGGCTCCCAGGACGTTTGGCCCCACCTGCATCCACCGGCCTTCCTGGGTCATGTTGTGGGAGTGGATGCCAGGGGGTGTGGTGCTGGAGTTCACCAGATTTACCCCGCAGTAGTCGAAGGCTACCCCCAGCTCCTCCAGGCTGTTGCGCACCGCCACCAGGATCCCCTCCATGTCCTGGTTGCTCCTGACCTTCCAGACCGCCTCTCGCACCTGGGGGATGATCTGCCGGCGCTGTTCCTGGCGCACCTGGGCAGTCACGTTTTTCCATAGAACCAGGGCGCCCAATACGCTGCCCTGCGGGTCGTGCAAGGGGGTGAGGGAGAGTTCCATGTGGACTTCGGAGCCGAAGTCGTAGATGAAATGTCCTTTGACGCCGGCGTTTCCCTGGACCAAGGCCCGGCGCACAAAGGCTTCGCAACCCTGGGGGTCGCGCAGGAGGGGGGTATCCCAGAAAAGCCGGCCGATCCAGGCGGCTTTGATCTGGGCAAAGCCGCGCCGCTGGGCGCGTTCCAGGAGCGCGGTGTTGATATCGGTAAACCGCCCCTCGGCGTCGATCAGCGCTGCGGGGTCCTGGATCGCCTCGAAGAGGGCGGGAACAGTAAAGGGATAGGTGGGCATGGCCTCAAACTCCTGCCCAAAGATAGAAGAGTGGCACCGGTCTTGCGCGCCTTATTCAGGCGAGCAGGGCGCGGACCTTCTCGCCCTTCAGGTGGTGGAGAAACAGGGGTTGGGCCCCAGAAGCCACCGAGCGCTGCCAGGTGGCCCACAGCTCGCCCTCGCCCTCGGCCAGCACCGAGACATAGCGGTTGCTCCCGGTGCCCTCGGGGGAGACGAAGAGCGGGCTCAACTGGCTGAGCCGGTGCAGCTGGGGAAAGTCCTGGTCGAAGCCGTAGGCCAGGCCGCCCAGTTCCTCGCAGGAATAACCCCGCGCCCGGTCCACGGCGTAACGGTGGGATTCGAGCGGCCGCAGGCATTCGGCCCCATCGTAAAAATAGAGGGAGATCCTGGGCAGTTTGGCAAAGGCGCCCACCCGGGGCAGGGGCAGGCGGCAGGTGATGCGGCAGGCGGCCACATCCCAGACCGGGCCGCGCGGGAAGAAGTCGTGGTGTGCCTGGACTGGGGCCTCGCCGGCCAGCAGAGCGTAGCCAGAAGTGGAGGAGGTCCAGGCGAAGGCATGGGCGCAGTAGAGCAGCAGCAGCTGGCCCGGGGCAAAGCCGGGCGACAGGCTCGGGTCTTTGAGATGCAGATAGGAAGCGTCCTGGCTGTGGAGCAGCGGATGTAATTGTTCTTGGGGGGCCAGCGCCTCGATGCTGGGTGCCGAGAAGGTATCGATGCTCCACACGCCGGTGCCCGGCTTCTGGTAGGAGGTCAGGCCGCGTGCATAGGGGTGGACTTTTTCAGTGGAGACCAGCACCTCTACCCGGCCGCGGCTCAGGCGCAGGGCGCTGCCCTCGATGCTGAGCACCGCCGAGCCACAGTAGAGGTCGGATTTATCCCAAGACCGGACCTTGGCAACGGTCTGCCCTTCGTCGGTGGAACGGAAGAGGGCCAGCTCGCGGCCCCGCGCCCCGTGGCCCAGGCCGGATCGGCTGTCGCCGGCGTCGCGATAGCGGCCGATGAGCAGCAGGCTGTGATCGCGGGCATGGCGCACCAAGTTGCCGGCCCCGAACCAGAAACCGGACTGGTCCTGGGCCGGGGCGACCAGCAGGCGGGCGCGCCGGTGATCGATAAGGGTGCTGCCCAGCCTGATGAGCTTGCGCTCCAGGCTTTCGGGGAGTCTTTCCATTCAGAGGTGGGGGCGAGGGGGAGGGCCAATAAACGAAATAGCCCCCGCCTCTGTCAAGCAGAGGCTAGCGCCAGCCGGCGCTCTCCTGGCGGACGATGGCGGCCATGGCCCCGAGCCAGGCCGGATGGCTGTTGAGACAGGGGGTCAGATGCAGGGTCTGGCCGCCGCCTTCCCGGAATTGGCGGGCCCCTTCGTGGCCGATCTCGTCGAGGGTTTCCAGGCAGTCGGCGGTGAAGCCCGGGCAGGCAGCGGCCAGGGTGCGCACGCCCCGGCCGCCCAACTGGTGCAGGAGTTGCTCGGTGTAGGGCTCCAGCCAGGGCTCCTTGCCGAAGCGCGACTGAAAGCCGAGGGTCCACTGGTCGTCGCGCAACCGCAGCGCCTGGGCTAGGAGCCGGGCGGTGGCTTCGCATTGCCGGCGATAGGGGTCACCTTCGGCGACGTAGCGGTTGGGGATGCCGTGAAAGGTGAGCAGATAGTGGTCGGGCACCAACCCGGTTTGCGCCAGATTCTCCTCGAAAGAGGTCTTGAGCGCCGCGATGTATGCTGGGTGTTCGTAGTAAGGGGGTACAAAGCGCAGGGTGGGCATCTGGCGTCGGCGATCAAAAAAGAGCGGGCAGCGCCGGCCAAAGGCGGCGCGGGTCACCCCGTCGTAGATGGACCCGGTGGTGGCGCAGGAAAATTGCGGGAACATGGGGAAGACCAGCAGGTGCTCGGCGCCGGCCTCCTGCAGTTGCTGCATGGCGGCGGCGATGGTGGGCTGGCCGTAGCGCATGCCCAGGGCCACCAGATAGCCCGGACCCAGGCGCTCCTGCAGGCCGACGGCCTGGGCCCGCGAGTGGAGGAGCAGGGGCGAGCCCTCCGGCGTCCAGATCCGGCGATACAGGGCGGCGGAACGGGAGGGCCGGCGGGTGAGCACAAAAAGATAGAGGATGGGCAACCACCGCCAGCGGGGCAGGTCGACGACGCGCGGGTCGGAGAGAAATTCGCGCAGATAAGGGCGCAGGGCGGCGGCGGTGGGCGCCTCGGGGGTACCCAGTTGGGCCAGCAGCACGCCGATGGGGGCGCGGGTCTTTTGCTCTTGGGCGGTCACAGGCAGCGGGTTGATGGCGCGCAGTGGGTTATGTACCTTGGTCGGGTCCAGGCATCCATCTCTATTCGCGGAGGTCTTCGCACATGCGAGCCATTCTCGCCGGCATCGAGTACTCGGGCAAATCCACCTTGATTCAGTTGCTGGACCAGTACTACCGCCACCGCAAGTGTCCCACCCACACCGACGACCACTTCAGCCTTCCCGACGCTTCGCTCAGCCCGGCCTCCCAGGCGCTGATGGTGGGGTTCCCCGACGATGTGAAGGAGCGGGGCCAGCGCATGCAGATCCACTACCATGTCGAGGTCAT
>CAMAVQ010000135.1 GCA_945861755.1 Gemmatimonas phototrophica
ACCCGTGTAACGGCCCGCTGACAACAGCCCCAGCACCAACCCCTCCTCGTCTCCCTCGCTGCTGCTCAAGCGCACCGATACCGACGAGCCCGACAAGCCCCCGTCCAGCACCACCACCCCCACAGAGTCTCCCGCCGAAAACACTGCCAGAGAACCCCCAGACCCGTCGGCGAAATACACCCGACCCTCGACACCAGCTCCATCTCCCCCCAACACCTGCACCTGCGCCGTCCGCCGCACATCAAACCGGCCTGACGCATCGACGGCATCCTTGTAGCTGACCCGCACCGATCCCCCTACACTCACCTGCGCGACGCCATCCCCTACTATAACCAGGCCAATCTCACTCACCAGACTCGCACGAAATACCCCGGTATTCCGGCCCGACTCTGTGAGAACGATCGACTCCGCATCTCCCTCGCTCGTGGCAACCTCCACCCGAACCCTCTCGGGTTCGCCCGAATCCCGGTTGGCATCCCCGTCGGCGAGGAACAAGTAGCAGGTTTCCCCGGCCGATACCGACTCCAAAAACTCGACAGCTGCGGGCAGGGGCACGAACCCGACTCGACCGTCGGTCGGTCCACTTTCAACCCCCGAACTCACTTGGACGTCAGCGACCCATTGCTGGGCGACCGTCTCATCTACCTGCACCACGTAGTTGAATTGGGCGCTCCCCCCCTCCTCGACCTGCAGGACACCGTCTTCGGGCCTGGCTTCTCCCAAAGAACCGCCAACCGAGCCGGTAAAAACACCTCGGTTCACCCCAGTTTCGACCAGGTAGAGCGACTCGAGGTCGCCCGCACTGGTCACCAGGGAAACGACGATGGTATCGATCGCCGCACTGTCCTGATTGGCGAAGATATCTTCCACCGTGAGCACGAGTAATCGTCCGTCCGAGACGGACAGCGTGCCCTCAACCTCTTGCTCAACCTGAGTCCCGGACGCACTCACGCCAGCCTGGGCCTGCAGCGGAAGGGTCACTGAAAAAGCCAACCACAGGCTGATCCACCCCCAGCGCACAGACCAGGATCTGCGGCGGGCCGAGTTCTTATCAGACAGGGAGAAACAACAACTGAAAGGGCCCCTATCCTTCCGGATTCGGGTAGCCCAAAGGAGAGGTACCAGGAGGGAAAACACCGAGGACAACCTAGAGCCGCTTGGGGCGAGTATCACTTCTTGTTCGGCCTTCCGCAATTCTTATGTTGTTTTTGAGATTGCCAGGAACCTAAACCATAGCCCGTACAACCACCGCTGAGCCCTGCAATCTAGGGATACGGAGTGGGCATTGCAAACCCTTTGCCACGGGCCCAGTATTGCTTAAAGGGGAACGCGATAGGTTCGCCCAAAATCTGGGTGTTCCGTTGAACTAGGTCGCCATCTGCTCCCGCAGCCGGCGCGAGAGCAGGCGCATCATGGTGAAGGCGATGGACGAGTACCGCCGCAGAATGCGCTCCAGATCGCGGCGCTGCAGCGAGAGTAGATGCACCTCCGCGACCGCCACCACCGAAGCCGAACGCGGCTCGTCGTCCAAAAGCGACATATCGCCGAACACCTGCTTTTCGGCCAGCACCGCGATGGGCCCGTCGACGCCGACCTTGCGCACCTCCAGTTGGCCGCTCACCACGATGTACATCTTGTCCCCCCGCGTGCCCTCCTTGATCACTACCGCCCCCTGGCGCAGACTCTCCTCCTGGGTGGAAAGAGCGATGTGATAGAGTTCCTCCAGGGGTAGGGCTGCGAAAAGGGACGAGCCCTTGAGGCAGGCGATCTTGTCCATGGTGGTCAGGGGCTGGTCTGCGCCGTTCATCGCATTTTCTCCTCGCTGCGCCAGTAATTGCTCCACCAGTTCCGCCGCCTGGGGCGCCAGGGGCTTAGCGGCGGTGGGCAACCGGTCTAAGAGACGCTGATGCCCCAGAGCGGCCGCGGTCCACGCCGCCGCCATCTGGGTCCACCCGTCCGGTGCGGCCAGCAATTCGGCCAGCACCTCCTCCAGCACCACCTCTCCCGCCCTTTCCGGGTGCTCCTCCTGGTCGGCCTCGATCAGGGGTACCAACAACCTGAGCAACGCCCGGTCGCCGATGTTTTCCAGCAGTTCGACGGCCTGATCCCGGCCTTCTGGATCACGCCCGCTGAGCCGTTCGAGCAGGTCGCTGACCACCCCAGAATCGCTGAGGGACCCCAGCAGGCGGATCACGCCGTTTTGCACCTGGCCGATCTGCAGGCGCAACTGGTCGATCATCAGCCCCACCGCTGGCAGCTCGGCTCTGGGCTTGAGCAACTGAATCGCCGCCTGCTGGCGGTTGGCTTCCAGCAGGCGGGCCCGGCACGAAGCCACCAATCCAGGCCCCAGCGCCGGGTCGTCCATACGGATCAGGGCCGCCAGCAACCCTTCCCAGATCTTCAGCGTCAGCCCTGGCAATGCCGCCACTAACTCCAGCCGCTGCGGGACGCCACTGATACGCTCCAGGGCCACCACCGCTGCCTCCACCACGTCCGGGTCCGGGTCGGCCAGCATGCCGATGAACTCCTCGGCGGTCCCACCGCGTTCAGCCAGGCTGCGCAGGGCGGCCTCGCGCACGGCCGGGTGGGCATGGCGCAGATGAGCCCGCACTTGCGGGTAACTTTGCGCCGGCATCTGCTGGGCCGCCCGGATACCAGCATCGATCTGGTTGATATCCTCGCTGTCTAAGAGCTGCTGTACTAGCTGCCGACGCCTGACCGCCGTGCCCTCGTCCCCCAGGCCTTCTAGGACCACGCAGAGTTCGGCCTGCACCGCCGCGTTGTCGGCCTCCGGGTCTAGGCGCGGGCAGACCGCGTCGATCACCTCTTGCCGACGCAGCCCCATGGCAGTGGTGCCCACCCGCAGGGCCAGCACCCGCGCGGCGCTCTGTCGCACCTCGGCATCCTCGTCGCTCAACCGGGGCAGGATGTGGCCCAACCCATGCTCGTCGGCGCCGCTGGACCCCAGGGCCTCCAGGGCCGCCCAGCGGATGCGGGGGTTCTGGTGGTTGATCAGCGGCAGGCAGGCAGCTGCCGTGGCCGGCCCGGGGCTTTTCCTGAGGATTTCTATACCCAACTGGCGGACGTGGTCATCGCGGTGCTGCAACAGGCTGCTGGCGAACTCCCCCGAACCGGCGATCAGCTGCCGCATGGATTCAAGGGCATTGGCGTCGTCCACGGCGATATCCTGCTCGCGCACCGCCCGGATCAGCACCTCGGTGTACCGGCGCTGCAGGTACACCCCGCCCGCCAGCAGCAGGAGGCTGAGTGCCGCCAGGGCCAGAAACATCTGTTCCAGGGTGAGAATCTGCTGGGCGTGAAGGGCCGTCAAGCCGGCGCCCACCAGTCCGCCCACCAGCATGAACCCCCCTTCCATGATCATCCGCGCCCCGTCGCTGTGGCGCTGCGGCACCAGCTTGATCAGCACCTGGTAGGTGGGGGCCACTACGCTGTCCAGCAGGAGAAAATTGACGAGGTTGAAGGCGAAGATGGTCCACAGCTCGGGAAAAAAGGCCCGGCCCCCAAAGGTGGCGCTCAGGGCCAAGGCCACCAGCAGGTACCCCCCGCAGATCCAGGTGTAGACATTGCCTGCCCCCACCCAGCGCAGCACCAGGCGCAGCAAAAAGGTGGTGACGACCAGGGTGCCGATGCCGGTGGCCCCGTAAAAGAGACCGAAGAAGCCGGTGGTCTGGGCTTCGGTGGGATAGTGGGCCGCCGCTGCCACGTTGAAGGCATAATGGATGGCCGTGTACAGGGCCAGGATGCCGATGGACAGGCCGAAGAGCGCCTTGAGGTACCCCGAGTGCCCGAAGTAACGCAGGTTTTCGCCAAAAGAAGCACCCTCCGCTTCTTGGTCGCCCTGATGGGAAACGACGAAGTAGCGCCGCACCAGCGGGCCCATCAGCGCGATGATCAGCACTAGGTCTAAAGCCGCCAGGCCGTAGAGCTGCCACGAGTCGAGCAGGGGGCCGAGGGTGCGCACCAGGAAACCGCCGCCGATGTCGCCGATCGTAGCGCTGGCGGCAAAGAGAGGGAAAAACACCTTGGCGCGGGAACTGTAGCAGATCCCCCCGGCCATGACCCAGACCTGGAACCCGGCCAGGCTGCGCACCAACTCCGAGGAGATAAAGAGCCAGGGGTAGAACACCGCGCCCAGCGGACTCTGCCCCTGCTGAAGCTCGCGCCAGAGCATCCAGACATTGAAGCAGAGCACCGCGGTCAGCGCGGCCATCATGCCAAAAAGCAGGCGCTGGCGGGAGAAACGGGCGCTGAGCACCGACAGCAGGACCATGTTCAGCGAAAAGAGCACGGCGATAGCGGTGTACATCAGCGGCAGCTGGTCCACCCCGGCGCGGCTGTTGAACACCGCCGCCGAGACGCTCTTGACGATGCCGTCGGCGATGTTGGCCAGCAGGAACACCGCCGCCGCGTGTACCAGGCGCGGCACCTCGTGGCGCCGCAGGTTGAACGATTTGAGCAGCCAGGTCATCGGTGCGGCGCTGGCCGGATCAACCCCGGCCCAACCTCCGGTCCTCCTCTGCCAGCCATTTCCCGTAGTCCCGCAACCCAGGCACCGGCCCCGCCAACCCGGCCTCGGCCCGCCAGCGCTTCAGCGGCTGCCGCCGGTCCTGCTGCGGCAGATCGACCCGCCGGCCGGAAACCGCCGACTCGAAGAGACCCATCATGATCTCCAGCACGTGTCTGCCGGCCTGGCCGCTGCAGGCGTGTTCCCGCCCCTCGTCCAGGGCCCGAACATATTCGTCGGCGTAGGCGTAGTCCGCCTCGTCGGCCGGCCCGCCGGGCACGAAACCGGGCAACAGATTCAGGTCCAGTGGCTGCCAGGCAGGACCGCCGGGAACAAAGTGCGGAACCGGCAACCACCACAACCCGCTGCTTTTCCAGAACAGCCGCCCCTCCGTGCCGTACACCTCCATCATGTACCCGGCCGAGTCCACCTTGGGAAAGCGGTGCTGCAGCAGCACTCCGCTGACGTTGTCGGCAAATTCCAGCACCCCGGTCAGGCGCTCACCGGCCACCACGCCCATACCTCCGGGCGCCACCAGCACATCCTCGGGAGTCAGGCGTCGGCCGGCCACGGCTCCCGCTGCCACCACCGAGCGGCAGGGTCCCGCCACGCCGCACATATTGGTCAGCAGATGGGTGCCGATATTCATCAGGCCGTACCCCGCGTAGTACCCCTTGCCACAACCCTGGACGTGGCGCAGTTGCCCGATGCGCCCCTCTGCCATCGCCTGGCGCAGCGCCCGCATCGACGCCCCGACCCGGCCCTGGTGGTGCACCGCGATCTGCAGTCCCTGGTCCCTGGCCCGGGCCAACATGGCGTCGGCCTCCTCCAGGTCGGTACACAGGGGTTTCTCCACGTCCACATGGCTGCCCCGATCCAGCACCTGCATCACCAGCGGGAAGTGGAACTCGGTGCCGGTGGGAATGGCGACCAGGTCGGGATGCTGCTCTTCCATCATCCGGCCCAGGTCGGTGTAGCAGGCCACCCCCTCCAGTTCGGCCCCCAGCGTTGCGAGCAGCTCGGGTACCAGATCGCACAGGGCGACCACCTCCGCCCGTGGATGCTGGTGATAGGCCCGCGCCGCGGCGGTGCCCCGCCCGCGGCAGCCCAGGATAGCGACTCGGTAGGTCTTCAACCACACCTTCCTTTCATTCGGTCTTCTCGTCGTGCCCAAGGTCGATCATTTTCGGCCCGTCGGCGATGTACTCCTCGGCCCTGACCTCGGTCATGGTGCGCAGCCTTTCGGTAACCGCGGCGATCCTTTTTACCTGGGCCTCGATGGTCTGAAGCTTGGCGACAATCTTCTCGTCGAACTCGGGGTGGAGCAGGCGCAAGGCCTGGGCGCTGTTGGCGATGATGCTGAGCGGATTGTTGATCTCGTGGTTCATCGCCACCACCATCTGGCCGACCACGGCCAGCTTCTCCAGGCGCAACAACTCCTGCTCAAGCCGGGTCTGCACCGTCAGATCCTCGCACACCAGGATCGCCCCCACCACCTCCCCCCGGTGGTCGCGCAGGGCCGTCACCGCCGCCGCCAGGACCAACTCGCCGCCAGGAGTGGAGAACTGCTGCCGGAGTTGGCCTCGCTCCTGCTCTTGGCTAACTACCGGCAGACACAGGGCCTGCCACTGGGCCCCGGGTCCGTCGGGCAGCAGCTCGGCGAGGGTGGCGCCGATGGCCTCGACCATGCCCAGGCGCACCCCCAGCTTTTCGAGGTAATGCAGCTGCTGATGGTTGATGAAGGTAATCTTCAACTCGCGGTTGAGCACCGCCACTCCCACGGAGATACTGGCCAGGATGTGCTCCAGGAAGTGACGGGCGTCGAGCTGGATCTCCTCGGAGATGCGCTGGTGGGTCAGATCGTCGAAGAGCACCAGGAAGGTGTCCGCACCAAAGGGAGCGGCCCAAACACGGACTTCGTAACTGCGCTCGCCCCGCTGCCAGGAGAACACCTCTTCCGCCTCCGGGCCGCCCAGGCGCGCGGTGGCCAGGGCCAGCTCATCCCCCAACTTCCGGTCGGCGGCGAGGGCCGCGCTCAACTGCGCCGCCAGCGCCAACCCGCGCCCCTTGCGGATCTCGAAGAGGACGGCAGCCCGCCGGCTGCAGGCCACCACATTTAACGCCCCGTCCACCATCAGCAAGGGGCTGGGAAACTGGTGCAGGAGTTGCTGGACAGCCGTCTCCATCGCCTTCCCTACATGCGGGGGATGTCGTCCAGTTCGGCATCCATCCGCTCCATAATCTTGCGGATCTCCTCCATGCCCAGGTCCAGCAGTTTCACCGCCGCCGGCTGGAGTTGGGGGATCTTGCGGTCCCCGCCCCTGCCCAAGGCCTCGGCGCGACACAATACGTCGGCCAGGTGTACCACCGCGGTGCATTCGGCGTGGCTGCGCTGCGGGCGAAAATCGTGGTGGTCGCTGACCGGGGCCACCAGCTTGCCAGGCAGGGTCCATTTCTCCAAAAGCCAGCCGCCCGCCAGGCCGTGATGCGCCCCAAACACCTGCTCCTCCGCCTGAAAAAAGAGCAGGTCGCGGGTCTCGACCAGCGCCCGCACCTGGTGGAATTCCTCCGCAAAACCCTGGAAGAGCACCACCTTGCCCAGGTCGTGTAACAGGCCACTGACGCTGAGTTCCTCGACCTCATCCAATCCCAATTGCTCGGCGATGAACCCGCAGGTGCGGGCACAGGCCAGCGAGTGCTCCCACAGCCCGGGCAGCGCCTCCTCCATGTCCTCCAGCGCCGAACAGCTCAGCACCAGACCTTTGACCGCGTCGAAACCCAGCATGGTCACCGCGTGGGTGATGGTGGAGATGGGCCGCGAAAACCCGTAAAATCCAGAGTTGACCAGCTTGAGCACCTTGGCGGTCAGCACCTGGTCCTTGGCGATTTCGTCGCCCAGTTGGCGGCTCGAGGTCTGGGGGCTGTCGACCATGCCGATCACGCGGGCGATGACCACCGGCAGGGTGGGAAGGTTGTTGGCCCGCTCCAGGTGCTGGCGCACCCGGTCCTTTTTTGCTTCTAGTTCGTCCACGGTCCCTCAGCGCCGGCGCAGGTGCCGGCGGGCGACTTCCTCGATCTGCTGCATCAGAGGCTGGTCCTGCCAATCGGCGAAGCGGTGCTCCAGATCGGCCAGCAACTGTTCGGTGCTCTTTTTTGAGGTCCAGGCGCCCTGCCCCTCGACGTTCAGCTCAAAGACCCCCCAACCCTGCAGCCGCGAGAGCACCGCCGGCGAGAGCTTGGCCCCCTTGGGCAACAGGGTGCGTCCCTGCCGGTCGGTCACCGGGGCAGCCAGCACGTCGCCCACCTTGGCCTCCTCCACACGGATACGGCGCATTCCGTCTCCTTTAGACCTCTTCCACCAGCTCGGCTTTTTTCCAGTATCCCGGGAACTGCGCCCGCACCCAGTCCGCCGGCGCCGCGCAAAGGGCATTGAATCCCCCCCAGGTCCAGTTGAGCGGCCATTCCCGACGGCCCGTGAATTTAAACAGGAGTGCCCGCCGCTCCGGGCCGGCCAGGTCCAGGCTGTCGTGCAGCCGGCGCAGGGCTCGCTCGTAGAAGCCGGTGATCAGATTGTAGATATGTTGCTCCAGTTTTTCGGGCTGCGTCACCCGCACCCGCGGGCAGAGCATGCTGCCCTCTCGTCGGGCAAAACCCTTGAGCCAGGTCTCGGGCAGCACATCGCGGTAGCGCACCAGGGCCTGGTCGATGCGCTGGCGATCCATCACCGCGTAGGTGCGGCAGATCAGCGGGCGCACCGCATAGATGGTGCAGGCGTGGTTTTCGCCCAGGAAGGGGCAGCGACGGGGACGCTCCTGGGTGAAACTGAAAAGTTCCTGCTGACGCTGGGGGGGAAAATGGGTGCGCACGTATTCGGCGATGTGCAGGTACTCGGCGCTGTACAGGGGGAACATGGTAGCCCACCCTTGGTCGAACTCCGCCTCGGTCAGGGCGCAACACTCCCCCGAGCTGGCGCAGCAGGTGGAGGGTACCTGGTCGTAGAGGACCTGCAGTTGGGCGGAGAGATCTTCGATGGCGACGGGTTTGGCTTCCATCTCCAAAAGATGCACATCGCCCCTGCCCAGCGCAACCGCACGGCTTGACAGGGCGCAAAGGCCACTTCTATAATTCGGGTAAGGGGTATTAAATGGACCAGAAACGCAAATTCCTCGGGGTGAACTTCGACTGCTGCAAGGTCTACGCCCGCATCTACCTCAACCCCGAGGGCACCGCCTACAAAGGCATGTGCCCCCGCTGCGGCAAACGCCTGGAGATCAAGGTGGGTCCAGGCGGCACCAGCAGTCGTTTCTTCACCGCCCGTTAGCCAGGTCTCCCATCAACCGCATCGCCGCCGCCCTGATCATGCCCTCCGCTTCTGGCCCGATCATCTGCACGCTGGGATAAACCTTGTACGCCTCGTCCACCTCGTACCCACCCCGCGCATATTCGTCGGCGGTGGGCACGTACCCGATGCAGCCGTTGGCGTAGCCGCAGAGCAGGGCCGGCTGCAGGGGTGCCGCTGGCTCCAGATCTAACTGGTAGCGCACGAAGATCTCCCCCTCCATGCCCAGCAGCAGTGCCCCGCCCAGCTGCAGTGCCTGGATCTCGAAGGGCTGGACCTGACCGCTGACCCCCCGGCGGGCCAGATCTAACATGGCCCCGGCCCATTCCAGGCGAGCCTGCGGCCCCCGCTGGGCCCAAACATTCCCCCCCTCCGCAGCGATCTTGCCGATTTCGGCCTTCAATTGTAGGCTCAGCTTCTCCACCTCGGCCTGCAGGCGCGGGGGTGGGTCCATCAAGGGCAGCAACATCCGCTCGCTGCGCCAGCCCAGCCTGCCATCCTCCAGTTCCTGCGCCGAGCCCAGCCCCGCTAACACCGCCGCAGCCAGTTCCTCCCCGGCCTGGTCCACCTTGTCGAAACCGCCGTGGGCCAGACGCGGGTTGATATCGCCGCAGGCCCCATTGACGAAAAGCGCCGGCCGACCGGTTTGCGCCTCGATCAGGCGGGCAGCGGCCCCGGGAAACTCGGCGCTGATCTGGTGGTTGCCATTGCCCAGGATCACCGGATGGCAGGCGTGGCTGAACAGGGTGGCCACCTCGCCGACCTTCAGCACCTGGGCGTAGTCGGCCACCGGCCCTTCTGGGTTATTGCCGATCACCATCCGCCCTTCGCGCAGCTGCCGGCGGTTGATCCCCAGATGGGCGGGCACCCGGCTGTAGGCCAGGGAGACCGGCTGCAGTTGCCCGGCGGCGCGCACCGCCGCTGCCACCACCGCCTCCTGCACCCGAGCCAGGTACCTCTGGTCCAGATCTCCCATACCGCGGAAGGACATGCTGAGGGGGCCGGCGTGGGTGTGGGAGCAGCAAATCATCGCCCCGGCGGCGGGAATACCGGCGCGTGTTTCGAGCCCCGCGCGAATCTGCCGGACAACCGCCGCATCGAGCCCCACCAAGTCGAGGGCGGCCAGGGCCACCCGCTCTTCGCCCTGGGCCAGGACCAGCACCTTGGCCATCAGGGGGTCCCGGATGCCGATAGCCCCGGATTGGCGCCCCCAGTACCCGCCCATGTGGATCCCCACCAAGGGGGTGATATCGAGGCTGGCACAGCCGGCCAGTAGCTGGCTTTTATTCATCTTTTTCTCCGGCCGGCTTCTTCCTGGGCCGTTTGCCCGGTACCTGCTGCTGTATTTCCCTGGCTTCCTGCTCCAGTTGGGTCAATTCCTGCCGCAGGGGGGAAAGCTCACCCCGCTGCTCATCCAGCGCGCCTTTGGAGTTCTGGATCTCGGCCTGCAACTTCTCCTTGGCCTCTTCGAGGCGTTGGATCTTGGGCTCCATTTCCTGCCGGCGTTTGAAATAGTCAGACACCATGTGCAGGATGAAAATCAGGCACCCCAGGGCCAGTACCGCGACTACCCACTCCATAGCTGCCCTCTGCTAACTCTCTATCCACATCAGTACCGCACTTCCTTTTCTTCGGGATCCCCGTAATCATCGTCTTCCTCACCTGGCACCTCGTAGATCCAGCCGCAGGAGCTACACAGAGGATGCCCGGCTTCCCTGGGCGAGGCGCATTGGGGACAAGACTCGGCCCGGGGCCATAGGTACTTGAGCGCCACCACCACCACCAGGAAACCGGCGAAGAGCAGGGGCCAGAGCATGGGGGAGGGTGCTCAGACAGAGGAGGTGATGGCGTTCGACATGATTTTGGCATGGCGCAGGCGCTGGGCCAGGACCTTGGCCAGGTTGCGCAACACCATCATCTACCCCCGGCTTTCAGCATTTGGCTAAGGTCGACAATCTTGTTGTCTGCCTCGCGCAGGCGCAGTGAAAGGCTGCGGGCGATATTGAGGATCAGGTTCACCTGCAGCCGCGGCATGCGGGCGAAGATCTCCGCCA
>CAMAVQ010000136.1 GCA_945861755.1 Gemmatimonas phototrophica
GGCGGGTGGTGATCATCCACCACGGCCAGCTGCTTTTCGACGGCGAGCTGGCCAGCCTGGTGCAGCGCTTCTCGCCCCACAAGACCATTGTGGTGGACCTGGAGCGGGAGGAGGTGGACCTGAGTGGATACGGGGAGGTGGTAGAGCGCGAGGGCGTGCGGGTGACCCTGCGGGTGCCCAAGGCCGACACCGCGCGGGTGACGGCCCGGCTCCTGAGCGAGGTGCCGGTGGTGGACCTGACCGTGGAGGATCCCCAGATCGAGGAGGTCATCGAGCAGGTCTTCTCCCAGGAGCGCGCGTGAAGGGTCTGGCCGACATCTACGCTACGTTATTCCGCACCGAGGCAGCGGTGCAGCTCCAGTACCGGGCGGCCCTGATCATCTGGCTCATCGGCCTGGTGGTGCAACCGGTGGTTTACTTGGTGGTCTGGCTCACCGTGGCCAAGGCCCAGGGCGGCCACGTGGGGGCCTTTGCCAGCGGGGATCTGGCGGCTTACTATATCGCCCTGATGGTGGTCAACCACCTCACCTTCACCTGGGTCATGTTCGAGTTCGAGTACCGGGTGCGCAGCGGTTCCTTCTCCCCCCTGCTGCTCCAGCCTCTGCACCCCATCCACACCGATATCACCGTCAACCTCGCCTACAAGGTGCTGACCTCGGCGGTGACCCTGCCGGCAGCTGCGGTGCTGGCCTGGCTCTTTGAACCCGAGTTTCACCTCCATTCCTGGTCCCTGGTGGCGCTGATTCCCGCCCTGCTGCTGGCCTTTGCCCTGCGCTTTCTGGTGGAATGGTGCCTGGCCCTGAGCGCTTTCTGGACCACCCGGGTGGGGGCCCTCAACCAGTTCTACTTTGCGGCACTGCTCTTCCTTTCTGGGCGGATGGCGCCCCTCGAGTTGATGCCCCCCTGGGTGCAGACCCTCGCTGCGCTGATGCCCTTCCGCTGGATGATGGCCTTTCCGGTGGAGTTGGCCATGGGGCGGCTGAGCGGTGAGCAAGTCCTGCAGGGTTTGGCAGCCCAGAGCGCCTGGGTGGGGGGCAGCCTGGGCCTGCTGGCCCTGGTCTGGCGCCGGGGGCTCAAGCAGTACGGGGCGGTGGGATCGTGAACTACCTGCGGCTCTTTTTTGTTTTTCTGCGCCTGGGCCTGCTCAACGAGCTGGCGTACCGGACCAATTTCTATTTTCAGTGCCTGCAGTCGCTGATGAGCCTGGGCACCGGCCTGGCCAATATCGCGGTGATCTTCGCCCACACCAAGACCCTGGGGGGCTGGCAGCCCACCGAGTTGGTGGCCCTGCTGGGGGTCTACCAGTTGATGGGCGGGTTGATCGGCGCTTTCATCCAGCCCAGCATGGAGCGCTTCATGGAAGATGTGCGCCGCGGGACGCTGGATTTCACCCTGACCAAGCCGGCTGATTCCCAGATGCTGGTGAGCATGAGTGAGGTGCGGGTGTGGAAGCTGGTGGATGTGGGGTTGGGGCTGGCGGTGCTGGCGGCGGCGCTCCTGCAGCTGGGCACGGCCATCGGTGTGCGGCAGGCGCTGGGATTTGGTTTGACCTTGCTGGCCGGGACTGCCATCGTCTACAGCTTCTGGCTGATCCTGGCCACCCTCTCCTTCTGGTTCGTGCGGGTGGAGAATATCCTCATTGTTTTCCAGGGGGTGTACGAGGCGGGCCGCTGGCCGGTGGGCATTTACCCGCGCTGGTTGCAGGTGGCCCTCACCGCGCTGGTGCCGGTGGCTTTTGCGGTGACGGTGCCGGCCGAGGCGGTGGTGGGCCGACTCACCGGGCCGATGCTGGCCCTGGCCCTATGCCTGGCCCTGGGGCTGATGGTCGGGGCGCGAATGTTCTGGAATTGCGGGGTCAAGCGCTACTCGGGTGCCTCAGCTTAACTTGCAGGTCCTGCACCACCTCAGTATCATTGGTAAAAATAGGATCCCTTATGGAGAGCGCACACAGATCCCGGATCGGCGAGTGGGGAATGGCCCTGGCTTTTGGGTTGCTGGTGGCGGTCCAGGGCAGCGCCCAGGCGGAGCCGGCGGTCGATCCGGCCCTGCAGGCGGCCCAGGCGAATGTGGCCCGCACCAACGCGGTGCTCCTGGACATGGTGCAGCAGCAGCGGCAACTGGAGCAGCGCTCCGAGATGCTGCTGGTGGTGGCCCTGGCGGCCCTGGCCCTGGCCGGATTCGCGCTGTACGGGCGTTGGCGGCCCGGCACTGTGAAAGCCAGCAGCTTTGTGCTGCAGGGGCGCAAAGGCAAGACCCGCGCCGCCCTGAGGGTGGCCGGGATCCGGGAGGAGGCGCTGCTGGAATTCATGGACGAACACGGCCGGCCAGTGGTCACCGTGGGCCTGGCCGAGGCCGCGCCCTTGCTTGAACTGCGCGACCAGCACGACCGCCCTCGGGCGCGTCTCAGTCTGGGGCCCGACGGCTCACCCACGATGGAGCTGTACGACGCCGAGGGACGCAACCGGGCCGGCTTGGGCCTGACCGAAGACGGGGGGGTGGGCCTGGGGCTCTACGACGCCCACAAGCAGGTGCGCGCCGGCCTGGGTCTGGGAGAAGGCGGAGCACCTACCCTGAACTTCCTCGACGCCGCCGGGCAGTGCCGCCTGCGGGTGGGCATGACCGCCCAGGACCTCCCGGAGTTGCGGCTCAGCGACAATCAGGGCCACGTGCGCGGCCTGCTGCGCATGCGTCCCGACGGCATGGTGCTCATCGAATTGGGCGACGGGGAGGGCGCGGTGCGCACCATGTTCGGCGTGATGGAGGAGGGCACTTCTATCGTGGGGTTGATGGACACCGACCAGTGTTTCCGTGTTACCCTGGCAGTCGGTGCCGACGGCCGGCCGAGACTGGACCTGTTCGACAGCAAGGCAGAACCCCACGCCTCCCTCTATCTCGAAGCCGACGGCGCTGCGGGGCTGAAGCTGCTTTCGGCCAAGGGTGAAGTCCTCTTCAAGATACCCTAGCTCATGGACAAGGCAGTGATCATGGCGCGCGGCCTAGGCAAGCGCATGCGCCAGCAGGACCCGGACGCCGGGCTGAGCCCCGAGCAGGCCGAGATGGCCGCCACTGGTGTCAAGGCGCTCATCCCCATCGACCGGCCTTTTCTCGACTATGTGCTCAGCGCTCTGGCCGACGCCGGGTACCGGCGTGTCTGTCTGGTGGTGGGGCCCGAACACGAGGAGTTGCGCCGCTACTACGGGGAGATGATCAGATACCAGCGTTTGGAGCTAGAATTCGCCATCCAGGTGAGACCCTTGGGCACTGCCGATGCGGTAGCCGCGGCCGAATCCTTTGCCGCTGGCGAGCCCTTTCTGGTGATCAACTCCGACAACTACTACCCCATCGCCGCCCTGGCGTCCCTGCGCAATCTTCAAGGTCCCGGTCTAGCGGCCTTTTCGCGTGAGGGCATGCTGGCCGGCAGCAATATTCCCCCCGAGCGATTGAGCCGTTTTGCCCTCGTCGAAATCGACGACCAGGGCTGCCTGCGGCGCATCGTCGAGAAACCCGACCCCGCCCTGTTGGCCTCCCTGCCCGAGCCGGTGTGGGTGAGTATGAACTGCTGGCGTTTCGATCAGGGCATTTTTGCGGCCTGCCGGGCAGTGAAACCTTCACCCAGAGGAGAGTTGGAACTGACCGATGCGGTCCAGTACGCCGCCGAGGTGCTGGGCCAGCGCTTTCAGGTGTTGCGCTGCGCCGAGGCGGTGCTGGACCTGTCCAGCCGCGCCGATGTGGGGCCGGTGGCCGCACGCCTGGCCGGCCGGGAGGTGAGCGTGTGATCTCTTTGCAGCGTTTGCTGGACAAGGGCCAGGTCGAAGCTTTGATACAGGGGTGCGGGCTGCGTCCGACAGCGGCCTCGGCCAAGGCTGCCCTTTTCGTCCAGGCCGCGCACCGCCTGAAGACGAGCGGGACGGCAACGCAGTCCCAGGTGCGCGCCTTTTTTGTGCCCGGACGCATCGAGGTGCTGGGCAAACACACCGACTATGCCGGCGGCCGCAGCCTGGTGGCGGCCCTGGAGCAGGGCTTCTGCATGGTGGCCGTTCCGCGTGCCGACGCGCAGGTGGTGGTCTGGGCCGACCAGGGCCAACCAGTGTCTTTCGCCCTCGATCCGGAGTTGGTGGCCAAGCACGGGCATTGGTCCAATTATCCCATGACCGTGGCCCGCCGTCTGGCGCGCAACTTCCCCGCCTGCCGGCAGGGCATGGAGCTGGCCTTCTGCAGCGACCTGCCCCCGGCCTCGGGCATGAGCAGTTCCAGCGCGCTGATGGTGGGCACCTACCTGGCCCTGGCCGCTTTCAACCAGTTGGAGGCAGATCCCCGGTATCAGCGGCAGGTCCACAATCAGCTGGAACTGGCCGCGTACCTGGGCACGGTCGAGAACGGTCAGAATTTCGGCGAGTTGGCGGGCGACCAAGGGGTGGGTACCTTTGGCGGCAGCGAGGATCACACCGCCATTCTCTGCTCCCGGGCCGGCCATATCGGCCAGTTTGCCTACTGTCCTGCCCGCTTCGAGCGCTACATCTCCCTGCCGGCGGGCCATCTCTTCGCCATCGGTTGCAGTGGGGTGGTGGCCGAGAAGACCGGCGCCGCCCAGGCACTCTACAATCGGGCCTCGGCCCGGGTCAGAGCTATGGTCGAGGCCTGGCAGCGGGGCACCGGAAGGACGGAGAAGCATCTATATCCTATTCTCCACAGCGGGCCGGGGGCTGTCGAGCGCCTGCGGCAGTTGCTGGCTGTCCAGCAGGCGGGGCCTTTCAGCCCGGCGGAGTTGCGGGACCGGCTGGAGCACTTCATCGCCGAGAACGAGGAGATCGCCCTGCCGGCCGGTGAGGCGCTGGCTCAGGGGGACCTGGAGCGCTTCGGCTGGCTGGTGGACCGTTCTCAGGAGCTGACCGAGACCTTGTTGGGCAATCAGGTGCCCCAGACGGTGGCGCTGGCCCGGTTGGCCCGGGAGGGCGGCGCTGCGGCGGCTTCGGCTTTTGGCGCTGGTTTCGGCGGCAGTGTTTGGGCCCTGGTCAGCGAGGAGCGGGCGGATATTTTTCTGGATCGGTGGGCCAGAGGCTATGCCCGCGCCTTTCCTGGGCTACCGGGGGGCTTCTTCCTGAGCCAGGCCGGCCCGGCGACTTTTACTTTGGCCGGCCTGGGTTGAGGCGGCGCAAAAGGGCGCTATATTTTTTGCGGCAACATTCTGGTAGACCAAGAGGCTGAGATGAGCGCGCGCAGATGCTGAAAAAACTGATCGGAAAACTTTTCGGTTTCGAAGCCGAGATTGAGCAGCTGCAGGACCAGATCAGCCAGCTGAGCATGGATCCGGTGTTCGGGATGTGGACCCGGAGTGCCTTCCTGCAATTTTCCCAGGTGATGCCGCGCAGCCTGCGGGTGGTTGTTTTTCTCGACCTGGACAACCTCCACAAGCTCAACGACCAACACGGGTACGAAGAAGTCAACCGCCGGATCAGGGCCATCTTCTCCATCCCCTTCCGGCGCAGCGATCTGATCGCCCGCTGGTTCTCGGGCGACGAGATCGTCATTCTTTTTGATGCGGACGAGGAATTCGCCCGGCGCAAGGTCGACCAGTTGGAAGAGGCGGCCAAGCAGCAGGGGATGAGCTTTCATTTCCAGCTCGGAATCTGGGATGTGGGCAAGGACCCGGTCGAGAAGGTGGTCGACGAACTAGCCGAAAAGGTCCTGGAGTTAAAGGCATGGGAAAAGCAGCAGCCCAGATAATCCCGCTGGTGCGGGCGCTGGTCTGTGCCTGGCTCTTGGTCGGGCTTGGGGGGTGTGGCGAAGACAAGGGGGTTTCCCAGACCCCCTATGGCAGTGCCGACGAAGTGCGGGCGTACCGGTTGCAGACCAACCCGCTCATCGACTGGGTCAATTCCCTCGAACAGGAAGTGCAGGGCCGCGCCGTGGGCGCCTCGGGTCAGGCCACGGCCGCGAACTTGGCAGCGGTGTGCCAGTATGCCCAGCCCCTGTTACAAGATGCCCGCGACAGTTTCGACCGCATCGTCCCTCCGCCCCGGCTGGAGGACTTGCACCGCGACATGCGCCAGGTGATGAGTCTGCGCCTCGCGGCCTATGCGGCGGTGCTGGAGGGTTGGGCGCTTCAGCAGGAGCAGGGCGAGAATGCCCAGAGCGACACGCTCTACCAGCAGGCCGAGGCAGAGCTGGCCCAGGCCAATGCCCTCACCGCCGAGGTGAACCAGCAGCTGAAAGCAGTGGACCTGGCGCTGGGTGAGGGCGAGGGCAGGAATCCGGTGGTGTCATAGGGTCGAGGGCTGTGCTCCGAGAGTGCCCGCTCCAGCCTTTCCCGCGTCTTGGGTCATCCCCCACCGCGCTCCGAGAGTGCCCACTCCGGCCTTTCCCAAGGCGCGGTCCTTTTCCCCCGCTCGCTATGGCTCCGCTACCCCGCCGCCCAGCCCCTCGGACCTTCCCTCCCCAGCCACTCCCCGGGAAAACCCTCCGGGGCATTTCTCGGATCGCTAGCGCACCAGCAGCAATTTTCTCACGGACCTGAAGGGGCCGGCTTCGATCCGGTAGAAGTAGATTCCGGTAGCCACCGCCTCGCCCCTCTGGTCCCGGCCATCCCAAACCACTTGGTAGCTCCCCGGCTCCTGTTCCCCGTTCACCAGTACTGCCACCTGCCGGCCCAGCATATCGTAGATAGCTAGACGCACAGGTCCGGCCTGGGCCAGTTGATAGGGAATCAGGGTCTGGGCGTTGAAGGGGTTTGGATAGTTTTCTCCCAGGCCAAAGGGAAGTCCCGCTACTCCCAGGGGTTTTGCCGCTTCCTGCTCGCTATTGAGCCCCCGGGTGATGGCTGCGGTGGCGGTGCCGCTCAGAGCCACGGTCAGGGGGTTGCCGGTGGAGGGGGTGAGGGTGAGGGTGGCGCTTTTGGTGCCGGTTGAGGTGGGGGCGAAGGTGATGCTGATGGATTGCGCCCGGCCGGCGCGCACGGTGGCCTGTGATGGGGTTACCTTGAACTGGCTAGGGTTGCGCCCACCTAGGCGCAGACTGACGGTTATATCGCTCTTACCGGTGTTGCTCAACCTAAGGATCTTGAGTGAGGTGGTTCTTACCGGGGTATTGTCCATGGTAAGGGAGGTAGGTGATACCTGCAGGGCGTTACTTGCAGGGGCCGTGGCACTTCCACCCAGGGCCACGGTCAGGGAAGAACCCTTGTCGTGGGCGATATTGAGCAGGGCGGTCTTGGCCCCGGAGGCCGTGGGGTTGAATACCAGGGTCAAGGGTTTACTGCTCCCGGCAGAAATAGCTATGGGGGCGGTGCTGGTAGCAGCAAACTGCCGGGCGTCTCGACCCGTTAGGGTCAGACTGGTCAGATTCAGGGTGCTGGTCCCTGGGTTGGTCACCACCACACTCAAGGTTTTTGGGGTGCCCACCACTACCTGGCCAAAATCCAGGCTGTCTGGTGTGACTGTCGGTTGGATGGAGGCCACCGTTACCGCCACGGGTTCTGATGCTTCGCTGCGGTTGCCGGCCCGGTCTACGGCTACCAGTCGATAGTAGAAATTGCCTCCCGATAGGCTCCTATCCACGAATCGCGTTACGGTGCGACTGGTTCTGCCAAGAGAATCGCCAGCTACCGGCTCAAAGTTTTCCTGCGGGCTCCGGTAGATCACATAGTAGGACAACGCCGGTTCGGTGTTGGCGCTCCAGGTCAGGGTCACTTGGTCTGACCCCACCGTGGCGGTTAATCCGGTCGGGGGCCGGACCTTGACCTCGGTCCCTTTGCCGAACAATTCGATGAATACGTTGCGGTCCCGCACCTCCAGTTTGGCGCTGTAGTCCCCTTCGGCATTGGGTTGAAAATTCACCTGCACGGGCACCCGTTTTCCGGCATCGATCCGGATGGCGGCGCGCGGATTGGCGCTGAAGCCGATGCCGAAGAGATCGAGGGTGAGGGTCAGGGCATTGGCGGTTTCGTTGATCAGCACCACCGAGGTGTCCTTGTCAGTTCCGACCAGCACCTTGCCAAAGTCGATGGAGACCGGCTCAAAGCGCAGGCCTCCGCCTATGCCCTGCATTACCAACGCACTCAGCGGTAACTGAGGATCGTTGGACCACAATTGCAGATTAGCGGTCCTGGTACCCGACCGCGAAGGCTGGAAACGCACCTGCACACTTTGCTGTTGGCCCGTGCCGATACGGATGGTATCGGTCTGCTGGGGCACAAACTCCTCGCTCTCACTGCGCAATACCACCTTCAATACCCCACCGCCCCTGTTGCGAATGGTCAGAGGGATAAGCTGGCTCTGACCTGGACTAACCACGCCGAACCTGAGGGTATCAGTCGGACTCAGCGCGATCTTGGGCAAGGGCTCGGGGATGCCGATCAGCACCACCCGGTGCGGGCTGCCTGGCGCGTCCGAGCGCACTTCCAGCAAGCCCAGTACCGTGTCCCCTGCCGTAGGTCTGAGGGTCAGAGGGATCTGTAGCGCAGTTCCAGGGGCCATACGGAATCGCGGCATCGCGCGGGTCAGCTTGAACGCCGCCGGGGTTAGGGTGACCTGACTGACCCGGAGGGTATCACCCCGGCTATTGCGGAGTTCCACACTGCCCTCTGCCGGTGCGCCGATGGCCACTGGACCGAATCTCAGGGTGTCTGGAGTCAAGGTGACCGTTCCTTCCACCTTGGTATTGCCCACCGCCCTGACCACCCTGATGCCCACGTTGGTGCTCAGGGTCAGATCGGTGCTGTCTTTGCCGGTGGTGGTAGGCGTGAATCGCACGATCACCCCCTGGGCGTTGTTGGGGGGGATGACCACATTGGTACTTTCCACTTGGAAACGCTGGGGTTTGCCGCTGAGGATGTTGGTTACCAGCAGCGTGTCGTCCCCGCTGTTGGTGAGAATCAGATTCAATTCACCCGTGCTTCCCGGAAATACTGGATCGAAGACCAGTCGCTCAGGGACGGAAAGCTCTGCCTTGGTTCCCCGGCCGCTCAGGGGGATCAGTCGGGTCTCCACATTGCTCAGCATCCTCAAGGTATCGCTAAAGGTCCCTCGGGCAGTGGGGGCAAAAAGCACCCGCACTAGGGTGCTGTCGCCTGCCGATAACGAGGAGGTCTGCAGGATGGTCACGGAGAAAGGCGGCTGCAGGCCGGCCCATTCTCTCACCTTGAGGGTGTCCCCACCGCTGTTGCGCACCCGAAGAATGCCCACCCGCGCCGAATCTGCCCTCACATTGCCAAAAAGCAGGGAGGAGGGCACCACTGTGGCCTCGGGACCACGGGCTCCTTCCCCGAGCAAGACGAGGGTCTTCGAGGAGTCGGCATTGCCGCTCAGGGTCAAGATACCCCGTTCTACTCTGGCCTGGGTGGGAGCGAAGCTGACTTTGACCGTCTGGCTGCTGCCTCCCTCGACAGAGAAGGTGCGCGGCTGAGCTGTGAAGACCGGGTTAGAGATGCTCAACGAAGAAACCTCCAGGCGCAGGTTCCCTGGATTCGAGACGGTGACGTTTTGCTCCTGGGTGAGACCTGGTTTCACCTTGCCGAAATTGAGCGTATCCGGGGAAACGACGAAACCGATCCAGGTGCCCCGTCCGCTCAGGGGCACTTCCACCGTGCCAGTACTGCTGACGATGCGCAGCACCCCGGTGCGCGGCAGGACCTCGCCAGGCTGGGGGGTGAAACGCACCCGGACCTGGGTGCTGTCCCGGGCCGCTAGGTTGAAGGGGGGACGAGGGGAGAGCACCTCGAAGGCCCGGTCAGTGGAAAGAAGGCTGTCCACCCGAGCCGCAGCCCCTGGATTCTTGAGGGTGAGGCTGCGGGTGCTGTTGGAGCGCAGCGGCACATCGCCAAAGGCCAGGGAGGAAGGCACCGGCAGCAGCACCGGAGGTTTGCTACCCCGGCCAGACAGACTCACGGTGAGGGTAGCAGGGTTGGCATTGGAACTGATCGTCAGGGTGGCGGATTGAGGACCCTGCGAGGTGGGGGTGAAGCTGATATTGGCCAGGGTGCTGTCCCCCGGTGCCAAGTTGAGCGCCGGCGGTACCGCAGGGGAAGAACTGAACTGGTCTGAATTGTCGGCGACACTGGAGATGCCCACGCTCATATTGCCCGAGTTGCGCAGTCGCAGAGGCAGGGTCTGAGCTATGCCTACCGCCACGCTGTCGAAGTTGAGGCTGGTGGTCGAAAGGCTGAGCAGGCGCTGCAAGGTGATGCTGGCTTGTGCCGAGGGGGCGCTCTTGTTGCCGGCGCTGTCTACGGCAGCAACCTTGAAGTAGTAGGTCCCTGGGTCGAGGTTGGTGCTGGCATAGGTAGTGGCGGGTTTGTCGATACGGGTGATGGAGTCGGAAACCGCCGGCGTGAAGTTATTGGTGGTACTGCGGTACATCACATAATAGGAAAGATCCCTCTCGGTGTTTGCCGCCCAGGAGAGCAAAACCTGTCCGTTGCTCAGGGCGGCTGCAAGATTGACCGGAGTGGCCGGTGCGGTAATATCCACTCCGGTTCCGCTGAGACTAAGGATGGATGGACTGCCCGAAGCGTTGTGGGCGATGGAGAGAGAGGCAGACTTGGTGCCGGCCGAAGTCGGGGTGAAAGTCACGGTTAGGGTCTGCGGTGCTGTTCCTGGGTTGATGGTAAAGGCGGTGGGGTTGACCGTGAATTGCGCGGCATCGGTGCCAGCGACCATGATGCTGGTGATGCTCAATGCGGCGGTGCCAGTGTTACCCACGGTGAAGGTGGCGGTGCCCGAAGCGCCGACATTGGCTGAACCCACGGAGACTATGATGGCTGACAGAGAAATGACCGGTGCCAGGGTGACGCTGGCCTGGGC
>CAMAVQ010000137.1 GCA_945861755.1 Gemmatimonas phototrophica
GCTCACCTGTTGGGAGCCGGGCACCACCAGGGCCTTGACCCCGGGTTTGACCCGGCGCCCTCGGGCAACCCTGGCCGCCTCGCGCAGGTCAGTGAGCCGGCCATTGGTGCAGGAGCCGATGAAGGCCACGTCGATGGGGGTGCCGGCGATCTTCTGTCCGGGCTTGAAATCCATGTAGTCCAGCGCCTCCTGGATGCCGGCCCGCTCGTCCTCGGGGAAAGCGTCCGGTGAGGGGATCTCGCCCTCGACGCTGAGGGTCTGGCCTGGGTTGATGCCCCAGGTGAGGGTGGGGGCGATGGCGCCTCCGTCCAGCTGCACCCGGTCGTGATAGTGGGCGTCTGGGCCGGAGGCCAGCGATTGCCACCAGGCCACTGCCCGCTCGAAAGCCTCGCCCTGGGGGGCGTAGGGGCGGCCCCGCAGATAGTCGAAGGTGGTCTGGTCCGGGTTGACATAGCCCACCCGCGCTCCGCCCTCGATGGACATATTGCAGAGCGACATGCGCTCCTCCATGCCCATGCGGTCCACTACCTCGCCGCCGAACTCGTAGGCGTAGCCCACCCCACCCTTGACCCCGAGTTTGCCGATGATGGCCAGGATCAGGTCCTTGGCGTAGACCCCTCCTCCCAGACGGCCATTCACCTCGATGCGCCGCACCTTGGGCCGGCCCATGGTCAGGCACTGGGAGGCCAGCACGTCGCGCACCTGGGATGTGCCGATGCCGAAGGCGATGGCGCCAAAGGCCCCGTGGGTGGAGGTGTGGCTGTCGCCGCAGGCGATGGTCATGCCCGGCTGGGTCAGGCCCAGTTCGGGGCCGATGACGTGTACGATGCCCTGGCGCTGGTCGCCCAGCCCGAAGAAGGAGATGGAGAACTGCGAGGCGTTCTTCTCGATCTCGACCATCATCTCCTCGGCCATCTGGTCGGCAAAGGGCCGGCCCAGCTGGGCGGTGGGCACGATGTGGTCCACGGTGGCGAAGGTGCGTTCCGGGAACATCACCTTCAATGAATGGTCGCGCAGCATGCCAAAGGCCTGTGGGCTGGTGACTTCGTGTACCAGGTGCAGGCCGATGAAGAGTTGGGTCTGGCCTGAGGGCAGTTGCCGCACGCTGTGCGCCTCCCAGACCTTGTCGAAGAGATTTTTTGCCATCTGTGTACTCCTTACACGGCCTGGGGGTGCTGGCGCTGGGTGCTCGTCGCCACGGCCAGGCGGTTGAGCGCGTCGATGTAGGCCTTGGCGCTGGCCTCGATGATGTCGGTGGAGGCACCGCGCCCGGTGAGGGTGCGGCCCTGCTCTTTGACCTGCACCGTGACCTCGCCCATGGCCTGGCTGCCGCTGGTCACCGCGCGGATGGTGTATTCCTCGACCTTGCTGGTGGTGCCGGTGGCCATGTCGATGGCCCGGTACGCCGCGTCCACTGGTCCGTCGCCCCAGGCCGATTGCTGTACCGCCTGGCCGTCGATCATTAGGCGCACGGTGGCCGAAGGCACGGTGCCGGTGCCGCTGATGGTGTGCAGGTAATCGAGGCGGTACTTCTCTGGCACGTCGCGGATTTCGTCGCCGACAATGGCCAGCAGGTCTTCGTCGTAGATCTCGGTCTTCTTGTCTGCCACCTCCAGGAAGCGCTCGTAGGCTTTGTCCACCTCTTCCTTGCTCAGGGTGTGGCCCAGTTGCTCCAGGCGGTGGCGCAGGGCGTGGCGCCCGGAGCGGGCGGTGAGCACGATCTGGGTGGATTCTACCCCCACGTCCTCGGGCGACATGATCTCAAAGGTGGAGCGCTGCTTGAGCACCCCGTCCTGGTGGATACCCGAGCTGTGGGCGAAGGCGTTGGCCCCGACCACCGCCTTGTTGCGCGGCACCACGCTGCGCATCAGCCGGCTCACCAGCCGGCTGGTGGGGAAGAGTTCGCGGGTCTCCACTCCGCAGCGCAGGCCAAAGTATTCGCCCCTGGTTTTGATGGCCATGACGATCTCCTCCAGCGCGGCGTTGCCGGCCCGCTCGCCCAGGCCGTTGATGGTACACTCGGCCTGGCGCGCCCCGTATTTCAGGGCGGTCAGGGAGTTGGCCACTGCCAGGCCCAGGTCGTCGTGGCAGTGGATGCTGATCACCGCCTGGTCGATGTTGGCGACGTGCTCGCGCAGGTAGCGGATCAACTCGCCCAACTGCTCGGGCACCGCGTAGCCGACGGTGTCGGGGATGTTGATGGTGGTGGCCCCGGCCTCGATGGTGGCGGCCACCACCTCGCACAGGTAATCGGGATCGGTGCGGGTGGCGTCCATGGGGGAGAATTCCACGTCGGCGCAGTAGGACTTGGCCTGCTGCACCGCGCCCACCGCCATCTTGAGCACCTCGTCGCGGGTTTTGCGCAGCTGATTCTGGATATTGATGTCAGAGGTGCCGACGAAGGTGTGGATGCGGGGTCGGGAGGCACCCTGCAGGGATTCGCCCGCTCGCTCGATGTCTCGGGACACCACCCGAGCCAGGCCGCAGATGGTCGGCCCCTCGATCTCGTGGGCGATGCGGCGCACCGCCTCGAAGTCCTCGTTGGAGGAAGCGGGGAAACCCGCCTCGATGACATCGACCTTCAGGCGGGCCAGCTGGTGGGCGATCTCCATCTTCTCGCGCACCGTCAACGAGGAGCCGGGGGTTTGCTCAGCGTCGCGCAGGGTGGTATCGAAAATAATGATGCGGTCTTGGTCGCTCATGATTCGTGCCTCCTCAAAGGGCGGCCACAGAGGGCTGCCCCTACGGGCCGTTATTTGGCCTTTTTGTCCAACCAGCTCATCATGCCGCGCAGCTTGGCACCCACCTCTTCGATGGGGTGCTCCTGGTCCTGCCGCTTGCGGGCGTTGAAGGTGGGGCGGCCCACCTGGTTCTCCAGCAGCCACTCCTTGGCGAAGGTGCCGTCCTGCACCTCGGCGAGGATCTGCTTCATCACCTTGCGGGTCTCGTCAGTGACGATGCGTTTGCCCCGGGTAAGGTCGCCGAACTCAGCGGTGTCGGAGATGGAGTAGCGCATGTTGGCGATGCCGCCTTCGTAGATCAGGTCGACGATCAGCTTCACCTCGTGCAGGCACTCGAAATAGGCGACCTCGGGCTGATAACCCGCCTCGATCAGGGTGTCGAAACCGGCGCGGATCAGCTCGGTCAGGCCGCCGCAGAGCACCGCCTGCTCGCCGAAGAGATCGGTTTCGGTCTCTTCGCGGAAGGTGGTCTCGATGACCCCGGCGCGGGTGGCGCCGATGCCCTTGGCGTAGGCCAGGCCGACCTGGTGGGCCCGACCGGTGGCGTCCTGGTACACCGCCAGCAGGCCAGGCACGCCGCCGCCTTCCTGGTAGACGCGCCGCACCAAGTGGCCCGGGCCCTTGGGCGCGACCATAAACACGTCCACATCGGCGGGCGGCACCACCTGTTTGAAGTGGATGCTGAAGCCGTGGGCAACAGCGATGGCATTGCCGGCCTGCAGATTGGGGCGGATGTGTTGCTCGAAGGCCTGGCGATGGAACTCGTCGTTGATCAGGATCATGATGATGTCGGCGGCCTTGGCCGCTTCGGCCACGTCGAGCACCTTGAGGCCGGCGGCCTCGGCTTCCTTGCGACGGGCGCTGTCCGGACGCAGGCCCACCACCACCTTGACGCCGCTTTCCTTGAGATTGAGGGAATGGGCGTGGCCCTGGCTGCCATAGCCGATCACCGCGACGGTTTTGCCGCTGAGAAGGTCGAGGTTGGCGTCGCTGTCATAAAACATCTGCATGGTGGGATCTCTCCTGTGGTTTTGAGCCTGCGCTCAGGGCATAGTTTGGTGACTACCTGTGAAAGTTCTTCAGAGGCTTCGTCCGGTTTTTCTGTGAGGTGGAGGCGAGAAAAACGAGCGAAGCCTAAATAAGCAGGAGGCTAATAAGAAGGAGCGGGAGCAGCGGGAGGGGGCGCAGCAGCCCCAAGCCCCGGACCGGCAGGACCGGCGAGGAAGCAGAGCTGAATATAAAAGATTGAGGCTGCATCGGAATTATGGGCATCGAGTGAAGAGTTCACTCAATATAGAGGGGGGTGCAGGAGATGTCAAGGAGGAAAAATGGAGACGGTGGCACCCCTCAGGAGGGGGTGGCCCCGCCTAAAACGAAGGTGCGGACGAAGTGTTCGAGGGCCTGCTGGTGGCGGTTGTTCCAGGGTAACAAGCCTGGGAAGGGACTTGTCAACAATTTGCACCACAAGCTGGAATTTTCGTATAATTACAGATTATAACAAGCAATGGCAGCAGCCGAACGTGGGGCATCCAATTCGGGAGATGCCCGGACAGAGTTTATGCTGGAACTGTCAGAATACTATGGGCTGGTTTTTCACCTGGCCAAGCAGATGCTCGCTCGATAACTATCCTAATGAGGATCTCACGGGGGGTTTGGGGAAATCGCATTCTCAACTGAGGACGGGGTATGGGTAGCCTTGCTGCACGATCTAATTGGGCCCGCCTCTCTTTTTGGGTGCGGCCAGAACATCTGGTCGAGTTCAACTGGATCTACGCCCACAAACTGACCCCGTTGCTGGCACGGCACAACCTGGTTGAGCAAAAGTATTGCCAGGCCCCAGCAGCCGAGGGGGTGTGCAGCCACTTCTTTTTGGTCGCTGGACCGGAGGAGGTGGCGATCAGGGGAAACGAACTCCAGCGTGACCCCCAATGGGTGGGCTGGTGGAGAAAGTTGGGTGAGGATTTCGGTGTTTGGGGGGAGAGCTATATGCTGAAGTACCGGTGGGAAATCTACCAGACTGCGGCAGGACCTGGCACCACCACGGTCCTCGGGGCGGGCAACCGCCAAGGCATGTGGCAGTGTTTTGGGCTGCGGGAGGGGTTGCCTTCGGCGGATATCACGGTGCTGTTCAGGGATCTGCAAGGGTGTCTGTGGTTTGGCACCTGGGGGGGAGGGGTATGCCGGTACGACGGGACTAAACTGACTACCTTCAGAGCGGTGGACGGCCTGATTTGTGACCAGGTGTCGGCCATTGCCGAGGACCGGGAGGGGCGGCTGTGGTTTGGCACTGAAGAAGGGGTGAGCCGGTATGATGGGCAGACCTTTCAGACCTTTACCAGCGCTGATGGTCTGCCCGCCGACCGCATTGCCGCCATTGCTGAGGACCAGGAGGGGGGGCTGTGGTTTGGCACCGAAGCGGGAGCAAGCCGATATGACGGGGAGCAGTTTCAGACCTTTACCCACACCGACGGCCAGCCCGACAAGGGGGTTACGGTCATCGCCCAGGACCAGCAAGGGAAGATGTGGTTTGGCACCTGGGGCGGTGGGTTGTTTTTCCACGACGGGCAGTCGTTTGGGTGTTTGACGACTGAGGACGGCTTGATCTGCAACGAGATCAGTGATATTGCCGCAGACGGGCGGGGTACGCTGTGGTTGGCTACTGCTGAGGGGGTAGCCGGATACGACGGGAAGTCTTTTACCACCTTGGTTACCAGAGAGAGCTTGTCCGACGATATCCCGACCGTGCTGTTGGTGGACGTGACCCATAAGTTGTGGATCGGGACCAACCTAGGGGGGGTGAGTTGTTGGGATGGCGAGAGGTTCGCCGATTTCTCGGCCGAGGAGGGCCTGCCCAGCAACACGGTGATTGGCCTGGAGAAAGATTGCGGCGGACGGGTCTGGTTGAGCGCCTTGGGGGGAGGTATTTGTCGATACGATGGAGAACATGTAGCAACCTTCACTGCTCAGCAGGGCCTGGCCAGCGACAGGGTTACTAGCCTGCTCGAAGATCGGGCTGGCCGGTTGTGGTTCGGCACCTGGGGAGGGGTGTGCCGCAGAGAGGGCAACCAATATGTCAACCTCAGGGTGGGGCAGGGGTTGGTTGGCAATCGGGTACGAGCCATGCTGGAAGACCGCCAGGGGCACCTGTGGTTTGGCACCTGGGGTGGGGTGAGTTGTTATGACGGCAAGCGCTTCGCCAATTTTTCGACCGCTCATGGTCTGGCCCATAATGTGGTCACCAGCATCTTTCAGGACCGCAAGGGGTGCCTGTGGTTTGGCACCTGGGGGGGGGTGAGTTGTTATGACGGCAAGGAATTCGTCAACCTCACCACGGCCCAGGGGCTGTCCTATAATGTTATCACCTCGATCTTACAGGATCGCGAGGGGTCTCTGTGGTTCGGCACCTGGGGCAATGGGGTGAGCCGGTACGACGGCAAGGTCTTCCAGGTCCTTTGCCACCAGGACGGGTTGGCCCACGATGCGGTTCACGGTATTCTTCAGGACCAGCGCGGGGACTTCTGGATCGCCACCGAAGGTGGGGTGACCCATTACCGGCCGCAACACCGGCCGCCTACAGTGGCAATCACCCAGGTTGTTACCAGCGGTTGCCAGGGGGCGGTTTCGGAGGTGAGGCTTTCCTGTCACAAACCCATTGTTTTCGAGTTTCAGGGGAGCAGTTGGACCACTCGCCCGGATGGCATGGCCTATGTGTACCGCTTGGCCGGTCACCAGGAGGATTGGCGGGCGGTCTATGGCCGGCGGGTGGAGTACGAGGGGCCGGGGCCGGGGGAGTACACTTTTGAGGTGATGGCGGTGGACCGCGACCTCAACTATTCGGCGGCGCCGGCCCAGGTGAAGGTGATGGTCGAACCCTATTCCCTGCCCAATGAGCTGGGCATGGGGGTAGGTGCCGGGAGGGGCGAAGAACTGGTGGGCACCAGCGCGGCACTCTCTCAGGTGCAGCGGCAGCTGGCCCAGGTGTCGGAGACCGACATGGCCCTGCTCATTCTGGGAGAGACCGGCACTGGCAAGGGGCTGATCGCCCGCACGGTCCACAGGGTCAGCCTGCGCAAGGAGGGACCCTTTGTGACGGTCAATTGCGGCGCCCTGCTCGACCGGCTGGTGGAGAGCGAACTTTTTGGCCACGAGAAGGGCGCCTTCACCGGTGCTTACAGCCGCAAGCTGGGCAAGGTGGAGCTGGCCAAGGGAGGCACGCTTTTCCTCGACGAGATTGGGGACTTGCCGCTGGATTCCCAGACCAAGCTGCTGCGGCTGCTGGAAGAGTACACCTTTGACCGGGTGGGGGGCACCCAGAGCCTGCGCGCTGATGTGCGTATCATTGCGGCCACCAACCGCGACCTAGGACTGATGGTGGCCGCGGGTAGTTTCCGCCCGGATCTGTATTACCGGTTGCCGGTCTTTGTGGTCCAACTCCCGCCGCTGCGGGAGCGGCAGAAGGATATCTCGCTGCTGGCGGCCTATTTCATGGAGAAGATGGCCGAACACCTGGGCAAGAGGCTGACTCACTTTGGCGCCGAGGCGATGGCGCTGCTGGAGGGGTATTCCTGGCCGGGCAATGTGCGGGAACTGCAACACGTGGTGGAGCGGGCAGTGGTGGTGTGTTCGGGTCCGGAGATCCGGGTTCAGCACATCGCCCTGTCGATGGGCAGCGCCGCTGCTTCCCCCGAAGAAGTGGCTGCTCTGGTGGTGAGGTTCCCTGGTTCGGCCGGGGAACTGGTGACGCTGGAAGAAGCAGAGCGGCGCTATATCACCCAGGTGCTCGAACAGACCGGCTGGGTGATCGCCGGATCCAATGGGGCGACGGAGATTCTGGGACTGCCTGAATCCACCCTGCGCCACCGCATCCGGAAGCTGGTGATCAAACGATGGTAGAGATCGAGGTTCGTCATGATTGAGGTTGCCCTACCTGGTCTCTCCTCCGACGACGAGGAAGACCTCCCGGTGATGACCAAGATGGCCATCCTCTTTGTAGCCCTGGGGCATGAGACCGCGGGGGAGGTGCTCAAATACCTCAGCGACTACGAAGTGGAAGAGATCACCCAGGCCATCGCCAATCTCAAAAATGTCTCGGTAGCCCAGCAGGACAAGGTCTTGGAGGAGTTCGAGCAGCACATGCTGGCCGGCGCTTGGGTCAGCCAGGGCGGCATGGATTTTGCCCGCCAGGCCCTGGAACGGGCCGTGGGTCCGCCTCGGGCCCAGGAAATTCTCGATCGGGTGATGCACACGGTGTCCTCGGGCTTCTTCATGCTCAAGAACGTCGCCCCCGATCAGATCGCCCCCTTCATCTCCCAGGAACACCCCCAGACCATCGCCTTGATCCTCTCCCAGTTGGAATCCGTCCAGGCTTCGGGCATTCTGACCCACCTGCCTGAGCGCACGCAGGCCGATGTGGCCTACCGCATCGCCACCATGGAGAACATCACCCCCACGGTGCTCAAGCAGATCGAGGAGAGCCTCGAGACCTCGCTGCGCGATGTGTTGGGGGGGAACAAGGACGTGGGTGGTCCTAAGGTGGTGGCCGACATCCTCAACCTCACCGGGAGTAGCACCGAGAAAAATGTGCTAGACCAGATGGACTCTCAAGACCCGGAAGTGGCCGAGGCAGTGCGGAATCTGATGTTTACCTTCACTGATATCGTCAAGCTCAGCGACCTCGAGATCCAGATCCTGATGTGCGAGGTAGATCAGAAGGATCTGGTGATCGCCCTGAAGGGGGCGGATGAGGAACTCAAGGCCAAGATCCTCAACAACATGTCCGAGCGGGTGCGCACCTTCATCAGCGAGGAAATGGAGTTTCTGGGTCCCATGCGCCTGAGCGAGGTGGAAGAGGTGCAGTTGCGCATTGTCCAGCAGGTGCGCCAACTCGAAGAGCAGGGGCAGATCACGGTGGTCCGGGGCGATTCTGAGGATACCTTTGTGTTAGGAGTAATACGCTCAGCTATTGACGCGTCGGGGGCAACGCCACACGGTGGCGTTGCATGCCACTGCGGCCTTTTTCAGCGGAGTTGGTCGGATCGAAAACGTCCTTCCGGTATTTCCCCAGGCGCGGACCTTTTCCCTCACAGAATGCAACAGCCTCGACCCCCAGGTGCCCGGCGCTCTTCCCGGAGGACTTGACTTGGAGGGCTCCCAGTATACATTATGAGTATACATCATATCAGGAGCCCGACCATGGTACGGACCCAGATCTACCTCACCGAGGATCAGCAAAAAGCCCTGCGCCGGCGGGCCCTGAATGCCCGGAAGAAGCAGAGTGAGTTGATTCGCCAGGCCATCGACCAATATCTGGCACAGCCGGACCCTCAGGAGGACCGTCTTAGCCGGATGCGCCAAGCATGTGGAATGTGGGAGCACCGGGATGACCTGCCTGACTTTGAGGCCCTCCGGAGGGAGTTCGACCGGGAGTTTCCCCGGTGAGCATGCCCTTGCTGGTCGACACCAACATCCTCATCGATTATCTGCGAAAGAAACCGGAGGCCATCTCCTTCCTGGAAGGCTTGAAGGAGCCGGCACTGATCTCGGCGATGACCGTAGCCGAAGTGTATGGCGGGGTGCGCGAAGGCGAGGAGCGCCGACGCACGGAGATATTCCTGGGGACTTTTGAGGTAGTACCGGTCACCCAGGAGTTGGCCCAGCAGGGCGGCCTCTTTCGCCGGGAATATGCACCCACCCATGGGACCGGAATGGCTGATGGGATCATCGCCGCGACGGCAAAGGAGAAGAAGGCCCGGCTGGTTACGCTGAACGACCGTCACTTCCCCATGCTGTCCAAGGTGCTGGTGCCCTACGAACAGAAAAGATGAGGTGTTTCCCCCTCATTGGACCCCGATGTCATGAACTATTTGGATTTTTGCGGGTGTTGCTGCTGAGATCTTCGTCCACAACCCTCCCTCCTCCATGCCTGCTCCCACGAACCAGATAACCGCTACAGTCCCAGTTCCACCAGGGATGCGGCCCTGATCAACTGGATGGCCAGGTGATCCAGTTCGGTCATTGACAGATTGCGCACGCGGCGTTCTACCTCAGGGGGTAGATCGCCGAATTTGGCCTGCAACTGGTTCAGCAAGACCATCTGCCGGCCCCTAACTTCGCCCTTGGCTTCACCCTTGGCTTCGCCCCTGGCTTCGCTTTCTTCGATCAGGCTTTGTGCGATGGTCTTGCCCCTGGCTTCGCCTTCTTCGATCAGGTGCTGTGCGATGGTCTTGCCCATAGTCTCGATCTCCTGGCGACGTGAGCGATCTTGGTGATGTGCTTCGATGGCGGCGCGCAGCATTGCTTCTTCCTCTGGCGCGCGGCGGTGGTAGATCAACAGCAGCAGATAGTACAGCAACCGCGCCCATTCGTCCCGGTCGGTGGCGGTCAGTTTCTCTATCTGGTCTACGGCGTCCTCCAGCAGGCGTTGAAATTCCTCCAGGGGGGCCTCCTCCCGCTGCATTACCCGCAGGAGGTGTCCAAAGGCCGTGTCGCTGGCCGTCAACTGATCCGCCGCAAGGGCCTTCAGGTTCAAGAACAACAGGTCGAAATGGGGCACGAACCGGGCCAGGGCCGGCGGCAATGGCATCAATTCCTCCAGGCCCAGCACCCGTTCCCATCTGCTGCTGCCCGTGTAGAATACCAAGGGGATGATCGGACGAAACCACCATTGCCCCTCCGGGGTCTGTTCCCGCTCCCACTGCTGGCGTTGGGCATCCCACAGCTGTATCATGTAGGACAGCACCCGGAAGCGCATCGCCCGCGCGGGGGTGGATTGATGCTCTACCAGGATGAAGATCACCACCTCCTTCC
>CAMAVQ010000138.1 GCA_945861755.1 Gemmatimonas phototrophica
CCTGCAGCTCAAAAGACTCAGCGGCGAGGACGCCTCGTGGCGGCGGGTGAACCAGCGTTTCATGAACGTGATCCGCAAGCAGTTCCTCATCTGGCGCACCGTCGACGCCGCGGCCAAGGAGAGCTATGGCGTGCAGGCCGGGGAACTGCTGGCCAGCGCACCGATTGAGGCAAGGGCATAATCTGAAAAAGACAATGCGGGACCGGTCAATAGGGAGGTAGCTAGTGTTAGGAAAGACCAAGCGCAATCCCAACCAGGAGATCGAAGACTACCGCGGCTTGATGGAGACGCCGACTCAATTCGAGGACGGCTTCACCATCAAGGCCGTGCTTGGGGTGCTCTTCGTCGCCTTCATCATGGTTCCTGGCAACATGTACCTAAACCTGATGGTCGGCGGTTCCTTGGGGGCGGCAGCCGAGTGGGTGACCATCATCCTCTTCGCCGAAATCACCAAACGCTCCTTCACCACCTTGCGGCGACAGGAAGTCTACCTACTCTACTACGTCGCCTCCTCGGTGATCTCCACTGGTGCCTTTGAGGGTCTGCTCTACAATCAGTACCTGGTGCAGTCGCCGGCAGCCAAACAGTTCGGCATCACCAAACTCATCCCCACCTGGGTGGTGCCCCAGCCCGACTCCGAAGCCATTCTCCAGCGCACTTTCCTCCACCAGGACTGGCTCATCCCCATCGGCTTATTGATCGCCGGCATGATCATTTCGCGGGTGTCCTGGTTCACCGGAGCCTACGCCCTTTTCCGGCTCAATTCCGACTACGAGCGCCTGCCCTTCCCCTTTGCCCCGGTAAACGCCCTGGGGGCCACCTCCCTGGCCGAAAACACCCAGGGGGTGGAGACCTGGCGCTGGCGCGTCTTTTCGGCCGGGGCGATGATCGGCATGGTCTTCGGCGCCATTTACGTGGCGTTGCCGGCGATCACCGGGGCCCTGCTCACCGCGCCCATCGTGCTCATCCCCATCCCCTTTATTGACTTCACCCCGGTGACCGGCAACTTCATCCCCGCCACCCCACTGGGCTTCACCGCCCATCTGGGTGCCATCTTCGGCGGGATGGTCGCCCCCTTTTGGGGGGTGGTAGGCACCTTCCTGGGCGTGCTGCTCACCGCCATCGCCAATCCCATCCTCTACCACTACGGCTACCTGACGCTGTGGCACCAGGGCATGGGCACCATCGAGACCATCTTTGTCAACAGCATCGACTTCTGGATGAGCTTCGGCATCGGCACCACCATCGCCGTGGCCGTCATCGGCATCTACCAGGTGGTGCAGAGTATGCGCAGCCACCGCAACGACACCGCCGAGGACAAACGCCGCCTGGCCCCGCCGCCCGGGCGCGGCGACTTCCCCATCTGGATCGCCCTGTCGCTCTTCGCCCTGGCCACCGCCGCGCTGATTGCGATCGCCGCCTTCCTGCTGCCCGAGTTCTCTCGTTTCATCTGGTTCTTCCTCTTCTTTGGTTTCATTTTTACGCCCATCCAGTCCTTTGTCAACGCCCGCCTGGTCGGCCTGGTGGGCCAGACCGTGGAACTGCCCTTTGTGCGCGAGGCCACCATCATTCTCTCTGGGTACCGCGGGGTGGACATCTGGTTCATTCCCTTCCCGCTGGGCAACTACGGGGCCTCCACCCAGCGCTTCCGCGAGATCGAATTAACCGGCACCAAGTTCACCAGCATCATGCGGGCCGAGATCTTCATGGTGCCCATCATCCTCTTCACCAACTTTCTCTACGGCTCCTACATCTGGAAGCTGGCTCCCATCCCCTCGGCCTCCTATCCCTATGCCCAGCTGATCTGGCGCCTGCAGGCCTACAACCAGTGCCTGGCCCTCACCGGCACCATGAAAAGCGAGCTAGAGGTCTCCGGCCAGCAAGCCACCTGGGTGCCCTCCAATCTGATCGAGAACCAGTGGTGGTTCTGGCGGACCCGGCTGGTGGACCAGGAATGGCTCGACAGCGAGGGCAAACGCGGCCAGGCCGGTCCCTGGACTCCGGCCCAGACCTTCTTCACCCGTTTCGAGGAAAGCAGCGCTCCTATCCCAGAGCACGCCCCAGTGCAGCCGGCCCCCGCCGAAGGCAGCACCCAGGTGGCCCTGCCTTCGCTTGCCCTCAGCGGCCCGGTGGGCGACTATGTAGTCCGCCTGCCCCGCCCCGTCCTCCAGGCGGAGGCGGTGGGCGGGCTGCCGGCGGGTTATGCCTTCTACTTTGAGACCGACACCGACCCCCTGTTCACCAGCCCCTGGATCCAGCACTCCACCGACCAACCCTGGCTTTACCGCGCCCTCAAGCCCAATATTATTGGCATTGGTGCGGTTTTCGGCCTGGCCAGCTACGCGCTGCTCTCTATTTTTGGCTTGCCCATCTTGTTGATCTTCGGCTTTGTGCGCGCCATCGCGGCCATCCCCCATTTCGTCGTCACCGAGATCATCGGCGCCCTGCTGGCCCGCTATTATTTCTGGAAGAAGTACGGCAAGCAGCAGTGGCTGCAGTACGCGCCCATCCTGGCGGTGGGTTTTGCCTGCGGCATGGCGCTGATGGGCATGGCAGCGGTGGCCGTGGCGCTGATCCAGAAATCGGTTTCGGTACTGATCTTTTGAGCGATGGCCAAGACTGATCCGCAGTGGACCCTCTTCGGCTGGCAGGGCATCACCTTGCAGGTTCCCGCTGACTGGAACCTGGGGCGGGTAGACGGAGATTACAAGAGCGGGTACGCACGGCTGGACGACGACCAGATCGTGCGCGCCGAGGTCGAATGGCGCGAGGGCAAGAAGCGACAACTGCCCATCGAGCAGCTGGTTGACCGCTATGTGGCGGGCTTGGAGAAAAAGGCCAAAAAGTCAGACCTCCCTTTTGCCGTGACCCGCCGCGCCCGCTTTCTCAAGGATAAGCGTTGGCTCGAAGGCAGCGAATACGAGCTCTTCGTCTGGGAGGCCGATTACCGGACCTATAACCTGGCCCGCTGCTGCCCGGAATGCGGCCGCATCGTGTTGTTGAGAGTATTGACCCGGCTGCAGGAAAAGGCCGAGGACCTGGTCGAGGGGGTCATCAAGTCGCTCGACGACCATGCCCATGAGGGCCAAGTCCGCTGGAGCCTCTACGGCCTGCATTTTCAGTTGCCGGCCGACTTCAAGCTTTCGAGCCAGGAATTAAAATCCGGCCACCTGCAGCTCTCCTTCGCCAAGGATCGTCAAGTATGCCGGGTGCATCGTGTCAGCCTGGCCCATCTCCTGCTCAAGGACACTGGGATGGCCGACTGGTACGAGGGGTTTTTTCGCAAGCATCTGCGCGACTTCAAGGTGGCGGTGGAGGAGGCCCCGGTGCGCGGCCATCCCGGCCTGCGGGTGCGGGGCCAGCCGCGCAGCCGTTGGCTACAGCTGATCCGCCCCCTGCCCTTCCTCAATCCGCGGCCCCGCCAGTTCCAGGACAGCCGGGTCTGGTACTGCGAGGCGGCGGACAAGATTTGCATCATCGACCACCTCTACCGCAAGCGCGAGGAAGGTGATGACCTACCACTGAGACTGAGCGATGGGTATTTTTGCCACCAAGACTCCCAAACTGAGCCGCCAGGCCATGCTCAACTCCCGGCCAGCGCGCAATGAGCTGCTGAGCTGGGAACAGACCGAGGCCGGGGAAGTGCAGATCACCGTCCAGCGCCAGGATACCTGGAAGGTGCGGCTGCTCTCCAAGGTGTTCTACATCCCCAAGGAACGCAAGATCACCCTCGACGCGCTGGGCACCGAGGTTTGGCAGTTGTGTACCGGCCGCGCCACCGTGGGGCAGATCATCGAGGCCCTGGCCGAGAAGTACCAGCTCAACCGCAAGGAGGCCGAGGTCTCCCTGCTCTCCTATCTGAAAACCCTGGGACAGAAGCGCTTCATCGGCTTTGTGCTCGACGCCGAAGGGCAGGGAGGCCGCAAGCGGGGTTCATCCAGCGGCAAGAAGTGGGGCAAAAAATAAAAAAGGCGCCAGGTTTTCACCTGGCGCCTGTGCGGTTGCGGGATTCGTGTTACTGACGCAACAGCTGGAGGGCAGTTTGCGGCACCGCGTTGGCCTGGGCCAGCATGGCGGTAGCTGCTTGGGAGAGAATCTGCGAGCGAGTCATCTTCGCCACTTCGTCGGCGATATCGGCATCGCTGATCGAGGACTCCGAGCTCTGGATGTTCTCGATTTCGTTCTCCGTGAAGGACACCGTGAAGCTCAGCCGGTTCATCAGGGCGCCCAGGTCGCCGCGCACGTTGGCGGTATTGGTGATGGCCTGGTCGATCTGGCTGATCGCCGAGCGGGAGCTATTGATGGTCGCCACCGAAGTGGTGTTCAGGTTGATGAAGGCCCCGCTGGCCCGCATATCCGGGATGGTGGTTTCGATGCGGTTGTTGATGCCGTCATCCGGCCCCACCTGAAAGGATCCACCCGTCCCAGAGTTGATGATGATGGTCTGCCCGTCCAATTCCCCGTCCACGTAGCTGCCGGTAGCGCTGGCGGCGTTGTGGCCAGCCAAGGTCACCTGGACGCCTAGGCGGTCAAAATTGGCCACCACCGAGGTCTGGGTCACCACGGCCAGGTTGCTGTCCAGGATCTGCCCCAAATCGATGGTCTGGGTCACCACCCCGTTGCCGAGGGTGACGGTGCTGTCGCCGGCCGTATCCATAAAGGTATACGTCCCGGAGCTGGCCCCAGAGATCTTGAGATTGGCCACCCCGCTGGTGCTGCTGGCCGTCAGGGTGGTCGAGGCCGTATCGATGTTGTTGCCGAAGCCGGTGAGCAGCACCTGATCATTATAGGTAGTCGACAGTGAGATGCGGTCGATTTCCTGGAGGACCTGGCTGTATTCGGCTTGGATGGACTCGCGGTTCTGATCGGTCATCGTGCTCGATGACGACTGAACCGCCAGTTCGCGCATCCGGATCATCATCGCGTTGATTTCGTTGAGCGACCCTTCCGCCACCTGAAGCAGGTTGGTAGCCTGCTCGGCGTTGAGGACGTTCATCTTCAACCCGCTGATTTCTGCCCGCATGCCTTCGCGGACCGACAACCCCGCAGCGTCGTCTGCTGCGCGGTTCACCCTCAGACCGGAGGACAACCGCTCAAGGCGGAGGTTAAGGTCCCGGTTGTTGGCATTAAGCCGCCGTTTAGCGTTCATGGCGGCAATGTTGTTATTTATCCGTAATGGCATTAGAAACCTCCTTGTTTCTAACAGTAAAAAACGTCATCCGTGGTTTTTTTGTTTTATCTTTGTTGCGGTCGCTGAACCCCCTGGGGCTCAGTTCTTTCTCCTATTCACACCTCCTTGGTGCAGCGGCATCACTCCGCTCAACCTTCTTTGGATATATCGGTATCATGTCGTATTAGTTAAATTAAATTTCACCTATGTTATTCCCATTTAGACTACTTCTTATATAATGACATAACTGAGCATCACTTGATACATCTACATACACTATCGACGTGATCCGAGCATTCTTTAGAAAAAACCAACCCCTTGCTCAAACAGGGGTGCCGCTGGACTGGCTCGACTTCCTGGCTTGGCTGATCTCGCACCTGCTCAACCCGGCCATGGTAGCTTGGGGCGTCTTCTCCGGCCTGGTATGGCTGCGGGGAGGCGGCTGGCTGGCCGGCCTGACGGGTGTGGTCTTCTACAGTCTGGTTCCCGGGGTGGCGCTGCTCCACCTCTACCGAACCGGCATGATCGCCGACGTGTATCTTCCCGAACGCAGTCAGCGCGCCCGGCTCCTTCCTTTGGGGGTGGCCTGGTATTTTGCGGGATTGGTGGTGCTCTGGCTGGTGAAGGCGCCGGCCCCGATGCTGGGTGCCGGGTGTACTTTCTGCGGGATGGCGCTGCTGGTCTGGCAGATCGACCGCTTCTGGAAGATCAGTATCCACGCCACCGGGGTGGGCGGCGGGCTGGGGATTGTGCTGGCAGCGGCGGGCTGGAGCTTGTGGCCGCTCTCCCTTTCCCTGCCTCTGGTGATGTGGGCCAGGCTGAGATTGCAGGCCCACACCCCGGCTCAGGTCTGGGCCGGGGCGATCCTGGGTGGCGCTGCCAGCAGCCTGCTGCTGAGTCTCTTCTTCAATGCCTGAGGGCCCCTTAGAGCTTCAACCTCTTGAAGAGGCGTTCAGGTATATTCCGTATAACCGACATAATATATCGCCAGAACCAGGGCGTATAGAGGATATCCTTCTTCCTTTTATAGGCCCAGACGATGTCGTCGGCAACTTTTTCTGGTGAGGCCACGAGAAACAATCCCTCAAGACCTCGAGTCATCGGGGTGTCGACAAAACCCGGCTTAACCGTCAGTACACGGACGGGTGTGGCGGCCAGGCGGTTGCGCAAGCCCTGCAGGAAGAGCGAGAGTGCGCCCTTGGCCGCCCCGTAGCAATAGTTGCTCTGCCGGCCCCGGTCGCCGGCCACCGAACTGATGGCGATCAATCCCCCCGGTTCCCCCTTTTTCTCCAGATAGTTTGCCAGGTAGCTCAGGGCCAGGGCCGCCTGGGTGAAGTTGATGTGCAGGATGCGCTCCAACTCCGCACCCTCCTCCTGGGCCAGCCGCTGGTCGCCCAGATAGCCAAAAACCAGCACCCCTAGCTCAAAGGGCCCGCATTCCCGCTCCACCTGGGCCGGCAGGCTGGCCAACCGGGCCCCGTCCAGGGCGTCGAATTCCCAGAGCCGCACCTCCCTCTGGGTGCGCAGCCGGAGATCTGCGGCAAAGGGCTCCAGTTGCGGGCTCTGCCGGGCGGCCAGGACCAGATCATACCCTTCCGCAGCCAAGCGCCGGGCCAGGGCCTGGGCAATGGCCGACTTGGCCCCGAGGATCAGGGCGCGCCGGCTCATCGCAGCCCCAGGCGGTCCGACTGACAGGACCTGAACTGGTTGTGGGGATCGTAATGACGTTTGACCGCCCTGAATTCCTCAAGGCGGGGGTACATGGCGACAAAATCGCTTTCTTCCAAGATGGCATCCTTGGCCAGGTAGATGCGCCCCCCGGCGGTGGTGATGAGTTTGTTGAGTTCGAGTAAAAAGGGGATGATCCGCCCGCCCTGCAGGGGAAAATCCAGGGCGAGGGTGTACCCCGGCAGCGGGAAGGAGAGCAGGCCCTCTTCCTCGGGGCCAAAGGTCTTGAGCACCGCCAGAAAGGAGGCGGCGCCCCGGGCAGCGATGCGCCCGAGGATTTCCCGCATCAGTTCCAGCCCGCCGGCAAAGGGGAGGACGAACTGGTATTGCAGGAAACCTGCCCGACCGTAGATCCGGTTCCAGTGGCTCAGGGCATCGAGGGGATAGAAATAGGGGTCGTAATGGACCAGGTCCTGGCGGTCGCGCCGCCAGTGGCGGTGGTAGAACAGGGTGTTGAAGGCCCGCACCGACCAGGGATTGAGGGCAAACTCGGGTAGGTGGAAAGGCACCAGCCGCTGCCGCGGCGAATGCAGCGCCAGGGACGCGGACCTGGAAGCCGGTGCGTGATTGCCCAGCATCACCAGGCTGCGGCCCAGATGTCGGCCCCGGGCCAGGCAGTCGATCCAGGCCACCGAATAGAGATACTCCTCTCTGGTCTGGGACATCAACTGGCAGGCCTCGGCAAAATCCCCGGTCCGGACCGTGCGCACCTGCATATAAGAGGAGGTAATGGGTTTGAGGCGCAGGGTGGCCGCATAGATGAATCCCGTCAGCCCCATGCCCCCCAGGGTGGCCCGGAACAATTCGGGGTGTTCCCGCCGCGAGCAGCGCACCTGACTGCCGTCGGCCAGCACCATCTCCAGCTCGTCGACAAAACGACCCAGGGTCCCTTCGCGATGGTGGTTTTTTCCGTGCACATCGGCGGCGATACAGCCGCCCAGGGTGGGGAATTTGGTGCCGGGGGTGACGGGCAGGAAAAAGCCGCGCGGCACCGAGAAGCGCAACAGGCTGTCTAAGGTGATGCCGGCCTGGGCCCTGAGCACCCCCCGGACCGGGTCGAAATTCAGCAGGTGTTCCAGGAGCAGGGTGGAGACCACGCGCGTATAGATACACGCATCGCCGTAGCTGCGGCAGTTGCCCTGGGCTAGCTGGGGAAGGCCGCTGCGGGCCAGCCGCACCAGCTCTTCCACGTAACGCGCCTCGTCGACCTCGGCTTCGATGGCCGGGTACAGACCCCAGCCGGCGATTTTGCTCTTCATTATAAGATTACAATAGATACTGTCCCGCACCCCGGCAAGCGCCGCCTGATTCTGTGGCCCTTTTGCCATCGGCGGCTTAGATTAGCAGGTATCCATATGGGTATACCTGGTATCTACCTCCTCGCCATCAGCCTGCTGACGCTAGCGGCCGGTCCCTTGCTCTACAAGACGGCCCAGGCAGCGCGTAATCCGCTGCTGGCTGCCCTGGATGGTTTTGTCTTTGTCGCTATCGGCGGCCTGATCTTATTACACGTCCTCCCAGAGAGCGTGGCCCTAGGTGGCTGGGCTGCGGCCCTGGCCTGTCTAGTGGGGCTGGTGGCCCCCACCCTTTTGGAGCACCGCCTGCACGGCCGGGCCCGCCAGGTCCACGCCGTGGCCCTGCTCCTGGGCCTGGCGGCCCTGGCGCTGCACGCCTTCATGGACGGGTTGGTCCTGGGGGGCGGCCACGAGGGGGAAAGCCAAACCCACCACATGCTGCCCATGGCCGTCATTCTCCACCGCCTGCCAGAAGGCCTGATGGTCTGGTTCCTGGTCCGGCCCCTGTACGGACTGCCCAAAGCCCTGGCCACCCTGGGGCTGATCGGGATCTCGACGGTGGCCGGCTTTTCCCTGAGCGAGCTGGTGGCTTCTAGTATTGAGCATCAGGGTCGCGGGCTCTTTCAGGCCCTGGTAGGCGGTTCCCTGCTCCATGTGGTCATGCACCGCTCCTACCCGATCAGCAGCGGCGTTGCTGGACGGCCGGGGCGGCTCCAGGCGGGGCTGGGCGCCCTGGGCGGCCTGGTGCTGCTGTGGTTCATCACCCACGACGCCGAAGCCGGCCTCGCCCAGGTAGGCGCGGTCTTCTACACCCTGGCCCTGGAGAGTGGCCCTGCTCTGCTCTTGGCCTATGTGAGCGCCGGCCTGGTCTTCGCTTTCATGCCCCGCGCCTCGGTGGCCTGGATGAGCAAGGGCCCGCCCCTGTCCCAGGCCCTGCGCGGCATGACCTTTGGCCTGCCCCTGACCCTCTGCTCCTGCGGGGTGGTCCCTGTGTACCGCAGCCTGATCCTCCAGGGCATCCCCATCCCCGCAGCCTTGGCCTTTCTCATCGCCACCCCCGAACTGAGCCTCGATGCGGTGCTGCTCTCCCTGCCCCTGCTGGGGGCCCCCTTCACCCTGGCGCGCCTGGCCTGCGCCACCTTCGTCGCGCTGGCCATCGGCTGGGGACTGGGCCGGCGCCTGCCGCCAGTGAGCAGTCCCGCCGCTGCCCCGGCCTTAGCTCTGGAAGCCACTGCCCCGGACCGCTGGACCCGCCTGCGGGCCGGCCTGGCCACGGGCCTGGGGGAAATGGTGGAGTCCACCGCGCCCTGGATCTTGTTGGGGCTGGGCATCGCCGCAGTGATGGAACCGCTGATCCAGGATGCCTGGTTCCAGGCCCTGCCGCCCGTTCTGGAGGTGGGCTTCTTCGCCCTGCTGGGCATCCCCACCTATGTCTGTGCCTCCGGCGCCACCCCGCTGGCCGCGGTGCTGATCCACAAAGGCGTCTCTCCGGGAGCGGCCCTGGCTTTTTTGCTGACTGGCCCAGCCACCAATATCACCACCTTCGGGCTTTTCTCCCGCTTACACGGCCGCCGAGCTGCCCTGACTTTTGGCGGGCTCATGGCCCTGCTGGCGGTGGTGCTGGGACACCTGGTCAATCTGCTGCTGCCCGCCGTCGATGCCTTCCCTCAACCCCATGCCGAAGCCGGCCTCTGGTCCTGGGTCCAGCAAGTCTGCCTGGCAGCGGTGGCCGCCCTCTTCCTGCTGGCCCTGCTGCGCCAGGGGCCGCGCGCCTTTGTCGGCGAACTCTTCATGCAAGAGGACGGGGAGGAGGACCAGCCCCACGAACACGAACACGAGCACGACCACGACCATCACCACGGCCACCAGCACCACGGCGGCGGTGCCACTCCCACCCGCACCGAGGATTCCTGTTGCCGATGAAAACGCGCGATATGGAACAACTTCTGGAGGGCGCCCACCCAGATCCTTTCGGCGTCCTGGGTATACACCGCGAGGGGTCCGGGGTGGCGGTGCGCCTTTTTTTGCCCAACGCCCGCCAGGTGACGGTGGTGGACCAGGAGACCGGGCAGCAGTACCCGGCCGGTCGTATCCATCCCGAAGGGCTTTTCGAGGCCTTTTGCCCAAATCGGGCCGAGCCTTTCGCCTATGAATTGGAGGTGGAAGATGGGGAGGGTCGACGCCAGCGGCAGCGGGATCCCTACGCCTTCTGGCCAC
>CAMAVQ010000139.1 GCA_945861755.1 Gemmatimonas phototrophica
TTCCCTGCCCCACTGCTCCCCGCGAAAGGCCTCCGGGGTTCGCTCCCCGCCGCTCTATGTCGTCCAGCCGGTGATGAAGTCGGCCAGGCTGTAATTGGCCGGCATGTCGTCGAAGTGGTAGATCATCGGGCCGGATTGGTAGCCGGGGATGAACATCTCTTTTTCGGTGCGCAGCAGGCTGTCGAGGTGTTTGAAGCGGGCCCAGAGGGTGTCGGCATCGCCGGTGGTGAAACGGTCGGCGAATTCCGGGCCCCAGTTGAGGGTGATGGGGTGCGAGCCGCCCAGGCGGTTGCGCAGATCCACCGGGATGTCCTGTACCTCGGGGTGTTTCTTGACGCGGATGACCTGCACCAGTTTGGAGAGGAAGACGGTGCTGAGCATCCGGCCTTTCTCGCCCCGGCCGGAATGGAGCTTGTCGAGGGCGGCGATATAGGCGGGCCCGCCTTTGGCGATGATCGCGCGCAGGGCGGTCTCGGTGTGGCGCTGTTTATCCTGGCTGCGGGCTTCCCAGCGGGCAAAAGCGTCCTGTCCCGCAGGGGAGAGCAGACGTGTGTATCCCAGGTCCGGGTAGAGCACAAAGTCCGAGAAGCCGCCGTGGATGGTGCGGCGCATCGTGGGGCTGTAGTTGCTGCCCCAGTGCAGGAGGGGCAGGATGTAGACCACCCCGTCGCCGGCCTTGAGCTGGGTCTGCACCCCGCCGGGCAGGGGTAGGCGCGGGTTGGCCCCCATGATCCGGTTTTCCTCCTCGGTGTTGCGCCGCAGGTGGCTGCCGGGGATCACCCATAACACGTTGTCGTCGTAGAGCGGGATATTCCACTGGATGTAGCGCGGCCCGTTCTCGACAATGTCGTCGATGTAGCCATATAAGGGGGCGGTGTCGATGGGGTGCAGGTCGCGGTGCCAGGCGGCCGGGCCGTGGTTGCGCACCGGGTTGCACATCAGCATCATGTCGGTGGCCGCCGAGTCGGTGGCACCCAGCAACTGGCTGCTGGCCCCGTGGGCGTTCTCCCCCAGCCAGGCCTCGATGGCCGGAACCGCCTGGGCATCGAGTTCGTGGACCAGGGGAGGACGGCTCAGACCCAGCCGGGGTTGGGCCGAGGTCTCCCAGGCCCCGCCGGGGGGATCGTCGGGCTTGCGCTGGGCGGCCCAGAGGGCCCGCTGTTTGTCCACCAGGTGCTCGTAGCTGGCGCGCACGGAGTCCAGTTGGTCGGGCGGCACCACGTTGGGCACCACTAGGTAGCCTTCGGCGAGAAAACGGTCGCGGTCCACTTTCATAGGAGATCCTCGCTCTATTATGGCGCTCAACTCTGCGCCGGATCGGGTTTGTCGGGGTCGATATTCAGTTCCTGCTGCGCCCGCTGCACCAGGGCCAGCTCCACCTGGCCCTGCCGCGCCAGGTCGGCCAGAGCGGCGTAGGCAATGGTGCGGGCGTCCACTTCAAAGAACTTTCTCAGCGCTGGCCGGCTCTCGCTGCGGCCAAAGCCGTCGGTGCCCAGGGACACCGGCGGGCGGGGGAACCAGCGGGCGATGGCGTCGGGCAGGGCCTTGAGATAGTCCGAAGCCACCACGAAAGCCCCTTCCTTCCCCTGCAGGCACTGGCTGAGCCAGGGCTGGCGCAGTTCCTCGCTGGGATGGCGCAGGTTCCAGCGCTCGGCCTCCATGCCCTCCTGGTGCAGCCGCTCGAAGCTGGTGATGCTCCACACCTCGGTTCCCACCCCGTAGCGCTCCTCTAAGAGTTGTTGGGCCTCCAGGGCCTGGGTGAGGATGCTGCCGCTGGCGAAGAGCCGGGCGCGCACCTCCCCGGTGGCCTCGCGCAGGCGGTACAGGCCGCGCAGGATGCCCTCCTCGGCACCCTCGGGCATGGCGGGCATGGGGTAGACCTCGTTCTGCACCGTCAGGTAGTAGATCAGGTCCTCGTCCCCGGTGGTCAGCCGTTGCAGGCCGGCGCGCAGGATCACCGCCAACTCGTAGCCAAAGGCCGGGTCGTAGGCCACGATGTGCGGATGGGCCAGGGCGATGAGGTGGCTGTGGCCGTCCTGGTGTTGCAGGCCTTCGCCGTTTAGCGTGGTGCGCCCGGCGGTGGCCCCGATCAGAAAACCGCGGGTGCGCTGGTCGCCGGCCGCCCAGATCAGATCGCCCACCCGCTGGAACCCGAACATCGAATAAAACACGAAGAAGGGCAGGGTCTGCACCCCGTGGGTGGAGGCGGCGGTGCCGGCGGCGATGAAGGAGGAGAGGGCCCCGGCTTCGGTGATGCCCTCTTCAATAATCTGCCCGTCGCGGGCCTCGCGGTAGTAGGTGAGGCTCTCGCTGTCGACCGGTTCGTAGAGCTGGCCGATGTGGGAGTAGATCCCGTACTGGCGGAAGAGGGCCTCCATGCCAAAGGTGCGGGCTTCGTCGGGCACGATGGGCACGATGAGCCGGCCCAGGCGTTCGTCGCGCAAGAGCTTGGCCAGGATGCGCACGAAGACCATGGTGGTGGAGGCCTCGCGGCTCTCCGGCAGGAATTCGTCGAAGAGATCCTCGTGTGGGGCCGGGGCCTGAGCGCGGGGAGCGGGCCGCCGCGGTACAAAGCCGCCCAGGGCCTGGCGGCGCTCCAGCAAATAGCCGATCTCCGGGCTGTCTTCGGGAGGGCGGTAGAAGCAGAGGGCCTCTACCTCGGCGTCGGAGAGGGGGATGCCGAAACGGGTGCGGATCTGGCGCAGGGCCTGGGTATCGAGTTTCTTGAGCTGGTGGGTGGTCATGCGGCCCTCGCCGGCCTCCCCCATGCCATAGCCCTTGATGGTCTTGGCCAACACCACCGAGGGGGCGCCGCGGTACTGGGTGGCTGCCTGGTACGCGGCGTACATCTTGTTGGGATCGTGGCCCCCGCGTCGGATGGTGCGGATGTGTTCGTCGGTGAGCTGGTGCGACAGCTCCATCAGGCGCGGGTCCACGCCAAAGAAGTGCTGGCGTTGGTACTGGCCGTCCGAGACGCTGTACTTTTGATACTGCCCATCGACGATCTCGCCCATGCGTTTGGCCAGCAGCCCTTGGGTATCCTGGGCCAGCAGCGGGTCCCAGTCGCTGCCCCAGATCACCTTGATGACGTTCCAGCCCGCACCCCGGAACACCGTCTCCAATTCCTGGATGATCTTGCCGTTGCCGCGCACCGGCCCGTCGAGGCGCTGCAAATTGCAGTTGATGACAAAGAGCAGGTTGTCCAGCTTTTCGCGCGCTGCCAGGGAAATGGCACCCAGGGATTCGGGCTCGTCGGTCTCGCCGTCGCCGATAAAGGCCCAGACCTTGGCGTCGGTGCGGGGCTTGAGGCCCCGGTCTTCTAGGTAGCGGTTGAAGCGGGCCTGGTAGATGGCCATGATGGCGCTCAGGCCCATGGAGGCGGAGGGGAATTGCCAGAACTCGGGCATCAGCCGGGGATGCGGGTACGAGGATAGTCCACCCTCGGGGCGCAGTTCGTGGCGGAAGTTGTCCAACTGGGTCTCGCTGAGCCGGCCCTCCAAAAAGGCGCGGGCATAGATCCCCGGCGAGGTGTGGGCCTGGAAGAAGACCTGGTCGCCCTCAAAGTCGCCTTCCTGGCCGCGCAGGAAATGGTTGAAGGCCACCTCGTACAGGGCCGCAGCCGAGGCGTAGGTGGCGATGTGGCCGCCCATGGTGGGGTCTTGCTGGTTGGCCCGCACTACCATAATCATGGCGTTCCAGCGGACCATATTGCGGATACGCCGCTCCAGATCGTGACTGCCTGGGTAGGGCGGCTGGCGCTCGGGGGGGATGGTGTTGATGTAGGGAGTGTTGAGGGCAAAGGGGATGCTCACCCCCTGCCGGCGGGCGTGGTCCTGCAAGCGCGAGAGCAATAGGCAAACTCGCTCGGGGCCGGCGTTTTCGAGCACGTAATCCAGGGAGTCCAGCCACTCCTGGATTTCGAGGGCGTCGAGGTCGTCGGGGATTTCGGGTAGGTCGGTCATATGAATATTCGCAGTATCCGTCCAAGGGCCTGGGGGTGCCCACTCCGGACGTTTCTGCAGTCCCGGACCTTCCCCCTCGCTCCATAAACTACGCTACCCCGCCGCGCCGCCCAGCGGTCCTTACCACCCCGCTGCTCCCCGAGAAACGCCTCCGGGGCACTCCCCCGGCCCATGTCTAGAGCGTCCGGTATTCGGGCGGATCAAAGACAAAGCCGTGGAAGAAGGCGCGCTTCTCGGGCGGCAGGCTGGCCAGGAACTGTTTGGAATAGCGCCACTGCTCGACACAGGCCAGCATCCAGGGGTGTTCGTATCCGTAGTAAAGCACGATACGTTTGCCGTCTGGTTTGGTCCAGGGGCCGCCGGTGTGCCAGAGCCCGTTGTGGAAGATGAAGGCCGAACCGGGCCGGCCGCAGACCTGCACTGCACCGGGGAAGAGCGCGGGGTTCCTGAGGTCGGCGGCATCCGGCTCGAAGTAGCCTTTGTGGCTGCCCGGCACCAGGGTGAGGTTGCCCTGATCGGGCTGGCTCATGTCGCTGAGGTAGTATCCCACCTTGAATTGGAGGAAGGGGATGTGGGGCCGCAGATTCCGGTACCCGGCCTGGATGCCGTCCATGTGCCAGCCCAGGCCGTGGTGGGGGGCTTTCTCCACTTCGTAGATCACATCGGTGGAATGGAGATGGGGCTGCGCGTTGAACAGGCCGTGTACGTACTCCATCATCGGCGCATAGTCGAGCATTTCGAGGAAGACCGGGTCTTCGTCGAGCAGGTGGAAGATGCGGGCGTTGCGGCCCTCCAGGTTCTCCTTGAAGGCAGTGGGATGCTCGCGGGTGTAGCCAGGGCGGCGGCGGGCGATGGTTTTTTCTACGGCCACCAGCAGGCGGGCCGTGAGGTCGGGAGGCAGGAAGTCCTCTAACAACAGATAGCCGTTGTTGTCAAAGAAGAAACGTTCGGCGGCAGTGGGATGCATGGCGGGTTGCGCGGCAAGGGCTGCGGTCATAGCGAGGGCTCCTCGTAAAATTTCCACAGAATATAGGGGCTTTGCGGATTGATGACTACCGGGGCAGGCTGCGGATCTGGTCGAGCATCTGCCGGGTAGCGTTGTAGAGCAGACCAAAGTCGCCGGCCAGGGAAAACCACTGGACGCCCAGATCCCGCCAGTGCCGCACCATGGGCAGGTCGAAGCCCATCGCCACCCCGGCGTACTTGGGGGTCTGGCGGGTGCGGCGCACGACCTCTTCGGCCAGGGCCAGCACCTTGGGGTGCCCCGGCTGGCCGGCCAGGCCCATGGAGCTGGCCAGGTCATTGAAGCCCACGCAGATGCCGTCCAGGCCCTCGACGGCGAGGATGGCGTCCAGATCGCGGGCCGCGTCGAGGTGCTCGATCTGGACCAAGACCATGATCTGCTGGTCGGCGTCTTTCAGGTACTCGGTATTGCTGGTGCCCCCAAAGCCCCGGCCCCGGCGCGGTCCGAAACCGCGTATGCCCGCCGGGGGGTACTTGCAGGCGGCCACGATCTGGACCACTTCTGCGGCGCTGCGCACCTGGGGCACCACCACCCCGGCCGGGTGCAGCTCCAGCACTGGCTTGAGCACGTTGGGATCTCCAGAAGGCACGCGGATCAGGGGGGCGGCCTGGGTGCCGCGCACCGCCATGACGTGACCCAGCGCCGTGGGCAGGTCGATGGGGCAGTGCTCCATGTCGATCCAGGTGAAATCGCAGCCGGCGTCGCCGAACAATTCGCTGATGGCTGGATCGCTGAAGCTGACGGGGGTGCCCACGCAGAAACCACCGCCGGCGATCTTGGCGCGGAACAACTCGACATTGTTGATGCTCATGGATTCAGCCCAATCCGGCGGCGTGGCGGCCGGCTTCCGGGTCGCCGGCAGCGTGGAAGATCCCGGCCGGCTCGATGTAGAGCATGACCGGGGTGGCAATGTGGGCGGCCCTCGCTTCCACCTGGTGGCCGCGTCCGGCCAGGTCCTCGCGCACTTTTGGGTCGATGCGGTCGTTGATGGCCAGGGAACCGGCCTTGAGGAAGGTTTGTTGGCGGTTGGGATTGGGATCGAAGGAATCCTGGTGGTGATGGGTGGCGAAACGCGGGGTGCGCACCGCGGTTTCGGGCAATTGGCCGAAGTCGATGTGGTTGAGCAGCAATTCCAGGGTGGCCTGGTCTTGCAGATCCCCGCCCGCCACGCTGATGGCCAGCACCGGCTTCCCCTCCTTGAGCACCAGGGTGGGGGTGAGGGTGATGCGGGGGCGCTTGCCCGCCTGGATGCAGTTGGGGTGACCTGGGGTGGTGTTGAGGCTGCGCAGGCGGTTGCCAAAAGAGACCCCGGCCCGGCCGCCCATCGGGGTCTCGCGGTGGACATTGGCGCTGGGGGTGGCGGCCACCACATTGCCCCAGCGGTCGGCGACCACGCAGGTGGTGGTGCCCCCGGGCCCTGGGCGAAAGACCCCCGGCCCCTTGAGGGCTTTGAGGTTGCGCGGATCACCGGGCCGGGCCTCCTGCGAGGCTTGGGCCATATCGATGAGGGGCCGGCGGAGTTGGGTATAGGCCTCGGAGAGCAATTCCTTCATGGGCACGTCCACAAAGGCCGGGTCTCCGTAGTACTCGTCGCGGTCGGCCATGGCCAGTTTGATGGCTTCGGCCACCACGTGGATGTAGTCCGCCGAGTTTTGCCCCATGGCCTTGATCTCGAAACCCTCGAGCAGGCGCAGGGCCTGGCACAGGTACGGGCCCTGGGTCCAGGTGTCGCACTTGCAGACGGTGTAGCCCCGGTAGTCAGCCCTCACCGGCTCTTCGATGGTGGTGCGGTGGGCAGCCAGGTCGGCCCGGCGCAGGAAACCGCCCCGCTCGATGTAAAAGGCCTCCAGGTCCTCGGCCACGTCGTTGCGCAGGGGATGTCGGCCATAGAAGCGGTCGCAGGCAGCTTGTAGTTTTTCCTCGCGGCTGCCCGAGGTCAATCCTTCCTCCTCCACCAGCCGGCGCAGGGTGAGGGCCAGTCGGGGGTGCCATTCCTCGCGGCCCTCGTCGAGCAAGGCCAGGGTGGGGGCGATGATCTGGGCAAAACTCATGGTGCCATAGTGGATGAGGGTGGTGATACACAGGTCCACCACCGAGGGCACCGGGGCCATTTTGATGTCGCCGGCCGGGATGCCATTCGCCATGTACCAGTCGATGGCTGCCTGCGAGAGAGGCGCGCGGCCCTGGCCGGAAAGGGATTTCACCTGCCCGCTCTTGGCATCGTAGATGAGCAGGGGTACCTCTCCGCCGATGGAGCAGTCGCCGTGGTCGGTGATGTTGAGGGCGAAGATGGTGGCAGCGGCGGCGTCGGCGGCGTTGCCGTCCTGGGCGAGGATGCTCAGGCCGGCGTCCACGGCCCGGGCACCGCCGGCGGCGAGAGCGCCGGTCTTGCTGGTGGCCTTCCATCCTGGCTGGGTTGCAGACATCGGGGACTCCTTTGGTGGTAGTCGGGGGTCTGTTTTAATAACTGGTGGCGGCGAGGGCGGCCTGGGCGCGCTTTCCCAGCTCGGAATGGGGATCGCGCTTGACCAGACGCCGCAGATGGAGCTGGGCGCGAGGATCACCCCCGGTGGCCAGCTCCAGGGCCTGGGCAAAACTGCGCTCGCCCCAGGTCAAGAGCCGGGGGAATACCTGCAAATTGTATTTTTTCCAGTAGTATTTCAGCTCGTCGCTCTGCCAGCCGGCGTAGACTTCCTCCCAGGAGAGCGGGTGCAGGCCCTGCAGGTGGGGTTCCAGCATGTGTTCGGCGATGGGCAGGCCGGCGTGTTGGTAGCGGTTGTCCAGGGAGATGCGCAGCCGATCCTCGGTGAGGTTGGGCAGGGCCTGGTGGACCATGAGGCTGTTGAAGACCAGACTGTCGCCGATCTGGTAGTCGGTGCTCAGCCAGGTGCCCTCCAGCCGGGATTCGTCGACGGCCAGACTGCCGGCGCCCAGAGAGAAGTTGTGCTCGCGGATGGCCCGCATCCGGTGCGAGCCGGCCAGCACCGCCAGCCCCCCCAACTCGATGGGGCAGTCGCCCACTGGGGCCCAGCAGGTGTAGGTATCGTACGAGCCCTGGAAGTGGACAAAGTCCTGGTGCATGGGGGTGGTGTGTTCGGTGTACTTGGGGAACCAGAGTCGGGCGATCTTCTGCGGATGGGGCAGCACCGGCGTCCCGGCCAACTTGGCGATCAGCGACATCACTTCGGGCCAGTGCCCGGAGCGGTGGAAGGACTCCAGCCGGTACATCTGGTGGTAGACCTCGGTGTATTCGAGATCGCCTTCGGTGCATTGGGCCTCGATGCGGGCGATGCTCTGCATGGGATCGGTGCCCGGCACCAGCCAGCCGCCCTGCATCAACACCCCGGTGATGTCGCGGCGCAGGGCCAGCAACTTGTCGGGATTTTGCAGCCGGCGGAAGAAGAGGTAGCCCTCGGTGTTGAGGCGCCGGCGCAATTCCTCGGCGTCTTCGATGGCGTCGTTGGAGGCTTTGAATTCGCCCACGGTTCTGGTCATGGTTTTTCGCCCGTGTTTGGGGTGGTCATCGCCCGAGAATTACTCATAGGGGTCGAAGAAAGTCAAATCTGCCCCAAAGCTGTCCATCGCCACCACGGCATCACCCTCTAGCCGCATACGGATGGGGTGGATATGCACGCGGCCCGAGAGGACCAGCTCCTGGGTTTTCAGCGGAAAGTCGATCTGGATCGGCTGGTGTACCGGCGGCCGGGCAAAAAACAGGTACCCCTTGGTCCAGACCGGCGCTTCGGCCACTCCTTCGATCTGCACCTCCCCCGGAGTTACCCAGGGCGGGAGGCGCACGAAGAGCGGGCCGGCCATCAGCGGCTCGACGATCAGGTGCCGGCCGGTGTAGGGGGAGCGCACCCGCGCCTGTGGGGTCTGGTGGTCGAAGAGCAGATTGACCCAGGTGCCAGCCGGTGTGGGCCACACCACCTCCCGGTACGCCTCGCAGAGCGAGCCCACGGTGCCGCCGACGATATCCATGTTGAAGGAGAGGTTGCCCCGCCCGCGGCCCACCGATTCGTGGCCGTACGGGGCCGGAAAGCCGTACGCGCCCAGGTGGCGGTCGGCCACCTGGCGCAGGCCGTCTTCACCGTTGCGATTGGGGGGATCGATGGCGAAGGACACATCGCGCAGTTGGGAGGGCAGCAGGTGGCAGCGCAACAGGCGCTCGGCGTCGCCGTAGCATTCGGGGTAGCCCCAGCGGCCCAGGATCAGCGCGGTTTCGAGGATGTCGCCGCTGTTGTTGGTCTCGCCGTGGTCGGTGTCCTGCTGATGCACGGCCTCGGGCGACCAGCCGATCTGGTCGCGCATGGCCCACAGGCCCCGATCGCAAAAGGCCTTGACCCGCCCCATCATGGTCGCGTCGCCGAGCAGGTCGGCCAGCTGGGCCAGGGAGGAGAGCACACAGGTGATGGAATGGGTGTGGCGGGTGATGAAGCGCTGCGGGTGGTATTCGCCGTCGGGCAGGAAGAATTCGCCGAGCGCTTTTTCCGCCAGCACCAGCGCCAGCCGGAGGGCCGGCCCGCTGCCGGTGGCGCGATAGTGCTTGACCAAGGGTCCGAGCATGCGCGCCTCGCCGTGCAGGAAGCCCTGGCATTCCTGGTACTGGAGTCCCAGGCCGCGCAGGCGCTCCACCTCCCAGCCGCCTTCGGGGCTCCACAGGTCGCAGATGGCGGCGATGCTGCGCTCGAAAAGGTCGGCGGCTTCCCGGTCGTCGCGGTACTTGGCCAGGGCATAGAGGGCGTGGAAACCCTCGCGCAGATTGTGGGGGCAGAAGTTCACTGGTGGGCCGCCCGGCTGCTCGCGGTTGAGGGGCAGGGGGACGGGACCGCTGTAAGAAAGGAAAGTAGCGCGGCGGTGGTTCTCGACGGCGCTTTCGTCCAGTTGCACCCCCACGGCATCCTCGGCATTGAGCAGGGCGTTGAGGTGCCGGCCAGGCACATGGGACTCGCTGTGGTGGGCGCTGAAGTGCAGGGCAGCGGTGGGGCGTAGGGTGGAGCCGAAGAAGGGGACCTGGTCGTCGTCGGCGTTGAAGACCTGCTGCATGGTGCGGCAGCCCAGCCGGATCGCCCCGGCCAGGTCGGTGGTGTTGACCTGGGCGATCTTGTTCACCTGCCGGCCTCGCCTTCGGTGAGCAGAGCAGCGAGTACCTCTTTTATGGAGGGGGTGCTGCGGGCATTCTTGAACTGCGCCAGCCGACGGTAGAGGATCGCAGCCCCGGTGTGGAAATATCCCGGTATCCCTGCGCCCTCAAAGGTGGCGGCGATCTCCTCCATCTCGCCGGCAAAGCGCCAGGCCTTGGCGGTTACGCCGCACACCCGCTGCGCGTTCTTCTCGGCGGTACCGGCCTGATCCC
>CAMAVQ010000140.1 GCA_945861755.1 Gemmatimonas phototrophica
ACCATGGAGAACATCACCCCCAATGTACTCAAGCAGATCGAGGAGAGTCTCGAGACCTCGCTGCGCGACATCCTGGGCGGCAACAAGGACGTGGGTGGTCCCAAAGTGGTGGCCGACATCCTCAACCTCACCGGCAGCACCACCGAGAAGAGTGTGCTGGATCAGATGGATGCCCAGGACCCGGAGGTGGCCGAGTCGGTGCGCAATCTCATGTTTACCTTCACCGATATCGTCAAGTTGAGCGACCGCGAGATCCAGACCCTGATGCGCGAGGTGGACCAGAAGGACCTGGTGGTGGCCCTCAAGGGCGCCGAGGACGAACTCAAGGTCAAGATCCTCAACAACATGTCCGAGCGGGTGCGCACCTTCATCAGCGAGGAAATGGAGTTTCTGGGGCCCATGCGCCTGAGCGAAGTCGAAGAGGTGCAACTGCGCATCGTCCAACAGGTGCGCCAGCTCGAAGAACAGGGCCAGATCACCGTGGTCCGCGGCGATTCCGAAGATACCTTCGTGTGAGATCCCCTCAGAGAGTGTCGGAGGGTGTTGAATTGCCCCCTAGGGGTGCGTGGCCATGTACCCCTACACTCCTGATCGTTGTCCTCTTGCTGGACATCGCCCCTGCCCAACCTCAGCTGCGCCTATCCAGCCTGGCCGAAATCCAGTCCGGACGCCTGCCCGCCGACGAGGCCGGCACCCAGCGCTCCCTCTACCAGCAGCTCAACCTCGCCTACGCAAAGCGCGGTTTTGAACTCTCCCTGCGCGGTGAAACGTTTGGCAGCAGTGAGGCTGGCCGCAACTACGGCGAACTGGTGCAGCGCTCCTTGCGCTACCAGCACGGCCGCTTTGAAGCCGGCGCCGGCCACTTCAACGCCATCCTCGGCGAGGGCTTGCTCTTACATGCCTTTGAACTGCCCGGGGTGCTCACCGAAGACCGGGGCTGGCGCCGCCGCTACCAGCTGACCCGCGACCTGGACGGGGCCTTCCTGCGCTACGACCACCCCCGTTTCTCCTGCACCCTGCTGCGCGGCACCCCGCTCAACTCGGCCCTGCCGCCGGGCCTGGATGAAAGGCGCGGGCATCCGCTCCAAGCCACCGCCTTTAGCTGGCGCCCGGCTTCGACCCTAGAAGCGGGCGTCGAGCTGCTGGACCTGGGCACTGATCTGGGCGGGGCCACCCATCTGCGGCTGCGGCCTGGGCCAGTACTGGGCCCTGGCTCGGCCCTAGAGTGTTACGCCGAATACGCCCAGCGGGAGACCCATCCCAGCCGCTGGCTCTCCCTGGCCACCGACCTGGGCCGCGGTCTGTACCTGTCCTCTTCGCTGACGGCCGGTCCCTGGGGGCTGAGTCTGGAGTACAAGAACTATCGCGACTTCCTCCTCTCCGACATCAACGATCCACCCCCGCTCATCCGCGAACACGAGGCGTACCTGCTCAACCGCCTCACCCACGTATTATTGCCAGATGACGAGACCGGAGCCCAGCTGGAGGCCAGCTACACCTTTGCCGGGGGCCAGTCCCTGCTCTTCAACCACACCCTGGCCACCCGCACCCTGGAGCCTGGCAACACCGACGACGAACACCTCCGCTCCTATTTCCTGCAATTCGACACCTCGCTAGGCGCCGAGGTACACGCCCAGGCCTTTGCCGATCTGACCCGCAGCACCATCCTCGAGGACAGCCGCCATCTGACCCTCGGTTCGCATTGGCAGTGGCAGGCCAGCGACCGCCACTCCTTCAGCGCCGATGTCCAGGTCCAAGACGTGAACCGCCGCTTCGGAGAGCTGGAGCTACCCTACGAGAATCTGTATCTGAGCCTGGGATGGACCGGGGCGCCGGCCTGGTCAGCGGCCTTGGTGCTGCAGCGGGCCACCGACACCCTCGAAAGCGGGGCCTCCCCCACCGGAGCCAGCTACTGGACGGGGCTCAACACCGGCTGGCAGATGGGCGACAACCACCGCCTCGACCTCTTCGCCGGCCAGCGCCGGACCGGCCTGGCCTGCACCGCCGGCACCTGCTATGAGGTGCTGGGATTCGAAGGGGTGGAATTGCGGCTAGTGAACCAGTTTTACTGATTTGATCCCCCCCCAGGAAGCCGGTGCCACCGCCGAACCTGGGGGCGGTTCAGGGGCCGGAATATCCTGCAGGGCCTGATCGATAGCCTGGCGGATTGCCCGCTCGTCGAAGCGTTTGCCGACGCCACCGCGCCAATCGGAGACGTAGCGGATTGCGCCCTCGTGATCCACCAGGATGTAGTTCTCCCGGTCCAGACCGTATTTGCGGGCTACCGCGCTGGCCTTGAGCAGCAAAGGATAGGTGGTGCCGGTTCCCTTGCGAAAGATAATGTCCACCTGAGTGGCGGTTCCGTCCCACATATCCAACCCCAGCAACACCACCTGCCCAGTGCCCTGATACGCTTGCCAGACCTTTTCGATACTCGCGGCCCCCGCGAGACAGAAAGTTCAGTTGAAGCCGAAAAGATTGATCAGCACCACCTTGCCCCTGAAGTCGCTGAGGGAGACCTGCGCTCCGTCCAGCTGCTGCAGGGTGAAATCGGGCGCTTGCTCCCCGGTCTTGACCAGGGCCGACACCCCGTGGACCTGGGCCAGCAGCAGGACCAACACCGCCACACTCTGCCAGTTCCGACTCTTGCGCATGGTATTCCTCCGCAGCGAAATCAGGGTTTGACTGGTACCAGCGCCTCCAGTGCGGCGCGCAATTGGGCCTCATCCCCAGGCTGGTACCCCTGGTGGCGGTACACCACCCCGCCCTCGGCGGTGAGCACCAAAGTGGCGGGCGGGGCGAGGAGCTGGAACTGCTTCATCACCTGGTTGGTCCGGTCCAGCAGCACGGGCAACACGATCTGGTGGCGCTGGAGAAAGGGCCGGATCTTGGCCAGGTTGCGCGGTCCGTCGATGTTGATGGTGTACACCTGTACCCCCCGGTCCTGGTAGTCGGCGGCGATCTGCGCCAATTTGGGTAGGGCCTGGATGCAGGGTTTGCACCAGGTGGCCCAAAAATCCAGCACCACCGGCCCCTGGGCCAGTTCTTCCTGCAGGGAGACCTGGTTGCCCTCCAGATCCGGCAACACAAACTGCACCCCCTCGGCAGCCAGACTCCTGCCGGCCCCGCCCAGCAACCCACAGACCAGCATGATCCAGTACCTGCCCATTGTTGGCCTCCTCATCCTATCAATATATTACGACCGGCTTCACTGACCAATTCCCCCCACAGGAGCGTGCCGCGATGATCATGCGCCACTGGATGGACAGCCCCATCTTCACCTATGGAAGACTGCGCGAATGGCGCATCTTCACCCGCCGCAAAGGCGACCAGCCCAACGCCGAAACCGGCGAGGTCTGCAACGAGATCAACACCTACGGTCGGGCGGTGGTCATCCCCGGGGTCACCACCGAGCCGGCCACCTACGGCGATGAGATGTACTGCGCGGGAGTAGCCAGTGGGCAGGGCATCCTGCAGCTGGGCAGCAAGAAGGTGCCACTACGAGCCGGCTCCACCTTCTCCATGCCCCCCGGCCTGCGCCACCGTTTCCAGAACACCGGCGATAGCGAGTTGGAATTTATCTTTTGCCGCCGCCCCCCTGCCCCCTACGATGAGAAGAGCTTTGCCTGCCATCACTGGAGCGAAGACCGGCCCAAGGACACCTGGGGTTCGCCGATGCAGGGCCATTGGAACCACGTGCCGCGGGGTCCCGGGGCCGGCCTGCTCATCGCCGACATCCCACCCAGCAAATTCTCCCACCCCCACAACCACCCGCCCACCGTCGATGAGATCTGGTACGTGAACAAGGGGCTGGGCTGGCATTGGATGCGCCAGGAATACCACGTCCAGTCCCCCGGCTATGCCCTCTGGCTCGAACCTTCCGAGTTACACTCCCTGATGAACCCCAACAACGAGAATCTTGAGTTTATCTGGTGCGCTTCGGCTAGCGATTGGACCCGGCAGGAGGCCGCCCGGAAACCCGAGAAGTTCCCCACCACCCCCGCCGGACTCGCCGCCGCCCTGGAGCAGAAGTTCGGCGCCCTGGCCGCCGCCTACCGCCACACCGGCCTGAGCATCTTCGGGGTAGACCAGAACCTCGCAGAAGTCGAAAAGATCATCAAAGCGCTGAAGAAATGACCGACACCCTTCACCCAGGAGCCCGATCATGATCATCAAACACTGGATGGACTGCCCCATCTTCACCTACGGCCGGCTGCGCGAATGGCGCATCTACACCCATCGCAAGGGCGACACGCCCAATGCCGAAACCGGCGAGGTCTGCTTCGAAATCAACACCTATGGCCGCGCCGTGGTTATCCCCGGCGTCACCACCGAACCGGCCACCTACCCCGAGGAGGCCTACTGCCTCTTCACCGCCAGCGGCCAGGGCACCGTGCTGGTGGGCGGCAAACAGACCCCGCTGCGCGCCGGCTCTTCCTTCTTCATCCCCCCCGGAGTGCGCCACCAATTCCGCAACACCGGCGACGCCGAGCTGGAGTTCATCTTCTGCCGCCGGCCCTCCCATCCCGCCGATCCCAAGGCCTTCATGTGCCATCATTGGTCCGAGGACCGGCCCAAGAGCGACTGGGGCAACCCCTTCCAGGGCCACTGGCATCACATCTACCGGGGCCCGGGCGCCAACATCGGCAATGGAGACATCCCCCCGCACAAGTTCTCCCATCCCCACAACCACCCGATCATCGACGAGATCTGGTACGTCAACAAGGGGCAGGGCTGGCACTGGTCACGGCAGGAGTACCACGTCCAGTCCCCAGGGTACGCCCTGTGGCTGGACCCTTCCGAATTACACTCGCTGATGAATCCCAGCGACGAAAACCTCGAATACATCTACTGCGCCTCCACCATTGAGCTGACCCGCCAAATGGCGCAGCACAAACCCGCCAAAATACCTTCCTCGCCGGCAGCCATCGGCGCGGCCTTGGATGAAAGATTCGGCGCCCTGGTGGCAGCCTACCGCCACACCGGCGTGGGTATCCACGGGGTGGAGCAGCAGATCGGGGAGGTCGAAAGGCTGATCAAAGCACTGAAGAAGTAGGGGCGCTACTTCAACAACATCATCTGTCTGGCCAGGTGGAGATCGCCGATCTCCACCTGGTAGTAATAGCGGCCGCTGGCCATGGGCCGGCCTTCCTCGTCGAGCCCGTCCCACTCCACGGTGTAAACCCCAGGAGAAACCGGCTCCCGCAGCAGCCGGCGCACCCGCTGCCCGGCACTATTGCGCACCACCAGGTCCATGCTCCCCCCCCGAGCCCTCAGCGCCTCCTCCACCCCCACGGCAAAATGGATCACCGTGCTGCCGTTGAAAGGGTTGGGGTAATTCTGCGCCAGCTCAAAACTGGCCGGCAAGGTGCGCGGATCGCTGCGCAGGAAAGGCCGCCACTGCACCGCCCCCTGCATCCGCGCCGCGATCCAGGCCTCGTCGTCGTCGCCCCACCAGTTGTTGGCGGCCCCGACCTCGGTCAGGGTCTGGTTTTCTAGCAGCAGACCACCGGCCTGCACCGCGTTCAGCTCCACCTGGGCCGGCACCCGCTTGCCAAAAACCTGCAAGACCGTGCCATTGTCCACAAACTCGTTGCGGGCAATCTGCGGCACCGAATTGTTGCAGACCAGGCCAATGCGGCAAGCCTCCATCCGGTTCTGCACGACTTGCAGGGCCCCAACCTGATCGCAGTAGATGCCGATGCCGCCGGCAAAACGGCTGCCGATCACATTCCCCTGGATCACCCCTTCCAGCGATAGATTGCGACCCGCCCCCAGACCCTTGCCCTCAAAAACACAGACCCGGCAGTCCAGCACACCCCCCACCTGTTCCAAGCCACTGGTGCCATTGAAGGCAAAGCGCGATTCCTCCACCTGCAGACTGCCCCCACCCTCGACCCGCACCCCCGCCAACCCCGCATCCTCGACCTCCACTCTGGTCAGCCGGAGGCCCACGTTCTGTTCGGCAAAATACAGACCATACCGGCTCGCGTGCCGGACCGCCACCTGGACCAGGGCCTGGGGGCTGCGCAAAGCCCTGCCGCTGACCCCTTCTCGGGCGTATTCAATTTCGACATTTTCCAGGTAGACGATCCCCGACTCTTCGGCAAGGATACCCTGCCAGTCGCCCGGTGCGGGCTGGACTGCCGCTGAGGTGAAGCGCACCGGGGCACCCGTCTGCGAGCCGGCCCGCAACCCGCCCCGCACGATCAGTTCCACTCGCTCGCGGTCGTGGCCGGCGGCAAGGAAACTCCTGGGTTTGACGCTGACCCGCACCAGGGTGCCGGGCAGGATTTTTAGCACCGCGCGTTCGGGCACCACCACATCCCCCACCATCTCCACCGTGTCCTGCCACACCACCTCCCCAGCGATCTCTCCGGCCCAGCGGTGGTCATCGGCTTTCAGATCGGCCACCATGCCCGTCCCTTGTCGGCGTATATGGCCGACACTGACCCCCGCCGGGGCTGCCGGATTGGTCTCGGCGGAGAACTCGGTGAAACGCAACCCGTCAAAGAAGTCGGTGGCGTCACCCAGGTTGCCCTGGTGGGCCCGGCGGTACTGGGCGTCGTGAGCCCAAAAATCCAGGTTGTCGCTGCCGATCTCGGCCGCGGGGATCTGCCCGGCGGGAAAACCAGCATCGGCGTACTGGCCGTCGGCGCAGACCAGATCCACCAATTTGCGCTCCTCGATGTCATTGTCGCTGCCCGGCTGCACGTGCCAGATGAGCAGTCCGCTGCCGGGCAGGTCGCGCTCGTAGTAGCTGTTTCCGGGTTGGCGATATTCGACCAGGTAGTATTCGTCCCGGTCGCGGGAGGGCAGTTTATAGACCTTGCCCTCCCGGCGCACCTCCTCGAAGACCGCGTCTTTCAGCTCGTTTTTCACCACCACCAGGTCGCGGTTGCCCAACCCTATCCATCCCAGTTTCTCCAATGCCCAGGCACAGAAAGGGTTGGGCCCGCCCCGGTCCTGCCAACCACGGGTGCCGTGGGCCATCAGACACCAGTACCCCAGACCTGCCGAGTCCTTTTCCGGTTCGGGGTCGTCGGCGTCCCGCCGCTGGAAATCTTTGTCGAAGAGGTCGGGCAGGCCCAGGGCATGGCCAAACTCGTGGGCCATGGACGCTGCCGCTTCGGCAAAACTGCGCCCCTGTGCCACCACCCCACCGATGCCCTGGGGGCTTTCGTCCCGGCGCACCTTTATGTATCCGCCCTTTGCAGCCTGGTCGTCGGTGGTATAGTCGCTGCCCAGGCCCAGGAGGGCGATGCCGGTGGCCGGCCCGATGATGAAACCGTAGGGCACGGAAAGGGCGTTGAGGAACACAAAATCCACGTACCCGTCGTCGTCTCCAGAATTCGGCGCCCCATCCGGGCCGTCGTCGTCGTACTGCCCCAGGTCCTGTTCGGCATCGGCCACCGCAAGGATCTCGCGGGAAAAATCCCCCACCCGCCCGTAGAGGCCCACCTGGCCGGGACGGGCCAGGTACGAACTGGCCGGGTTGCGGGAGGAATACCACCTGGCCACCGCCCCGCCCGTGAGCAGGAACTGCCCCTGCGACATCTCGTGGTAGAAGTGGGTGAGGCTGCCCGGAAGGTTTGGATCGAAGAGTTGGTCGCCGAAGGTAGGTGGCTCGTCGCTCTGCTCATCGGCAAAATGGCCGAAGAGCACCAGTGCCCGCACCCGGCCGATGGAAGGGATTCTGGCCTGGCTAGCTGCATTTTCGGCGGTCCCGCAGACCAAACCCTGTACTGGGGAATTCAGCCCGAGAGCGAGGAGAAGAAAGAGGACCGGGATTGTGCGCGTCATAGGGTGATAATACCCCGCTACCTGGTTCGGGGCAAATACCGTTTTCAACTTGCCTCGCCCCGGCGAAAGCGCTAGACTCTGGGCACTTCACCCTTTCCCGGGAGGACCGCCATGTCCCTCAACAGCCCCATCCTCGACGCCACCCTCAACAACATCCACCTCGAAGAGATCAAGCAGGCTATGGGCCCGCCGCCCTGGTCGCGCGCCGTGGTGCTGGCCGACCACCTGGCGGCCAATGTGATCTGCCAGAACTCGGGACAGATCAACGACAACCACTGCCACAACTACGACGAATGGTGGATCGTGTTGGAGGGAGAAATAGACTGGATCATCGAAGGCCGCGAGGACCGCCCGGTCCAGGCCAAAGTCGGGGATTTCATCTATGTGCCGGCCCTCACCTTCCACCACATCTTTCCCAAGGGCGGCAAACCCTCCATCCGCCTGGGTGTGGCCCTGCCCGGCCAGGGTCATCTGCACGAACGTCCGGCCCGCAAGGTGAAGATCACCATCGAGCCCTGAGGGTTTAAGACGCGGGCCGCACCAGCGAGCCTGGGTCGCGCAGGTTCAGGTGGGCCGCGTATAGCCAGGCCGCACTCCTGGCCCGGCTGCACACCCGCACCAGCGCGAGGGTCCCCCTGAAGGCACCTCCACCCCCTTCGGCCTGCCCCAGGTCCACGCCGGCCTCACTGGAAACCAGCTTCCCACTCCCTTCTTCGCGGGCGATCAGGACCCCGTCCACATAGAGGGACACCTCCTGCCCGTCCCATACCCCGGCTAGATGGTGCCATCCGGGCTCGGGAAGAGCATGGGCCTGCACGCTGCGCGGCCCCTGCTCGGTGTTCACCAGGAAGCTGGGACCCGGCAGCGCCGCGCCCAGTCCTCCATTGTGGCCGCAGTCCATGTACTTGAGCACAAAACGCGCCCCCTCGCCCGCCGTGTCCACCCGCAGCACCTTGCCGTGGCTGAGGATGCGGCCTTCCTCGGCGCAGTCTTCCCGCCAAGGGGCCAGGTACAGGTACCGGCCGTCAAAAGCCCCGGCGTTGAATCCCCCTGGATTGGGCGGCTCCGTCGCGCCGGCCTCCACCACCTGCCAGGCCTCGGCCCGGTCGAAGTCGGCTCGGGTGTCGCAGCGCAGCAGGCGGGCGTGGAAGCCACTCTTCACATTCTCACCCTCCCAGAAGGGGATGAAGTACACGTAGCGGCCGTCAAAGGCCGCCCCGTCGTATCCACAGATTTTCAGGCCACTGGTGGGGTTCACCTCATAGCTGCGCCAATTCTGCGGATCGTCAAAGACCCCCCAGCTGTCCAGGCGCACCACCGCGCTGCCCGCATAGGGCGTGAAATACACGTAGCGGCCGTCGAAGATGGCGCCCACCCCCGGTCCCAGCGCCGGCTCCAACTGCGGGTGGTAGGCCGCCCAACTCGTTACCTCCCCGAAGAGCCCGTGGGTATCGCAGCGCAGCACATTGCCGTGGTTGTCGAGGGGCACAAAGTACACATAGCGGCCATCGAAAACCGCCCCGTCGTAGCAACGGGTCTCCAGGCCTCCGGTCTGGCCTGCGTCGTACACCGCGTAACTGGTCTTTGCCCCAAACGCCCCTTGGGTGTCATAGCGCAGCACCTTGCCGCTGGGCTGGCCGGCGTGGTATCCGGGCACAAAGTAGATATAACGCCCGTCAAAGGCCGCGCCCTGGTACGAGACGGGCAGGCCAGCGTCGAAAGCCTGCCAGCTGGCCGGATCAGTGAAGCTGAGGCGCGGGTCGTGGCGCAACACCCGGCTGTGATGGTTCACCCCATCCAAGCGGGGGACAAAATACACATAACACCCGTCGTACACCCCGCCGTAATACCCCTTGGTATTCAGGCCGCTGGTATGACCCGCGTCGTACGCCGCCCAGCTCTGTGCGTCGGCGAACTCCCCGTGGCTGTCGTACCGCAGCACCTTGCCGTGGCGTTCCTCCCCGTCGAACTGGGGGACAAAGTAGATATAGCGCCCGGCCCGCACCGCCCCAAAAAAGCCCTTGGTCCGCAGCCCGCCCGTTTCCCCGGCGTCCCAGGTGGCAAAGCCCCCCATCTTTGCCCGCAGCGGCCACTGGGCGGCCAGCACCTGCCAGGCCTCGGCGCGGTCCTCGGTGCTCTCTGCCCACGCCTCCACCGTCAGCTCCCCACCCGCAGCCTGCCCCTCTCGCTGCACCTGGATCGCCCCCGCTGCCGCGACCAACTCCCAGCACTCGTCCCACATCGGCGGGCAGACCGGCAACGCCTCGCCCCAGACCAAATTCAGCAAGGTGTCGGTGCGGCTGGACAACCGGGCCATGCCCACCCAGGCCCGCACCCGTCCGGCCTGCGGATCGAGTTGTTCCACCTGGAAAGGCAGGGGCTGGCCATCCCCTCCGACGAAGGCCAGTTCTTCGACCCCGCGAAGGGCCGCATCCTCCACCTCCACCAGCAAGGGAAAGTGCTCCAGATCCTCGGGGATGCGGGTGTGATCAACTCGCAG
>CAMAVQ010000141.1 GCA_945861755.1 Gemmatimonas phototrophica
ACTGCTACTTCGCCCGTATTTCTTCGGAAAACTAGCCCTAGCCCCGCCGCATAGGTCACCGCGTCGTCCATGACCTGGGCGCGGCGCTCAGCGCTCAGGTCCCGCTCGCCCATCACCACCTGGCGCACAAAGGCCGGCCGGGGCAGCGACCCCACCACCGCCGTAGGAAAAAGAGTGCCGTAATGTTCTATTGTGGACATGGCTCCTTCACCTGTTAAAAGCGGCGGGGAGATGACCCTGGAGGACTTTCCCGGGGAGCGGTCGGGAAGGGAAGTCCGCGTGGTGGGGGGGCGGGTAGCGGAGCCAGAGCGAGCGAGGGGACGCAACACCATATAGATGCTGTTGCGGGGGCCGGGTCGCCGAGTGGCCCCGTAGGGACGGCGCCGCACCCCATACGTTGGGGTGCGGCGGGACGCGCCTGGGGAAAGGCCGGAATGGGTCGCTCCCCGACGCGCTACGTTTGCAGCCAGCGCTCATTGGCCAGCGCATAATCCTCCTCGGTGTCGATCTCCATGTACTCCCCCTCCGTCGTCACCAGATGGAAGGGCAGCCCGTGCTCCAGCATCTCGGCAAAGAGGTGGATCAGGTACGCCTGCTCAAAGGGCTTCCCGTCCTTCCACACCTGCCCGGCCCACTCCCGCTTGACCCGATGGTAGTGCTCCCGCAGTTGGGCCGCTGCTGCCGCCGAAAACTTGGCCACCCCGATGTATTCGCCAACGGCTGTTTCCGCTGCCAGGCCCCGGTCGATCCGGACTACCCGGTCCCCCTGGGCCTGCACCTTCTCCGCGTCGTGCTCGGGATGCTGGCTGCGGTCGGCGTACCGGCTGCGCCACTCGGTGTCCACACCCAGTACCCGGTCCCCCGGATGCTCCAGGGCCCGGCGCACCACCCCGGAGCGGTAGAGGATGTCGGCGTAGGAACAGACAAAACCCTCGCCCATCTGCGCCTCGGCGCAGAGCAGCGATTCGAGGATGTTGGTGGACTGCCAGCGGGGATTGTGGCAGAATTCGAGCTGGGGATAATCGGTGTGTACCTGCTCGATGCGGTACCCGCCAACAAAAACCGGCCGTTCCAGGCCGGCCTCGGTCAGGGCCTCCAGCACCCAGTCGAGCAGGCGCCGCCCTGCCACCGGGGCATAACACTTGGGTTGTTCGTCGGTGAGGGCTTTGAGCCGGCTGCCCCGGCCCGCGCCTAGAATGATGGGCCGCACCTTTCCTCCTTTTTGGGCTACAGTATAAGGCCGAGGGATGGGGCGGGCAACTCAGGACTGCGGAAGGGGAGGTTCCTGGTCGAGGATGCGGTAGATGCGGTTGCGGTTGGTGTTCAGGAGCCGTGCGGCTTCGGAGATATTGCCCCCGGCCTGGACGATGGCGCACCTCACCACCCATAGTTCGGCTCGGGCGGCTGTTGGTACCGCCTCAGGCGAACAACTCTTCGAGGGACAACTTCCACCCCGGCACCAACGAGGGGGTTGATAGAGCAGCGTTACAGGGATACAGGATCACCCCCGCATCGATGGCATCGGTCTTGCCCCGTTACATCTTGACTTGGGGCATGTTGACATGGCCACTAACTGACGATATCTTTCGCGAAGAAATCTGCCGGATGACACTGATGGACTAGGGAATTCGATGAAGTTCGAGGTTGTTGGCCCCATTGTCGATATTGAGGTCATCGCCTCGGGTATAGGTGTTCGGACGCGCTCATACCTCCGCAGGGCCTATGGCCGAGGGCGATGGCGCAAACTGAAAGGGGTTGCCATTGTCCGTCTGCCCAACGGGGTTTTGCGTAGGGTAGAGTTGCACTGGTATGAGGCCCATGGTATTGGCAAACGCGACGTGAAGATTAAACACTATCTGGATGAGCGATGAGACAACCGACAAAACAGTTTGCGCTGTGCATTGATAACACGGATTACGAGGCCTCATTGATTCTCAATAAGGTCTATCGGATTTTGCCTGATCCGGTAGCTGCGAAGGATGACCTGATTCGCATCATTGATGAAAGCGGAGAGGATTATCTATTCCATAAGAGCCACTTTGTTTTTGTAGATTTTCCAAAGGGTGTGAAGAAAAGGATTTTGGCTCTTGAAGGAGTCGCCTAGCCTCATCATTGGGGGGCGTCATTCTCGCTGGAAGTTCAATCTGCTAGGTAATTCCCGTCAGGCGACTTGTTTGGCGGGAAATTTTTTAGACGAATAACTCGTCGATGGGTAGCTTCCACCCCGGCACCACTTCGCCCTCCTCCAGCACCTCCCCTTCCCCGAGTACACGGATCTCGCTGACTGAGCGATGCACCTTCACCTCGCGCCGGCGCGGATCGACCACCACCACCATGCGGCTGCCCGCCTCCAACCAGTCGGCCACCTTGCTCTCGACCTCGCTGTAGTTATCGCCCGGCGAAATCACCTCGACCGCCAGATCGGGTGCCCCTGGCCAGTACCCTTTGACGGCACCCACCTCTTCGAGGCGCTCCCGCCGGACAAAGGCCCCGTCCGGGGCGCGCACCGTGTCGGGATCGGAGGAGAGTAGAAAACCTGTTCCTCCTGCATAGGCTACCCCCAATTTGTCGACTTGCACATGCTGATAGAGTGATACCATCAGCATAGTTGTAAGCCTGCCCTGTTCAGCTCCTGCCAGAGTCCTCTTCCTCAACTCCCCTCTGATCAGTTCGTAGCGGAAGCCGTCGTCGGGCAACCGGAGCAGTTCCTCCGCTGTCATGTGCTGGACCGTAGCAGTCATGGCAGGCCTCGCAAGTAAGGGGTCATCATACCCCTATATATTGAATTTACCTAGTGGTCCGCCACAAGGATTTTGCCGGTCAAAGCAAGCGTCGGGGAGATGACCCCGAGGCCTTTCCCGGGGAATGGCTGGGCAGGGAAGTCCGCGTGGTTGGGGGTCGGGTAGCGGAGCCAGAGCGAGCGAGGGGAATGCAACGCCCCAACGTATGGGGCGTTGCCCAGCGCCTTGGGAAAGGCCGGAGCGGGTCGCTCCCCGACGCGGCAAATCCCTTGTGGTGAGTCACTATCCTCGTCAATACCCCACAACTGCCCCGCCCGGTTGACAGCCCCCCCCTCCTTCTCCATAGATTCTCTCATCCTTTCCCGGAGTATCCCATGAAAATCAAAGAAATCCGCCTGCTGCCTCTCACCGGTGCCACCGGGGACGGGGGCTGGGCCCAGGGTTTTGAAGAAGACGACAACCTGCACACCCTAGTGGAGGTGATCACCGATCAGGGCGTGGTGGGCCTGGGCAGCGTCTACACCTCGGCCAAACTCATCGAAGGGGCCCTGGGTATCCTGCGGCCCATGCTCATCGGCGAGAGCGCCATCGAGCCGGCCCGGGTGGCCGAAAAGCTGCACCAGTCCACCTTCTGGCAGGGCCGCGGCGGGGCCGTCACCCACGCCATCTCCGGCATCGATATCGCCCTGTGGGATATCTTTGGCAAGGTTACCCGCCAACCCATCAGCCGGCTTTTGGGCGGCCGCTACCGCGAGAAGATCAAACCCTACGGCTCCCTGCTGATGACCGAGCCCGACAACCTCCCGCCCCGCCTCGAAGACGCGGTTTCGCGCGGTTTCCGGGCCATCAAGATGGGCTGGGGCCCCTTTGGCAGGGTCTCGGCAGAGTTGGACGAGGCCATTGTCCGCACGGCCCGCCAGACCGTGGGCACAGAGGTGGAACTGATGGTGGACGCCGGCGGCTCAGACCGCTATTGGCCGCATGGGTACAAGTGGGCCATCGAGACGGCCAAGATGCTGCGCGACTACAACGTGACCTGGTTCGAGGAGGCGCTGCGGCCCGACGATTTGCAGGGTTATATCAAACTCACCGAAAATGCCCCCCTGCCCATCACCAGCTGTGAGGTGCTCACCCGCCGGCAGGCCTTTATGCCCTGGATCGAGAACCGGGCCGTGGACTATATCCAGCCCGACGTGACCAAGGTGGGCGGCCTCACCGAGGAATACCGCATCGCCATGCACGCCTACGACCACTCGATCCTCTTTGTGCCCCACGGCTGGAACACCGCCGTGGGCCTGGCCGCAGACTTGCAACTAGTGGCCGCGGTGCCCACCGCCCGCTGGGTGGAGTACATCACCCCGGCCCCGTACATCGAAGACCTGGTGCTCGACCCCTTTGCCCTCGATGCCGATGGCCTGCTGAACATCCCCGACGCCCCCGGCCTGGGCGTGCGCTGGAACCCGGAGGGCATCGAGAAGCATTCGCGCAAGAAACCAACCCCCTCCGATCTCTGAGCGGCAGGAAGTGGGCCACCAGGGTCAGCGCAGCGGCGGGGAGATGATCCTGTAGGTTTTTCCCGGGGAGTGGCGGTGAAGGGAAGTCCGCGTGGCGGGGCGCAGCACCATATAGATGGTGCTGCGGGGGAAGGGTCTTGGGGAAGGGAAGCAAATACTACGCTGCACCCCATACGTTGGGGTGCAGCGGGACGCGCCTGGGGAAAAGCCGGAGTGGGCTATGCCTCGACGCGCCCCAGTGTAGACCACCAGTAAAGGAGTCCCATCACATGTCTGAACCACTCCCCCTGGCCATCGTCGGCTGCGGTGGCATGGGCCACCGCCACCTCTACGGGTTGGCCGAATTGCACCGGGCCGGCCGCTCGCCTTTTGTGCTGGCCGGCGCCTGTGACCCCAACCTCGACAACGCCAACTCCCTGGCCGACCAGGCCGCCGATCTATTGGGCCGGCGCCCCGCCGTGGCCAAAGACTTGGAGGGTCTGCCCGCCGAGGTACGCGCCGTGGACGTATGTACCCTGCCCGCCTTCCACCACACCTCCTCTATCGCGGCCCTGGAACGGGGCTGGCACGTGATGTGCGAAAAACCCATGGGCCTCACCCTGCGCGCCTGCCAGGCCATGATCGGCGCTGCCCGCCAGGCCGGGCGGGTGTTGTCCGTGGCCGAGAACTACCGCCGCGACCCCATCAACCGCCTGGCCCGCGCCCTCATCGACGCCGGAGTGCTGGGCCAGCCCCGCCTGCTCATCCACAACACTCTGGGCGGGGGCGACCAGATGATGATCTCGGTGTGGCGGCACCAGAAAAACGCCAGCGGCATCCTGCTGGACGTGGGCGTACACTTCGCCGACATCATGGAGTACTTCCTCGGGCCGGCGGTCAGCGCTTACGCCCAGACCCGCCTGCACGAGCGCATCCGCCACAACCCGATGGCCGGCCAGGACCCGGCGCAGAAACGCTCGCCAGCCGGGGTGTACGAGCGGTGGCAGAAGCAGATGCCCGCCCAGTTCGAGGCCACCGCCGAGGACGCGGCCTACGCTACCATCCTCTTTGCCAACGGGGCCGTGGCCCAGTACATCGAAGACCACGCCGCTCACGGTCAAGGCCTGTGGCAGCGCACCCTGTACGGCAGCCGCGGCTCCATGAACCTGCCCGGCGACCGCAGCGGCCAGCGCCTGCAGCTCACCCTGGCCGGCGTGGAAGCCATCGACGACCAGCGCCTGCTCGACCTGGTGCCCGGTTTCCGCCTCGACCCCACCACCGCCGCCCTCTTCGGCGGCGAGCGCCTGTACGAGTACCATTTCCCCTTCCCCGAGATCGACCGCAAGCTGATCGCGGTGGAATACGCCGAATTCGGGGAGGGTATTCTTCACCAGCAGGCCCCTGAGGTGGGTGCCGAAATGGGCGCGCGCGCCGTGGCCCTCTCCTACGCCCTGCTAGAATCCCAGGTGGCGGGTCGGGCCGTGTCGGTGGAAGAGGTGCTGGAGGACCGCTTGAACGGGTACCAGGCCGAAATCAACGCCTCGCTGGGACTTTGATTACATGCCTGCCATTCTCTGCCCCAGTTGCCGCAAACTGATCGACAGCACCGAAAAGCGCTGCCCCTTCTGCGGCCAACTGCGCCCCGGGATGTGGGGTTTCACCTCTAAACTGCGGCGCATGGGCTTCGAACTCGATTTCTCCAAGCTGATCGTCATTGTCTGTGTGGCGCTATATGTTTTGTCCCTGCTCAGTGAGCCGACCAATATCTTTCGCTTCCAGGGCATGATGGACTTCCTGGCCCCGGGAAGACAGGCCAGCCTCTGGTTTGGGATGACGGGCACCATACCCGTTTTCAAGTTAGGGTGTTGGTGGACCCTGATCACCGCCATCTATCTGCATGGTGGTCTGCTCCACATCTTTTTCAACATGATGTGGGTGCGCCAGCTGGGGCCTCTGGTCGAGGATCTCTTTGGCCCGTACCGGCTTTTCGTCATCTTCACCGTCGCCGGGATCACCGGCTTCATCTTCTCGACCCTGAGCGGCACCGGTCTCACCCTGGGGGCCTCGGGTTCCATCTTCGGGCTCCTGGCCGCAGCCATTGTCTACGGCCGCCGTCAGGGCAGCACCCTCTTCACCCGTCAGTTCCTGCAATGGGCGGTGATCCTCTTTGTCTTTGGCCTCATCTTCCCCGGCGTCGACAACTGGGCGCACCTGGGCGGCTTTATCGGCGGGTACGCCACAGCCTTTGTTTTTAGTCGCATGGGCAGCCACGAAGGGCTGGGCGCGTACCTGAGTGCGGGCATCTGTGCGCTGCTCACCGTGGGCGCTTTTGTTCTGCAGGCCTGGACAATGTTCAGCTTCTACCAGGGATGAAGGACCGCGAAGCACTGGCCTTCTTCGATGCGGCGGGCCGGCGTTTGGGAACAAGTCCCTGATCCAAGTCTACTCCTATCAGCGATGAAAACCTGCGAAAAACTGGCCTTCTTTGATGCGACAGGGCAACGCCTAGGGACCAAATCCCGCGCCGAGGTCCACCGCGACGGGGACTGGCACTGGCTGGTCTTTGTCTGGGCTGCGCGTTTGGATGCGGCGGGCCGTATCCAGGTATTGTTGCAGATACGCAGCCGGCCCGGCGATCCCTTTGGGGGCAGTGTGGACGCTCCGGCCGGGGGCCATGTGCTGGCCGCCGAGAGTCCAGTGCAGGGGGCACAGCGAGAGTTTGCCGAAGAGGTGGGGATCGCGCTGGCCGAAGAGGACCTAGTCTACCTGGGAGAGGGGAAGCTGGAAAACCCCACCGGCATGTGCCAGCGGGTCATCGAACACTTCTACCTGTGCACCAGGTCCATCCTGCTGGAGGAGGCCTGCTTCAGCGACGAGGCCGGCGGCTTTGTCGAGGTGGAGCTGGAGGCGTTTCTGGAATTGGTGGAAGGACAGCGCGAAGGCGTCGGTGGGTTGGGTCGCTTTGCCGGCCAGCATGTGGCCCGCGAAGTGGAATTGACCTGCCAGCAACTCGCACCTTACTCACCAGCCATCCTCGGCGAGTTCAGCCGCTGCCTGCGGGCCATCCGCAACTATTGGCAAAAGGGCGTGACATGAGTATGGAGACTCACCCAAGCAACCCGGTGTTGTTCGTGTAGCTCACGAAAAAGGGCCTGTGGTCCGCAGGCTCCCGGCAGGACCGGTCGCGAACTTCGCCGGCGTCGCCTGGACGGCGGTCAGGCTGCTGGATCTCAGGGTACGACCAATTCCCCCGCCTCAGCCACGGCGGTCCAGGGAGCGGTACTGGATGGCCTCGGACAGGTGTTGGGCCTGAATATGATCTATCCCCCCCAGGTCGGCGATGGTGCGGGCCACCTTGAGGATGCGGTCGTGGGCGCGGGCCGACAGGCCCAGGCGGGTGCTGGCGGCCCGCAGCAGTTCCTCTCCTTTGCCGGTTAGGGCGCAGCAGGCGCGCAACTGGCGGGGGCGCAGTTGGGCATTGCAGAAGAAGCCGGGCTGCTGGGCAAAGCGGGCGCGCTGGCGCTGGCGGGCGGCTTCGACCCGCTGGCGGATCTGGGCCGAGGGCTCGCCGCCTTGTCTGGCAAAGATCTCGGGATAGGAGAGGGCCGGCACCTCCACGTGTAAGTCGAGGCGGTCGAGCAAGGGGCCGGAGAGGCGGGCCCGGTAGCGGCGGATGAGGGAAGGGGAGCAGGTGCAGGGGTGGTAGCTGTCCCCCAGAAAACCACAGGGGCAGGGATTCATGGCGGCCACCAGCATAAAGCGGGCCGGGTAGGTGAGGGAGAAGGCGGCGCGGGCGATGGTGACCGTGTGGTCCTCCAGCGGCTGGCGCAGGGCTTCGAGCACCGTCCTTTTGAACTCGGGCAGTTCGTCGAGGAAGAGCACGCCGTGATGGGCTAGGGAAACTTCGCCGGGCCGGGGGCAGGCCCCCCCGCCGATCAGGCCGGCGTCGGAGATGGTGTGGTGCGGGGCGCGGAAGGGGCGGGTCACCACCAGAGGCTGGTCGGCGGGCAGCAGGCCGGCGGCTGAGTAGATCTGGGTGGCGTTGAGGGCTTCTTCCATGGAGAGGGCCGGCAGGATGGAGGGTAGGCGGCGAGCCAGCAGGGTCTTGCCAGATCCGGGCGGCCCACTGAGCAGCACGCTGTGGCCCCCAGCGGCGGCCACCTCCAGGGCGCGTTTGGCGTGCTCCTGGCCACAGACCTCGGCAAAGTCGGCCTCGTGCTGAAGGGTGGGATTGAAGAGGGCGTCCAGATCGGCGGTGAAAGGGGCCAGCCGGCAGTCGCCTTCGAGAAGGTCTACGGCCTGGGTGAGGGTGGCAACTCCGTAGATCAGGGGGCCGGCGGCCAGGGCGGCCTCGGGGGCATTGGCCTGGGGGAGGATCATGCCATGGGTGCCGCGCGCCTTCAGGCCCAGGGCAGCGGAGAGGGCGCCGTGGACCGGGCGCAGGGCTCCGTCGAGGGACAGCTCGCCCACCAGGGCAAAGTCACCCAGGCGCGAGGGGCGCAGTTGCCCGGAGGCGGCCAGGATGCCGACGGCGATGGGCAGGTCGAAGGCCGAGCCTTCCTTGCGGATGTCGGCGGGGGCCAGGTTGACGGTGACGCGGCGGCGGGGCCACTCGTACCCGGCGTTGCGCAGGGCAGCCATGACCCGCTCTTTGCTCTCGCGCACCGCGCTGTCGGGCAGACCGACCACGGTGAAGGAGGGCAGTTGCCGGTCGGTGTCCACTTCTACATGGACCAGGTACGCGTCGATTCCCAAGGTCGCGGCGCTGAGCACCACTGCTGGCATGACGAGTCTCCAAAGAGGCGGCGGGCAGCAAAGGGGGTTCCAAGGGGTGTCGGGGAATGACCCGCTCCGGTTTTTCCCCAGGCGCGTCCCGCCGCACACCAACGTATGGTGTGCGGCGCAAAAAGCGCTGCCCTCCCCCAAGACCCTTCCCCCGCAACGCCCCATAGGTTGGGGCGTTGCGCCACGCGGACTTCCCTCTATCTTTGCCACCCCACAGCTCTACCCCCGCAGCACCATCTATATGGTGCTGCGCCCCGGGAAAAACCTCTGGGATCATTTCCCTGCCGCTGGTCAGCTTGGATACACGCAAGAGTGATGCCAGTTGTTTTTCCTGAGACATGGCACCCAATGGAGGAGCGCATGTCACCATCAGGCAACATGAGTGTGCCTTGGACACTCCACCCTCCTGCTTGACAGCCCTTCGCGAATGTGCCTTTGTTGCAGACAAAGCTCTTCTCTCTCAACCCAACTCCCCGACAAAAACCATGGCGACTATCAAGCGCATCGAGATCACCGAATTCAGTTTCGAGGTGCCCGATATCGGGCTGGAGCAGGCGGCGGCCGGGGTGGGCAACATGGCCTACGTCAGAGGCAGTACCTTCACGGCCCGCCGCTTTGCCCTGCGCATCCACAGCGACGACGGGGCAACGGGCGAGTATGTCACCCATTGGGTGGGCACGCCGGCTTCGCTGGCCCAGGCCACCATGCTGGCTCCACTGTTGCTCGGGCGAAATCCCGATCACCGCGAGCAGATCTACGACGATCTCAAGCGCGAGTTGAGGGCGTACGACCACATGGGCCACGGTCCGATTGACATCGCGTTGTGGGATCTGGCGGGCAAGCGGCACGGGGCGTCGGTGACGGCCCTGCTGGGCGGCTTTCGCCAGCGACTGCCGGTCTACGCCAGCACCTATCACGGCCAAAGCGCCGGGGGCGGCCTCGATTCCCCCGAGGCCTTTGCCGACTTTGCCCTGGCCTGCCGCGAGGCGGGTTTTGCTGGCTTCAAGATCCACGGCTGGAACGACGGCAATATCGAGCGGGAGGTGAAGAACGTGCTGGGGGTGCGCAAGCGGGTGGGCGATGCCTGGAAGCTGATGGTCGATCCGGCCTGCCAGCTGCGCAC
>CAMAVQ010000142.1 GCA_945861755.1 Gemmatimonas phototrophica
TGCGAAGTATAGTCGAGCAGGATCTGCCAGGGTGTTCGCACCTCGCCCTGGTACGCACTGACCACCACCTGCTGGTTCTTCTTTGAATAGACCCAGATGGCCTGACCGTCGGCCACCACCAAGTCGCCTCCTTCCACCTCCACGCGGAAACGATCGGGCTTGCGGGTGTAGATCCGCCCCTGCAGCTTCTGGGTTTTATCGAGAGCCGTCCAGTAGAGCTGCTTCTCGAAGCGCGCCGAAAAAGTGGAGGAGGAGGCGAACTGTTCGCGGGCCTTGGCCGCCACTTCGGCACCGGTGAGGGCCGTCGCTGCCAGAGGCAGCCACAGCAGCATGCCCCCCAAGTACGCCAGGAGCCTCATCGGTCCCTGGAGCCCAAGCCGCCGTCGTCGGAACCGTCTCCGGCTCCCTCGACGTGAATCTGGCGGGGTTTGGCCCCATCGGCCGGCCCGACGATGCCGGCCTGCTCCAACTCGTCCATCAACCGGGCGGCGCGCGAATACCCCACCTTCATGCGCCGCTGCAAAAAGGAGGTCGAGGCCTGCTGGTACTCAACTACCAGGCGCACCGCTTCGTCAAACAGCTCATCGCGATCTTGCGACCCCATACCGATCTCTCCCGGATCGGCAAACACCGCCACCTCTTCGGCCTGATATCCGTTGGCCTTGATCGCCGCCACCAGACGTTCGGTCTCCTCTCCGGAGATGAAGGCCCCGTGTACGCGCACCGGCTCGCCCTGCCCGCCGGGCAGAAAAAGCATATCGCCCCGCCCCAACAGTCGCTCGGCCCCGTTGCTGTCGAGAATGGTGCGCGAGTCTATTTTCGAGGCTACCTGAAAGGCGATGCGCGAGGGGAAATTGGCCTTGATCACTCCGGTGATCACATTCACCGATGGCCGCTGGGTGGCTAGGACAATGTGGATGCCCACCGCCCGCGACTTTTGGGCCAGACTCATCAGCGAAGTCTCCACATCGGCCGGGGCCGTGAGCATCAGGTCGGCAAACTCGTCGATGATGATAACGATGTAGGGCATGGCCTTTTCCGGCTCCACCCCCTCGACCGTCTCGGGTGGCTTGGCAGCCAGCTTGCGGTTGTAATCGCTCAAGTGACGCACGCCCAGCTTGGCCAGCTTTTGATAGCGGGCCTCCATCTCGGCCACCGCCCACTTGAGGGCCTCGGCGGCCTTCTTGGGCTCGGTGATCACCGGCACCATCAGGTGGGGGATGTCGTTGTACATGGTCAATTCGACCACCTTGGGGTCGATCATGATCAGGCGCACTTCTTCTGGGGTGGCCTTAAAGAGGATGCTGGAGATCAGGCCGTTGATACACACGCTTTTGCCCGCCCCGGTGGCTCCGGCAACCAATAGGTGGGGCATCCTGGCCAGATCGGCCACAAAGGGCTCGCCGACGATGTTCTTGCCCAGGGCGATGGTCAGCTTGGACTCGGCCTTGCGGAAAACCGGCGATTCGAGGATCTCGCGCAGGTACACCGTCTCGCGCGTCTGGTTGGCAATCTCCACCCCCACCACTGACTTGCCCGGCACCGGCGCCTGGATGCGGATGCCCTTGGCGCTCATCACCCGCGCCAGGTCGTCGGCCAGGACCACGATGCGGTTAACCTTGACACCTGGGGCCGGCTCCACCTCGTAGCGGGTGACCACCGGACCGGGGCTGACCTCCACCACCCGCCCGGCCACATCGAAGTCCCGCAGCGCCGCTTCGAGGATACGGGCGTTTTCCAGCAGCAGTTCCCGATCGATATCTCCCTGCTCTCCGGGAACTTCGGCCAGCAGGTCCAGGGATGGCATCTTGTATTTGCCGCCGGTTTTTTTGCGCGGGCCCGCGCTGGCCGGCGCAGCCGCCATCGGGGGAGCACGCAGCGGCGTCGGCTCCACCACCCGTGGCCGCGGCCGCTCAAGCGGAGCTGGCGGAGGCAAGGGGGCGACGGCCGCGGGCGGCTCCTGGAGTACCTCTGACAGACTGTGCAGCTCTTCTGGGGGTTCCGGATCGGCAGACACTGGAGCGGCCGGCAACGCGGCACTTCGTCCCTCCTGGTCTCCGGTGCCGACAATCTTGATTCGCTGCTCCGGCTCGGGGGTCGGCAGCGGCTCGGGTTCGGGTTCGGGGAGCTCGGCTTCTCGCCTCCCTTCCTCCTCGCGTTTCTGTTCCGCTCTTCGCCCCATCCACTCCCACCCCTCGCCCCACCGGCGCGTTCCCCACTCCAGGCCAGAGGCCCCGACGCGGACCAGGTCGGTGGTGAGAATCATGGCAGCGAGGAAGAGGGCGCCCAGCAGAATACCCGAACCAATCCTGCCCCCATAGGGGATGAGGACGGCGTTGCTGGCCTGAATGCCCAGCCAACCGCCCAGCTTGAAGGCGGTGTGCGACCCATAGGTAGGCAGTCCGGCCCCCAGGCTGAAGACCAACGCCATGCCCAGCAGGCCGGCGCTGCGGCAGCTTCCGTCGACCAGAGGTTGGCAGCGCAGCCGGTTCCATGCCCACGCCAGCGCCACCAGCGGCAGGACATAGGCTCCGTACCCAACGCTCAGGAAGGCCCAGTAGCTGAAGTGCGCACCGATCCGTCCACCCCAGTTGAAGCCGGCGTCCTGGCTCGAATTGGGCGCATCGTGGGGCGAGTAGGAGATCAGGCTGAGAGCCAGAAAAATACCCAAGGCCCCCAAAATCACGCCCAATGCCTGGGCTATTCTTCCCGAAGTCTGTTCTTTATCTACTAAGGATGGCATGGCCCTTCCTCATCTGTGCCATGAAAGCGGGGAGATATCAAACTGCCAGCAGGCCAGGGGGGACTGGCTCGCCTTTGCTGCTACAACATGCCGAAACGCTTGCGGAGCACCCATTCGACCGCCAGCAGGACCATGGCCAGGACCAGGGGCCAGGCCGGGCCCCACAAGGCCAGAGCATGGTGCTGCTGGACCAGACGCGGGCGGGCACCCAACTGCTCCACGGCCTGACGCCACTGGGCCAGCGGCCGGTACTGACCGCCACTGAGGCGGGCGATCTCTTCGAGGAGGGCCGGGTTGGCCTTCAGATCCGCCGATTCTACCGTGTGCTGCTCAACCACAAAATACCCCTCGTCGGTGCCGATCGGGACCTGGCCGGCCTGCACCTGGGCATGCCAAGTGTACTCACCTGGCCCCAGGCCGCGCCACAGTCCGCGGTACTCACCGCGGCCCTGGTCCTGGAGCTGGAGACGCTGGTCTTTGCCCAAGGATACCTCTACCGCCGCGCCGCTCTGCGAGCGGAGCAGTTCGTCGAAAACCTGGGCGGAAAAGCCCACTCCTTCGCCGCTGCGGTAGATGGGCCGCTCGGTCCAGACCCGCACCCGCCCGGCAGGGGTTTTCATCGCCAGCCACTTGACGGCGTTCTGCCAGAAGCGGCGGATGGTCTGTGGCCGGCCACCCACCCCGCTGCTGACCAGGTCGAGACGCCAGAAGGAACCCGAGAGCGCCGCGATGACCTTGCCCCGGCCCACACCTCCCGCCACCAGCAGCGGCGGCTTGCCTTGGATGCCGCCTTCTACCAGCACGGCGGCACCCTCTTTGCGGTGTGCGCCCTCCAGGTATCCAGGCAGGGGCGGCAACTGGGTCCACGGATCGGCAGTGGTGCCTTCCTTTTCCTGGACGAGGCGAACCACCGGGTGTTCGCGCCCTTCCAGGCCCATGCTCAGGGGGACGTCCTGGGCGACAAAACCAGCTCCCGGCGCCAGCTCCACCGGCAGGATCTCGGCCAGGTCCGGCGGCAACGCGCCGCCCTGCCAGGTCCGAGCGCCGCCCACCAGCAGCAGACCTCCCCCCTGCCGCACGTACTGGCTAAACATCTGCCCCGCTGTCCCTGCCACTAGGCCGGCTCCCGGATCCACCAAAACCACGGCATCGGCGGCGGCCAGCACCTCCGGGCTGAGTTGCTTCCCCTGATAAAAGCGCCCGGCCTGCTCCTGGACCCAGCATTCAACCGCCAGGGTCGAGTCCGCCTCCAGGCTGCGCCGCACAAAGGCCAGGTCCAGGCTGGGCCCACCGCCCACCACCAACACCCTCAAGCGCTCCTGCAGGACCTGGGCAAAAACCAGGGCGGCGTTGTTGTCGGGTGCCACTTCCCCTTCCAGGGGTGGGACTTCCAGGCGGTAGATATGGGGGCCCGCCACCGTCGGCCGCAATTCAAAGACGATGTTCTGGGGGCCGTCGACCAGCACCAGGGACCGCTGGTCCAAGGTCTGCCCTCCTTCAGCGAGTAGGACCTTCACTTCCCGCCCGGCGTACCCCCAACTGTCGAGGTCCACCTCCAGCCGCAGGGGGCGTCCCAGATACCCGGCCTCTGCTGGGCGCGCACGCGCGATGCGCACATCCGGCGGCGGCTCGACACTGCCCACCCCCACCGTATATACCGGTACGCCTCCTTCGGCGGCGACCCGGCCCGGATCCTCGCCCAAATTGTGGGCCCCATCCGAAACCAGCAGCACCCCGGCCAACTGCTCCCGGTCAGCCACCTGCTCCAGGCCCTTGCCCAACGCCCTGGCCAAGTCGGTGGCCTGTCCAGCCACCCCGACCTGAGACAAGGTGTCGAGGGCGAGGGCATAGGGTGTCTCGGCGAAGCCCCAGACCGACAGCTGCGCCGACGAAAGCGCCTGGGCGAATTCGGCACTGGAAAGCACCGCGGCAACGCCGGCAAAACGGCTCTGCCCTTCCTCCACCACCCCCATGCTGGTACTGGTGTCCACTAACACCAGCACCCAGGGATGGATCACCTGCTTGTTCCACCAATCTACCACCACTTCGGCCAAAACCGCCAGCAGCAAAGCCATGGCCAGACTGCGCAGAGCGATGAGGGTCCAGCGCACCGGGGGCGTGACAGCCGGCAGGGTATGGCGGTAGCAATAGTAAGCGGCGGCCAGCGACAGGGGGATCAGGCCCAGCCATAACCAGTGTCCCTCCAGGTGTATCTGGAAGTCTAACCACTCAGCCATGCGGCGGGGAGAGACTCGGGCGGGGCGCTGCATCCAGGTCCAGGCCAGACCTCCTGCCCTGGGAGAGGTGGAAAAGGCCGGCTGCCGCAATCATGGCCGCATTGTCGGTACACAGCACCGGCGAGGGATAAAAGAGCTGGCCGCCCCGGGCACGCACTGCTTTGTCCAGGCAGGCCCGCAGGCAGAGGTTGGCCGCCACCCCGCCGGCCAGCGCCACGGTCTTGATCCCGGTCTGCTCCATCGCCCGGAGGGTCTTGCCCACCAGGGCATCCACCACCGCCGCCTGGAAACTGGCCGCGATATTGGACAACTGCTGCTGCAGGTGGTCGCCGCTCAGACGGCGAACGTAGTTGAGCACCGCCGTCTTGAGACCGCTGAAGCTGAAGTCCAAGCTCTCGTCGCGTTCCAGGGCCCGGGGAAAGGCAATGGCCTGCGGATTGCCCTTGGCAGCCCACTCAGCCACGATCCGGCCTCCCATTACCGAACCACTGGCCGGCAGCAGGCCGAGGAGCTTGGCCACTTTGTCAAAGGCCTCACCAGCCGCGTCGTCGCGGGTACGGGCCAGAAGTTCGTACCGCCCCAGCTCGGTCACCCGCAAGAGCTCTGTATGCCCGCCCGAAACCAGCAGGGTCAGAAAGGGCGGGGCAATGGGGTGTTCGATCAGGTTGGAAAAAATGTGCCCCTCCAGATGGTGGACCCCGATCAGCGGCTTGCCGGCGCCCAGGGCCAGGGCTTTGGCCAACGATAGGCCGACGATAAGCGACCCCACCAACCCCGGCCCACGGGTGACAGCGATCCCGTCCACTTCGGCCAGCCCCACCCCCGCCCTAGCCAGCGCCTCCCGCACCACCGGCACGACGGCGCGCAGATGGGCGCGTGACGCCAGTTCCGGGACCACCCCGCCGAAAAGTGCGTGCTCCTGCTGTGAGGAGATGACATTGGCGCGCAGGGCATAGGTCTCGTCCACCACCGCCGCCGCCGTCTCATCGCAGGACGTCTCTATGCCCAGTACTAGCATCTCAACCTCGTCGGTCCCTGGACCGGTCCGCCGCCTCAGCGACCGGCCACCTCCACCTGGGAGGGCTCCAGGGCAATCACCTCGAACGAGCTGTCCGGACGAGCCTGGACACTGAGCCCGTTCCCGGCGTTCTCCTCCCGGTAATCCACATAGAGGTATATCTGTTCGGATTTTAACCTGCCGATCAGGTCGGCGCCGCCCCGCACCCTCACCCGCACCTTGGCCGGCGCCAACTGGATGTTTCTCCCGCCCCCGTTGCGCACCTGCACTGGCACCTCGGCAATGATACTTTCCGCCAGTTCCTGGACTTCAACGCTCAATCGCACCGTGGCCGGACTCAGTTCGAACCGTATGCCTTCTGGGGGGCGGAGCCCCACTTGCAGATCTAGATCCTCGTGTACATCGCGCAACACCAGCGAGTCGGTGCGGACGGAGCGGAGCTTCTGGAGGCGACGGCTGGGGCCGGTGAACTTGACCTGGGGTGGGTCGAGCCTCACCTTGCCGATCTGTCTGTAGGCATCGGCGAGTTCTAGCACCAGGACCGGCTCTACATCGATCATCCGCTCGCTGCGCTTGTCGATCTCGACTTCGATCTCCCTGGGCTCGACGATCTTGCGCACCTGCACGTCGGCACCGGCGGCCAGATTCTCCACCTGGTCCGGGCTCAGGCGGTACGAAGACACGCTGCCTGGGTTGGTGCCACGCGGCTGCACTCGCAAGAAGAAGTCCTCCTCCTTGAGCGAGAGCAGATCCTTGCCCCGGCCTGAGACCAACACGCGCACCCGGCTGGGTAGGACATTGGCCACCATTAATTCCTCAGTGGACAAATCCGGAGGCACCCCCTCCACCTGCAGCCGGATGTCGATCTCCTTTTGATAGGTATGTTCGGTCACCGCGTGGAACCACAGCAGCGCCGCCAGGCTGCAAGCCCCGCCTTTGACCGCCCAGTCAGTGAAATTTCTCTTCAAGGGTATGGATTACCTACCGGCACGAGGGAGCCGGCAATCTATAACAGTAGAAAAGGCTCCTGCGGATGGGAGCCTTGGTATTTCTCAAGCTGAGAGCGGTATTTGGCACCGGGTTACCAGCAGGAGAGGTCCTCTCGTGCTTCAGGGAAAATCTGGCGGAAGGGTATCACTTATACGATTCTTTTATCTCTTTGCCGATGCTCAGTTCCCCGTTGTCGATTCTGATGCTGAACCCGCACTCTGGATTGGTGCAGGCCCAGGCCTTGAAATGGATCGATGCCCCATCCCGACCATAATCTGAGAGAGGGATGAGCACACCCGTATTGCATTTCAGACATGGCGGAAACGTCTTTTCCATATTTAGATCCCCCTCCCTGATCGACACTCAGGAATTGGCGTTTAGCTATATGTAAATTATGTCTTTACCCAATTTAGAAACGAATGATGCAAATGTCAATTCAATTCATACCAACTTGATCACTCCAGTTGGTCGATATTCTGAGGTGCGCCGCGTACTCATGCACCGCCAACTCCTGGGCCCAGGTCTCCACCGAACCTGGCCTGCGAGTGCGCACTTCGGCAAGCGCTGCTCGCGGATCGCGCTCGCGATGGACCAGATAGCAGGCCAACATTGTTCCGGTGCGACCCATGCCCGCACGGCAATGCACCACTACTGGCCGGCCTTCCTTCAACGCCTGGTCGACAAAACCTACAAAGTTGGAAATCCCTTCCAATTTTGGCGCCTGCATATCCTCTATGGGCAGGTGCAGGTAGCGCATGCCCTGCTGGGCCACTGGGCCTTCGGCGAGGGGTTCCTCGGTGAGGGAAACCAAGGCCCGGACTCCTTGGTCGGCGAGCCAGAGCAAGTCTTCTACCAGCTGCTCCTGGCCATTGTCGGGCCGGTACCCCCATCCCCCTGGCTGTCCTGCCCCTCCTAACTGGCCTGGCAGAAGCCAGTTGAAATTGTAAATCAAGCCTCACCCTTTTTGCGCGGCAGCGCTGGGCCCTTCCACCCACTCCTCGCCGTTTTCGCCCACTTCCTTCTTCCAGATCGGGACAACTTCCTTCAGGCGGTCAATGGCGTAGCGACAGGCCTCAAAAGCCTCTGCCCGATGTGGGCTGGAGACGGCAACCAGCACACTGATTTCGCCGATCTCCAGACGCCCAACTCGATGTACGATGCCCATATCCTGGATGTTCCACCTCGCGGCGACCTCGGCACCAATTTCTGTCAGTTTCTTCTCGGCCATCTCAGGATAGGCCTCGTAGACCAAGTACCGCGTGGGTTTATTATTAGCATGATTCCGCACCACCCCGCAAAAAGTCACGACAGCCCCATTGCTGTCTTGCAGTACCAGTTGATAAAGTGCGTCGGGATCGATGCGGGCTTCGGAAATCTTGAAGATCATCCTCTTCAACCACCGCTGACCGGAGGAATCAACGCCACCTCATCCCCCTCCTTGAGTACCGTCTGATCATCGACATATTCTGCATTCACGGCCACCAGCAGTTTCCCCTTCAGTGGCCCCAGCCGGGGATACCGCTGGGCCAGTTCGTCCCTCAGAGAACCGGTATTGATGCCTTCCGCAACTTCGAAATTGAGTTCTTTGGCACCTACAGCGTCCCTACAGGAGGCAAAAAGCAACAACCGAACAATCATAACCTGGTACCGCCAATCGAGTTTTAGACGAATATAACCGGCATCCCCTGCCGGGCGCAAGTGTTTCGTCGCTGACACAAAAAGCAGGGGAGCTGTCAAAGATAGACAGCCCCCCTGAGATCAACCGCGTTTAAGCGATTTTACCGTATAGGCCTAATCCTCACTTCAGCAAGGCCATCTTCTTGACCGAGGTGAATTCACCAGACTGCAGGTGGTAGAGGTAAATACCACTACCAACCTTTGCCCCGCTCTCATCAAACCCGTTCCAATGGTAGCTGTAGTTTCCGGCAGACAGGGCCTGGCCATTGACCAAGGTGCGGATATGCTGACCTGTCATGTCGTAGATCTTCAGCTCGACAACCGTATTTGCCTTCAGGTCGAAGGTAATGGTCGTCTCGGGGTTGAATGGATTGGGGAAGTTCTGGTGCAACTCGTTAGCCGTAGGCAACACCTGGGCCGGCGAGAGCAACACTTCGATCACGCTGGAGCGAGCAGTGTGGCCGCTCAAGTCGATCTGCTTCAGATAGTAGTAGACCGCATAAACCGCCGGATAACCGCTATCGGTGAAGGAGTAGGACATCAGTTCATCCGAGGTGCCAGCACCCAGGACCAACTCGCCCACCTTCTCGAAACGGACTTTGTCGGTGCTGCGGTAGACCTCCCAGCCCAGATTGTTGGACTGAGAAACCACGCTCCACTGGAGCAGAACGTTCCTGTCGGTCATGACCTGACCCGCAAAACTGGCCAACTCAGCCGGAACCGGTACGTCCCAAGTGGCGCTGAAAGCGACACTCAGAGCGCGGCTCACCTCGTCGGTATTGGGCGCCGAAGTCGAAGCGGTCACCGAGAGGCTGGTGCTGCCGGCGGTCTTGTCACCTTCGGAATCGAAGATGGCTGTGGCAGAGCCGTCTGCACCCGTGGTAGCGGATACTGAGCGGCTGGCACCGGCATTGATCTGTAACACCGTGCTGCCCAGCAGGAAAACTGTCTGGGCACCGTTATTGGAAATGTTCCAGGTGATGGTCTGGCCGGCAGCAGCAGCGCCGGTTTTGTCGGTGAACATCACCGAAAAGGTCGCTTCGCCCGCACTGCCATCGGCCTTGTTGCCGGTGCCCAAAGCCGAAAAATCGAGGCTGAGGTCAGTAGCAGAGGTCGCAGTCAGGGTGGGCTCAGTGACCGGTGGTGCCGGCGGATTGACGGTCACGTTCAGGTTGAGAGCTGCAGCTTCAAATATATCGCGGGTACTGGAAC
>CAMAVQ010000143.1 GCA_945861755.1 Gemmatimonas phototrophica
GGTGTGGATGCGGGCCGAGCGCCTCAACGGCAAATACGACTATTTGCGCGGCTTCAGCACCAGCGTGGTCGGGGAAAAGGGACTGATCGAGGTGCTGGGCGAGGGCGGGGGGAATCTCTTCTGGGAGGGAAAACAGCAGCACCTGATCCTCCACCGCGAAGGGCAGCCGACCCAGTGTTTCCGCTTCGAGGAAGGCGGGGACGAGGTCTGGGACTCGGAGATCTCCTACTACAGCCAGGGACACGTCAACCAGGTGAGGCACCTGCTCGACAGCATCCTCCAGGACACCCAGCCGCGCTACAGCGGCCAGGACGGGGTCCACGCCGTGCGCTGCACCCTGGCGGCCATCCGCTCAGCCCAGGAAGGCCGGCCAGTGCGGGTGGACGAAATCGAGGCCGCGTACACCGCCTACGCCTGAGCCGGCAGTGAAGGGGTTGGCCTTACTGCTGCTCGCCCTGGCCGCGCCCTTGCAGGCCGCACCCCCGCTGCAAGTGGCCGTGGACCCGCGCACCGAGCTGCTGACCACCGTGCAGCTGCTCAGCAGCGAGGTCGCCCTCACCCCCTACCCAAGCCCGTACCTCTACGAACTCTACCGCTACTTCTTCCCCTTCCGCCAGCACCGGGCCGTGCAGTTGCTTCACTCGCTGATGTCCCAGCGCCCCTGGCCCGATCTCTACCACTACCTCGTCCTCTGCCTCTCCAACCCCCCGGAACTGGCGTGGCAGCTGCCGCCGGCCGGCACCGCCGAGCAGGACCTGCTGGGAGGGCAGGTGATGGAGGATTGGGTGGGAGCACTGCGCGACTTTGCCGACCAGAGTCAGTTCGAGCGCTTCTTCGCCCAACAGACGCCCTTCTACTATCACCTGATCGAGCAGGTGGACAAAAAGCTGAAGGGCGAAGATCTGCTCGGACCCCTCGAAGAGTACTACGGCATGGAACTGCGCGAGTACCACCTCGTGCTCAGCCCCCTGCTCCACCGGGGCGGCTTCGGCCCCCGGCTGCCCATCGGTGAAGGAGAGTACCTGGGCTACAGCATCGTCGGGCCCGACGGCATGACCGGCAACATGCCCACCTACAGCCTCCACCATCTGCGCGAACTGGTGTGGCACGAGTTCGGTCACTCCTTCGTCAACCCGCTGACCGCTGGCCGCCACGACCAGCTGCAGACCACCCTCCACCGCTTCGTCCCCCTCGCCGCACGGATGGAGAAAACCGGCTATCCCACCTGGAAAAGCTGCGTCAACGAGCACCTGATCCGCGCCATCACCGCCCGCCTGCTGCACCGCGTGGTCGGCGACGAAGCGGGAGCAAAGGCCGTACAGGAAGAAGTGAGCCGCGGTTTCGTCTATGTGCCTGCCCTCTGCCGCCGGCTCGAAGAGTACGAGACCAAACGTGCCGCCTACCCCAACCTCGCCGCCTTCCTGCCCCAGTTGCTGGCGGTGTTCGATGAGGAGCCCGGGAAAAACTAACCCAACCACAGGAACTGTGCCTTTTGATAAATGGCGGCGGGGAGACGGCCCCAGCCGGGCGGGCCGCCAGGGTTAGCGCAGCGGCAGGTGGGGGGGCCTTTACTGGGGGCGCAACACCATCTATATGGTGTTGCGGGGCCTGAGGGTAGGGCAGGGCGTCGGTGGCAGGCCCGGGCATCGGGAAAGGCCGGAGTGGGTCACTCACCGACGCCAACAACAACGCCCCGCAGGAGACCTGCGGGGCGTCAGTTATTGCAGAACTGTAGCGGGGACTCACATTCCCATGATGCGGTAGCCACCGTCCACATAGATCACCTCGCCGGTGATCCCCCGGCTCAGATGGCTGCACAGGAAGAGGGCGGTGTCGGCCACCTCCTCCATTTCGGTATTGCGCTTCAGCGCCGAGCGCTCGGCGTGCATCTTGTGCATGGCCGAGAAGTCTTTGATGCCGCGCGCCGCCAGGGTGCGCAGCGGGCCGGCCGAGAGTCCGTTGACCCGGATGGCCTTGGGCCCCAGTTCGCTGGCCAGGTACCGGATGCCCGATTCGAGCGCGGCCTTGGCCACCCCCATCACATTATAGTTGGTCATCGCCCGCTCGCTGCCCAGGTAGGTCAGGGCCACGATGCCCCCCCCTGCACTCATCAAGGGCTCGGCCCCCCGGGCCAGGCAATTGAGCGAAAAGGCGCTGACATCCAGGGCCAGGTGGTAACCGTCGCGCGAAGTGTCGGTGTAGCGGCCGTCGAGATCCTCGCGGCGGGCAAAAGCGATGGCGTGTACCACACAATCGAGCCGGCCTAATTCGCGGCCCAACACCGCGAAGGCTTCCTGCACCGACTCATCCTTAGTCACGTCGCAGGAGACCAGCAGAGGCGTCTGCTTCAGGTCGACCACCAGCTTGTCGATTTCCTGCTTCTCGCGCTCCCCCAGGTACCCCAGGGCCAGCCGGCAGCCCTCCCGGTCTAGCGCCCGGGCGATGGACCAGGCGATGCTGCGGTGATTGGCCACTCCGGTCACGTACCCGAACTTATCCTGCATCAGCATAAGAAAGACTCCTTTTTACTTTTTGTTGCGGTCTTCAGGGTCATCAAAGATACGCTTTTCCTGGTCAAAAATCCTCACCCATTCAACGATCTGCGCCTCGTCCAGCGGCGCCTCGCGCCCCTGTTCCTCAGCAGGCGGGGCGGACTGCGGCCGGGAAGGCGGCTGCGCCATTTCCTGCTCGAAGATCCCCGTGGCGGTGACGCGCACCCGGTGGTGGCGGGCAAAACGGGCGATCTCGCGGTCCGAAGAAATTACGCGAAGATCCCTGGCTCCGTGCCGCTCCTGCACCGCCTCCATGATCAGGTCGTCGGCCTTGAGCGGTGCCTGCGAGAAAACCACTTGCACCACCCCGGAAGGGGATTGCTCCCCCTGGTCCGCGTTGCCGTCGAAGAAGAGGGTGATGCCCGCCCCGCGCTGCCTAGCATAACTGCCCAGCGCCTGGACCAGGGCCTGCCGGGCCCGCTGCAAACTGATCGCTTCGTAGTGGCGGAAGAAGGGCGAGGTCTTGATCAGGTTGTACCCGTCGACCAGCAGATGCTCGGGTTTGGGACTCATCGCTCGCTGAGGCGCAGGCCGGTGCGATTCAGCCGGTACTCCACCACTCCGCTGCGCTCGTATCCCGGCACCCGGCGCAGTTGTCGCAACTCCTCCTTGAGCGCCGGGGCCTGGCCCTCGCGGCAGATCAGCAGGGCAAAGCCGCCGCCGCCGGCCCCGGTGAGCATGCCCCCCTCGCAGTGCTGCCGCAGCCGGGACTCCTCAAAGAGTTGGCGGATCAGCGGGCTGGTGGCGTCTGGGTCGAGGGTGCAGCGCAATTGCCAGTAGCGACTGGCCAATTGCCCTAGCAAGGGGTAATCGCCGCCGCTGAGGGCGGCCACCATCTGATCGTGGATGGCCAGCGATTCGCGGATGGCCGGGTAACGCCCGGCATCGCGGCTCAGGTACGCATCGAGCACCACGTTGAGCCCCCGAGTCGCCAGCCGTGCGATCCCAGTGTTGAAGAGCACCACCCGCCCGGCGAACCGCGCCTCGTCGATGGTGATGAACTGCACCCGAGGGTCGGGCAGGCCCAGGGTGGGTGGAGCGTAGAAATCCTTGACCGCACTGGGACCGCCGCAGGCCCCGCGTGCGTCCTGCCAGCCGCTGTTGAGACCCACGTTCTGTTCCAGCAATAGGCTTTGGTCGTAGAGGGCGGGGTACTCGCCCTCCGGGGTGGCGATTGCATGGCCGGCCAGGCGGTACAGGGCCTTGAGCATGGCCGCGGCCAGGATGCTGCTGGTGCCCAATCCCGAACCCTGCAGCACCTTGCTGTGGGTCTCCACCTCCAGCCCGCCCCCGCCGGTGTAGGCGGCGACCTGCTCCACGATATCCTCATTGCCCTCGCGCACGATGCCCACATGGACCAGGGCCTGCTTGACCAACCGCAGGGCCTCGTCGCCCCCGTGGCGGTAGGCAAAGTAAGACCCGTGCTGCGCCGATGGTACCTCGCCCGGGCCCAGCGCCAGGTCCCCTTCGAAACCAGTAGAGCGTGAGCGCAGCACCAGGCCCGGGGCGGGCAGGCGCCGCACCACCACCCGCAGCGGCGGGGCTGGGACCGTCTCCCCCTCTACCTGCAAATCGATGCCGACGTTGAGGGTCTTGCCACCCTGCTCCTTGGTGCGCAGGTGGTTGTCTGAGGCGTTGGCGCTGGAGATACCCAGCCGCAGCGGTGCCTCGACCGCAAACTGCCGTCCGTAATCCCCACTATCCATAACCGTTGAGGGTGCCAGCGCCCCCAGTGCCTCCAGGCTCTGGCGCAGATCGAGGCGCTGGAGCTGGTTGATGCGCGCCTCGTACGCCGCCGGCAGGCATGCCAGGGCCCGCTCTTGTTTGATGCCGAGGATCTCCTCACTGTCCAGGCTACAGGCGGGTAGTTCCCCCGTCCCGCCGCAGGCGGCCAGCAGCTGGTAGAGGTCGGCCTGGATGCTGCAGAGGCGCATGCCGCGCAGCAGGCGCGCCGATCCCTGCAGGGTGTCGGCATACCCGCCCAAGCGGCCCAGCGCCCCCAGAATGGCCACTGGCTGGCCAGCCAGTGGGACCAGCAGCTCCCGGTGATCCCGGTCCTGTACTTCATCGACGGTGCGGATCAGCGATCCGGGCAGATCCACCATGTCACTCTTTTGCTCGCTCACAACTTCCCCCTCCGTTGGCACCAGGCATCAGCCTTTCCAGGCTATCCCATAATTTCAGGCTCACCCCGGGCAGGCCGCACTCGGGACCCTGCACAAAACGCGAGTGGCTCAACCCCGCGGGCCGGGCATTGGCTTCGAGGAAGACGGACACGGGCTCACCCGACTCCCCGACGGCCAGCACCAGGTCCAGGCCCACCAGCATCAGGCCCTCAAAGAGTTGGGCCGCCCCTTCCGCCTCCCCCAGCACCGCTGCCCAGGCTTCCGCTGAAACTGGTACCGGCCGGCCATCGCGACGCCGCACCAGATGGGATCGCACTTCGTCGATGGGGCAGAGCATGCAGCCCTGGCTGCCGGCTGCTGGAATGCCCGCACCAGCGCCTACCTGGGCATATCCGGATTCAGCCCAATAGCGCCTCCCCTCGGCGATGACATTGAGCCGCAGGGCCAGGGTGTGCTGCTCTCCGGTTTGTGGATCGCAGTAGAGCAGCTCGTCTGCCCGTTCCTGGAGCAACACCCCGCCCTGCGCCCATAACACTTCGAGCTGACGCTCCAGCCCGGTTTCGTCGCCGGAAGAGAAAAAGGCCACACCCTCCCCTTCGGTGCCGCGGTTGGGTTTGACCACCAACTCGCCGCGCTCCCTCAACAAACGTCTGGCCCCCTCCACATCCCCCGGCGCGCTGCGCTGCCAACCGGGCACCCTCACCCCCGCAGCCCGCCAACCTTCCAAGGTGCGAGCCTTGTCGTCGGCCAGGGCAGCGAGGTCAGCGGGATTGAGTTGAGGGCAGTTCAGGCGCATTGACCACTGGGCGTGTAATTCCTGCTCATGCCCTCCCAAACAGAGAAAGTGGACACTGTGCGGGATTAGGGGCTGGACCAGCTCGGCTTCGCGAAAATATCCCCGCTCCACATCGAGGCAGAGCAGACGCCGGATCTGTCCGGCCGGGCTCAACCAGTCGAGGTGTACACCCAGCAGGGCGAAACGCGGTCTCCCGTGACGTGTCGCGTCGCGCGCCAGAGCGTCTACAACCAGGGGATAGCACTCGTGGGGGAAGAGCGGGGCAGCCGCAAAGCAGAGGGCGTGATACCACCGGCCTGCCAAATTCAGGGTCGCCGCCTTCACCGGTGCGGGGGCGATACATACCTCGGGGGCGAGTTGCTCGCTGAGCACCGCCGCTGCCGCCAGTTCGATCACCCGCTGGCGGTACTGCGACGAAGCGCCGCACCACGCCGCCTGCGGCCCTCCCCACAGGGTTTCCAGACCGACCTGAAGGCTGGCCTCAAGGCAGCGATACAGGGCCGGGCCGGTCTGTCGGGGATCGCGCTGCCAGCGCCGGCGCCACCCCCCTACATCCTCCAGTTCTCCCAGAAGCAGGTACTTGAGGAAGACACTCTGTTGATCGTCGGCCAGGTGACTGTCCGCCGGCAGCGCCAATGCCCGCCTCGCCTGTGCCAAGGCCTGGGCCAGGCTGCCCTCAGTGCCCGCCGCCGCGACTGGGCTCCGCCTTTTTTTTGACCGGTTCCTCGTGTTTCGCCGCCGGTTCCGCATGTTTCGCCGGTTCGGCTTTTTCCGGCGCGTGTTCCGCCTCGGCACTCTTTGCTGCCGCCGGCGCGGCTTCCCCGTGGGATGCTGCGCCACCGTGCAGCAGCGCTGCCTGGCCGGGATGTACTCCCAGCCAGCGCACCTTGCCAGTCTGGAGATCGTAGACAGCACCCAACACCCGCAGCTTGCCCTCCTTCACCAGGTCGCGCACCTCTTCGCTATGAGTCAAAAGGTCGGAGATGGACTGGAAGACATTGGCCTCGATCGCTGCGGGGATCAGCTGATCTTCACTCAATTCGGGATGCTGCTGGCGGGCGTTTTCCACCGCCGGGACGATGTTGTCCACCAGCGCGGGGATGTTGCCGTGAACTTCGGCGCCTTTGACCACCGCGGTCACCGCCCCGCAAGCAGTGTGGCCCAGCACCACACACAAGGGGGTATGCAGGTGGCCCACCCCATACTCGATGGTGCCGATCTCGTCCACATCCGCCACATTGCCGGCCACCCGCACCGTGAACACATCCCCCAGCCCCTGATCAAAGACGATTTCCGGTGGCAACCGCGAATCGGAGCAGGTAAGCACGGTGACAAAGGGATGTTGCCCCTTGGCGGTCTCCTCCAGACGGATCTGGTCCCTGCGGAGCTGGAGCATCTTGCCCTTGGCAAAACGGGCGTTGCCCTTCTGCAGCTCCTTTAGGGCCTGGTCGGCATCAGGCACCTCGCCGGCCTGGACCAAACCAGGGGCCAGCCCTGCAAAAGTCAACCAGAGCAACACGGTGTATTTGTTTCTCATATACCACCCTCCTCCATCAACATGCGACCGGGGACTGGTAATTCACCTGTTTTTCTTCATGCAAAATATCCCCTCCCCTTTGCCAGGTCAAGCCAGGACGCAGCCCTGTGTAGGAGAGAGGTCGGAGTTGGCTCAAATCCTGCCCACCGCAGCGCACGAGCCCACACCGGAGTCGCCACTCAGTCCCTGACCAGATAAGGACTTATCCGCCTGGCAACCTGCTGGCATATCTCTTGCATACCCGCTGAACGTCCTTTCCCTTTTCCTTTTTCCCCAGGAGGTCGATCATGCGTTTCATCGCCGCGTTTCTGATCCTGAGTTGGACCACCGCCCTGTGGGCCACCCCACCGGGAAATGTCGTCTTCAGTGAACTGATGTGGATGGGCAGTCCCGTCTCCAACGCCGACGAATGGATCGAGCTGTGCAACCGCAGCCAGGACCCTGTCGATTTGTCGGGCTGGACCATCACCCGGCAGTTGGAGGACCACGAGGCGATCATGCTGCGCATCGAGCAGGGCAAACTCGCTCCGGGTGCGGCCTTTCTCATCGCCAATTACCCTCCGGAGGATGGGCGCTCGGCCCTGGCGGTGCAGCCGCAACTGGTGAGTTCCGCCCTTTCGCTGGCCAACACCAAGCTGCAGTTGCGGCTCTACGACGGTGACCCAGAAGCCGGCGCCCACCTGGTAGATATCGCCGACGACGGCAGCGGCGCTCCCCTGGCCGGCGATGCGCAACTAAAGAAGGCCATGGTGCGTGTCCTCTTGGACACCGACGGCACCCTGCCCATCAGCTGGGCCACTGCCGAGGAGGCCAGCGGTTGGGATGATGGAGTCGAAGCGAGCGGCACTCCGGGGCAGGTGTTCGTACCCGATGCCGATGCCGCGGCGGACTCTTCGCTCTCCACCGAGATCAGCCCGGTCACCTGGGCCAGTCTGAAGCCCTACCGATAGGTCAAAAAAAGAAGCCCGGCAGTTTTGCTGCCGGGCTTCTGTACTCGCTGGTGCTCGATATTTTACTGGGCGAACTGGGTCACATTGGCGATACCGCCAGGCTGGGTCAACGCAAAAACGATCAGATTCACGCCGAACTGAAGGCCGCGCTCACGGGCGTCCGCCAGCGGATCGCCCCAGTACCAACTGATGTTCAGGTCGCTGAAGACCACCGCCACCCGACCGCGCAACTCCAGCATCTCCAGGTCAAAGACATTGCCGCCTGGTGCACCACCCATAGGAGGGCCGTCGTCGAAATCCCAGAAGCTGGTATAAAGCGGATGGATCTTGGGTACTTTCTGCCATTTAGCACCGTCGCTACCCAACACCAGAGGGTCCTTCATCAGGGCCTTGAACTGCCGGTCGAAGGGCGTGCCCTCGACACCAGCGGACTGACCATCCAGGCCGTTGGTGGCATTGCTCTGGCGGATCTCCTCGGAATAGAGGAAGCCGCCATTTTTGAGGTAGTCACCCAGGTTTTTCTTTTCGGTATCGCTCAGCTGGACGACGGCCTGATTGCCAGTCATATAGATGAAGGGTGCCTTCATGATGTTGGAATCACTCAGGCGCATGGTGGTGCCTTCGATCTTGGCATTGATCTTGGTGTGGTCCCGCATGTAGCGCATCAATTCCTCAACTGCGGTCGGAAAACGATCTTCATTCTTATTGGCCAGATCGTAGTCAATGACCGTCATGTTAAAGAAGCCCTTGATGCCCTTCTTGTTCTCCGGGTCCTGGATAATGATGGCCTGGTAGCGGCCGATATCCAAGTCGCCGACATTGAGCAATTCCTGCTTAAGGCTGAGCGCCTCCTGCTGGGGCATGGCACCGTCGGTGAGCTCGACCATCTTGACTTGCTCAAAGTTCAGTTCCGAAGCCTTCGAGCCAGCTAGGGCATCGAACTTAGCGCCGCTGCCCACCTCGGCAGAGCCAGCGCGCAGTTCCCCGCCCGACGTCGAAGCGTTGCCGGCGAGGGAGAATGCATCCGTGGAAGCTTCGGGCTGGGCAGCCATCGTCTGGAGCATCTCCATCTGCACCTGGGAAATCTCCGGACGCTTAGCCAGTTCGAAACTCTTTTGCAAGATAGGCGGAGGCGGTTGAAAAGAAACCTTTTGGACCGCTTCTTCGCCCCACCTTTCCGTCGTCTCAGCAGCGACAAAGAGCAACAAGATGTGCAATACCGCCGACAGGCCAAAACTCAGCCCGGTGTCGACGACAAACGACGGCATCTTGAATTGTATACCGTTACCCTCTTTCTGCTGAGCCTCTGACATCACCCACCTCTACCGTATACCGATTGATTCGATGCCGTTTATCTTTAGGAGGTCGAGCAGTTGCATGACCTTCTCATAACTGGCCTTTTTGCCCCCATTAAAAATAACCTTGCGTTCCCGTTTGCTCTCCTCGGTAAAGAACTCGTTGATCTTGGTGATCAGACCTGCCTCGGTGACCTCGACCCCATTTACCTGCAGCACGTGATTATCAGTGAGGGTGAGGACGAACTCCTCTTCCGGTTGCCAGGCAGAGGCCGCAGCACCTGCCTGGGGCAACTCAGCATTAAAAGAGAAGAGGATGACGGGAGTAATCACCAGGAAGAAGACCAAAAGCACCATAATGACATCGACGAAAGGAGTGACGTTGATGTCGGCGCCAAACCCACCCCCCTTTAGTGCTGCTTTCAGTTTCTCTTGAGCCCGGTTCTTCTTCGCCATTAACACGACCTCCTAATATCGCTGAATTCTTCGTCCGCCTGAGCTAAGCACCATTGTTGAATACCCGAACAGGGGAACAACACTCCCAGGGAAT
>CAMAVQ010000144.1 GCA_945861755.1 Gemmatimonas phototrophica
CTGGCCGTATCCACCGCACTCGGCTCAGTGATCCCCACCTCAGCGGGAATTACCTCTGTATCCCCGACCTGGACCGTATCCACCGCGCTTATTTCTGCCTCCCCGGTCACCGCACCCACTCCGCTCGAATCCTCGCTCTGGACCTGGTCCTCCTCCGAGGCTGGCGCATCGGTCCCGCTGGCCGTCGTATCGGCTGGGGTCGCCGCGGTACTGTCTAACAAGGTGGGCGCCTGTGGGACAGATATGGCGTTCCCACTCTGCACCGCTGTGTCGGGCGGGGCGATGACCGCACTGTCCGGCGGGGTGGATGCCTGATCAGGGGAAATGATTGCCAGGGTACTGTCGGGCACGGGATCTGCCGGCACCGCAACCGTATCCGCCGGGGCCGCCGGGATCGGCGGCTCCACCAACTTCAGGGCCAGGGCGGCCATCGCCCTATTGCCCTCGGGATCGGCCACCTGCAGGCCGACCCGCGCCGGCCCGGCCGCAATGGCCCGCAACTGCAGCTGGGTGCCAGCCAAGCTGACCTCCACCCCTCCCTCGGGCGTCAGGGTCCAACTCAGCGCTGCCAGCGGGGTGTCCGGATCAAAAACATAGGTCGCCAGATCCAGGACCTTTTCCCCACCCACGTTCAGCACCATCCTGGGCAAGGCCCGGAGCAGAGGTCCCTGTCCGGCGATACGCACCTCGACCTCTACCTGGCCGCTGGCCTGAGCCCCCTCGCTGTCCTCAACCAGCACCTGTACCAGGCCCACGCCGGCGCGCAGACCACGCACCACCAGGCGGCCCCCCTCGATACGGGCAGCGACCTGCGCGTCGCCTGCCACTTCGACCCGCAAGACCTCGAACTCGTCTTCGGCATCGCTGAGGAAGCCGGCCAGCAGAGGTCCGTAGCTCTCGCCGCCCACCGCCACAGCCAAGGGCGCGATAGGGAGGATACGAGGCGAGGTGTTGACCGGGGCGATCAACGCTACAGGAGGCGTTGGCAGCACGGGCTCGACAGGACTGGGCACGGGGATTTCGACAGGAAGCTGCACCACCACCGCCTGCCCTCCCACGCGCAACTCCAGCGCCTGCTCCGGCAGGGCAAACCGCTGCTCCACTCCGGGCTGGTCCTCCTCGGTGTAGATGGAGCGCTGCGCACCGCTGCCCACCAAGCGGATGAAGGTGCCGGCGCTGGGCGCCACGGCCCGCACCCGGAAACGCCCCAACTCCCCCCGACCCGTGGCCGCCAACCGCCCCCCATTCTCCCCGGTACCGCTGACCGCCACATAACTGAGCTGCAGTTCTCCCCCGTTCTCCACCGCCGCGTTGTCGTAGACCTGGCCGGGCATAAAGTCCCCGGCGGTGAAGGGCGACTCCGAAAGGGGGACAAAGATACCCGGTTCCAGCGCGACAATGGCGCTGGCCGAGGTCAGCATGCGGCCGTGGGCATCGACCTCCACCCACACCTCCAGGGTATCCCCCACCCCCAGCGAGTCGCGCCCCGCCACCAGCGTCAAGGCCGGCGGCTGAGCCCAAGATTGGGTGGCAAGCAGGAGCAAGGTGCTCAACAGGAGGATCATCTCAACAACAGCATCTTGCGCAGATCTTCCGCCCCGCCCGCCTTCAGCCTCGCCAGGTATACCCCCGACCCCAGCTCCCGGCCCTGTGTATCCCGCCCATCCCAGGTAAAAGTGTGTACCCCGGCCGGCAACCAGCCCTCCACCAGCGAACGGACCCGCTGCCCGGCTGCGTCGTACACCTCCAATGCCACCCTTCCTGCCCGGGGCAGTTCCACCCGCAACGCCGTCTCCGGATTAAAGGGATTGGGGAAGTTGGGCAGCAGCCGGTAGGCCATAGGCAGGGAGGTCTGCACCCCGGCCAGCGCGCGGGCACCGCCGCGATCCACCACCTGCACCCCCTCTAGCCTCAGGACTGCCTTTTCCAGGGTGACCCCAGGCTGGGGGACAAAGTGCAGCCGCACCAGCGATTGACGCCCGGCCACTCCGGCAACCCGGCCCATCAGCGCCTCGCCCAGGGACAGCACCCCCGGCTCCTGGCGGCGGGCCCGCACCGCAGGCTGCCCGGCGAAGACCTCGCTCTCTGGCGGGCCGACCAGGACCAGCTGGGCCGGGTCGTAGACCACCCTGAAGCCATAGGCCCTCAGCCCCTCCAAGCCCTCGGCGACCACCTCGGCCTCTAGGTCCTGTGCGCCGGCCCGCAGCTCCAGAGCTACCTCGGCCAACGCCGCCACCCCGGCCGGTTTGTACACCGGCGCCACCCCGGCCCGATTGAAATTGGCCGCCACCATATTCAGGTCTGCGACCCAGACCAGGCTGTCCCCGTCGATGTCGGCCAGCCGGCCAGCAAAGGAGGAGGTGACCCGCTGCCCGAAATAGGCCACGACAAAATCCACGTCCAACTGGTCCACCTGGTTGTCGGGCTGGCTGGCGCCGCTGGTATCCACATACCCGGTCACGTCGCCGCCCAGCAGGTACTCGGCCCGGGTCCTGCCGTCGGCCAGGTACAGGGGATCGATGCCGGAGAGCTGGTCGCCGGGATTGATCTTCAGGTCGGGATAATAGCCATCCAGGTACTGATCGAAATGCACCGCCAACTGAAAGTCACCGCTGGGCACCTGACTCAAACTGAAGTTGCCGTTGGCGTCGATGGAATCCTGTACCCCAATACGGGAGGTGTCCTGGTCGTTGGCCGACTGGAAGAGCGCATCGCTCACCGGCACCAGGCTGTTGCGGTCCCGCAGGGAGAAGGTCACCCTGGCCAACCCTCTGGTCCGCCCCTGCAGCTTTACCTGCCCGCTCAAAGTGGCCCTGGGCACCAGGGAGACCCGCCCCACCTCGCTGGGCGGCAGCAGGGCCACCTCGCTGCCATCATGGTAAAGGGCACTCTGCCGTTCGCGGAAGTTATCGAGGCGCAGCAGGGTCGTGCCCGTGGTGGTTTTCGACGCCAGCCTGAAGGTCGCCAAGGGCTGGGTGCTGTCGAAACGCTGGGTACCCCCCTGCTCAAAGTAGACCAGATCCAGGAGCCATTTGCCCGCGGTGGTGCTGTCACTGCCGGCCTTGAGGGTATCGACCAGCGCCAGCCCAGACAGGCCAGAGGCCAGGGCAAAGGGTTGGACCCCGGCCCGGCTGGAGTTCTGATCCACGACCCGGAAGTAGAGGGTGTCCACACTCAGAAAACACGAGACCAGGTCCACACTCCGCCCGGCGCTGTTGGGCCGCACCTCGAAGGTGACGGTATCCCGTGGGGCGGTCATCACTAGATGGGCGGGCAGCACCTCGATGCCCGGTACACCCTGTCCGCCGGCCGGGGCCAGGCCGCTGATGCTGGCCAGACCGGGGGCCCGCCCAGCAGGTGCTGCAGGCGGGCCGGCTGCACCGCAAAGGAGGCGCTCCCCCCTTCGCTGAGGGCGGTGCTGCGCTGCAGACTCCCGTCGGTGGAGTTGGCCACCCAATCCGGCCGCCCATCGGCGACCAGCTGCCCATAGGTCGTGGTCTCGCCCAGGGCCCTTCCCGCCTCTTCGGTGGTGACCAGCACCCACAGGGAGGCCTGGTCGTCCACGTCGCGCGCCTCCCAGGCCACCTGAAAGCTCTCACCGCCCGGAGCGCTGAACGCGGTGAGGGGTGCCTTGAGCAGCAGATAGGGCGCGTGGGAAAAGACCAGCCGACGCGCCCGTCCGCCGGCATCTTCCCAGCGCACCAGGCGGGTGATGCCCCCACCGCGGATGGCGCCGTATAGATAGTAAGACACCCCGATCCTGGGCACCCCTCGGTCATCGGGGTTGGTGTAGGTCCACAGATCCCATAGATATTGGTTGTCCAGGCGGCCGTCCCGGTTCTCGCTCAGACTGTCGGCGATCACATGGGTGTCCCGCAGCGAATCCGCCGCCGCCCTCGCAATGGCCTGGACACCGCCCGGCACCTGGAAGGTGGAATCAGCGCTGTAGTAGAGGGTGATGAGGGCGCTGTGGTCGCGGTCCACATCCCCGTTCACCCCATTGTCCTGGTTCCAGGTGATGGGGTAGTAGCGCTGGGGCGTCTGGCCGCCCGTTTCCAGATTCTGGCTCTGCTGCACATCCAGGCGCAGCAAAGGGGAATGGCTGACCCGGTAGCGATGGGTGCTGCGGCCCACGGCCAGGTTCTTGCCGTCGGTGGTCACCGCGTAGAGGTAGTAAGCGCCGCTGTCTACCTGGGTGGAATCGCTCTTGAGGATACGCCAGTTGACGCGGGTGTCCCGCCCCTCTTTCAGGCTGCCCGCGCTGTCCACATGCGCGGCGCTGGTCAATCCAGTTATCACCCGGTTGGGCGAGGTGCCCGAGCTGCGCACAAAGGTGCTGTCGAGGGTGTCGGCGGTGGCATAGAAGATTTTGACCGAGGCGCTGTCGTCGTAGTCGGCCACCGTAAATTCCAGGCTGACCGTGTTGCGGGCCCTGGCGATCCGCCCTTGCTGGCCGGTATCAAAGTCGCGCAGCAACCCCGAATCCAGGTAGTCGTCATTGCCGCTCTCGAAACGCCCCACCTCCAGCACCACCGGCCGGTGTCGCACGCTCAGACCCCGGCTGCGGGCCAGCGGGAAACCGCCTGTCAGGTCGGAGGTCAGGTAGAGATAATAGGTGCCTTCGGCCAAGGAGCTGAGGTCGAGCGCTTTGACCACCAGGCTGCCTTCGCTGGCCTGCAGGAGTTGCCCCTGACTGCGGGCCAGGGTCGCGGTGGTCGAGTCCACCTGCCGGAGGGTGTCGCGCGCCGAGAACCAGAAACGGTAGGACACGTCGTCTCCGTCGCTGCCGTTGCCAAAGGGCACTGCGCTGCGTCTGATGAGGTTGTTGCCCAGCTTGCCGGCCTGGTCGCTGACCAGGTCCGGGAGGGGCAGACTGAAAAGAGCAGCGGCCTGGGCGGGGTACTGATTCCCCTGGAGATTGCTGGTGGTGTCGGCCCGGTCCTCGGCAAAGAGACCGGTGAAGCCGGCCAGGGCCAGGGCATTGGCCTCGGCATAGGTGAGGGTCAGGGTGCCGGCGGGAATGGGCTGCTCGCTGCTGCGGGTGAATCTGGTCAGCCCGTAGACCACCGCCGCCGCCGTGGGGCTGGCCGAGGTGGTGATGGGAAATTGGACCTGCACCGGACCAACACCCCCGCCCCCTGGGCTGACCAGGATCAGTTGGGAGGGGGTACTACCCGTTGTCTCTTGATATCCCCCCAGGGGATCATCGATGGAGATCTCGTCTTCGACACTGCCGTCCCCGTCGGTGTCGGCCACCTGCACCCCGTCGGGCATGGACAGGTGGATGGCATTGCCCGGCACCGGGTCGCGGCTGAGGGTGATCACCAGATGCTGCCAATAGGGATTGGCGGCCGTGGCCCCTTTGGGAATGGTATTGAGCAGGGCCGGCGACTGGACCAGGGTCTGGGCGGCGGCGCTCTGGGCCAGCAGCAGGGCCAACCATAGGAAGCGCGAGCTGATTCTCATGTTTTTTTAAAGGTACCCGATAATAATAGAGTAGGATTGCCCCATTTTTTATATCGCGCCATTCCGCGTTTACTTTAACTTTGGGTACACCCTCCGTTTCCAGGATGCGATGATTCCCACCCTGTTCCGGCCATTGTGCGCGACTCTGTTCCTGGTCCTGCTGGGCGTTGACCTGGCCGGTGCCCAGACCATCACCACCACCGCCGGCACAGGTGTGGCCGGGGCTACTGGTGACGGCGGTGCCCCCACCAGCGCCCTGCTCAATTTTCCCGGCGGGGTCACGGGCGACACCCTCGGGGTGCTGTATATCGCCGACACCGGCAACCACAAAATCCGCCGCGTCAACGCCGCCCGAGACTCCATCACCCTCGTCGCCGGCACCGGTACTGCCGGTGCCACCGGTGACGGGGGCGCCCCCACCAGCGCTAAGCTCAACTCTCCAGGTGCGGTATTTGCCACGCCCTCGGGGGTGATCTACATCGCCGATACCGGCAACCACAAGATCCGCCGCGTCAACGCCGCCCGAGACTCCATCACCCTCGTCGCCGGCACCGGTACTGCCGGTGCCACCGGTGACAGCGGGGCAGCCGCCAGCGCCAAACTCAACTCCCCGGGCGGAGTTCTGGTCACCAGCGCGGGGGTGATCTACATCGCCGACACCGGCAACCACAAGATCCGCCGCGTCAACGCCGCCCGAGACTCCATCACCACTTTCGCCGGCACCGGCACCGCTGGTTTGTCCGGCGACGGGGGGGCGGCGAGAAGCGCTCAGCTCAATTCCCCGACCGGACTGTGTTTGGACGCCTCCGGCAACCTCTACATCGCCGACACCGGCAACCACAAAATCCGCCGCATCAGCCCGGCCGGCATCATCAGCACGGTGGCCGGCACCGGTTCCCCGGGCTTTGCCGGCGACGGGGACCTGCCCACCAACGCCCAGCTCTCCTTTCCCAAGGCCGTGGCCGTGGACAGCGCCGGGGCTCTCTACATCTCCGATTACTTCAACCACCGCCTGCGCCGGGTCAACCCCAGCGGCAATATTACCACTCTGGCAGGGGACGGCAATTTCGGCTATGCCGGCGACAACGGGGCTGCCAGTCTGGCCCGGCTGGCCAATCCAGCCGGCCTCTTTCTCGACCGCAGTGGGTACCTCTACCTGGCCGACAGCGGCAACCACCGCCTGCGCCGCCTGGCCCCCGCCGATGTGCGCGGCCTGAGCGGCCTGCGCACGGCTGCCCCCGGCCGCCTAGCCCAGTTGCTGCGGGTAGCCTTCACCGGCGACGGGGCCACCCGCATCCACTCCCTCACCTTCACCATCGCCGACCTGGACACCGCCACCAGCCTGAGTCGCAGCGATTTTTCTGGCTTCCGCTTCTACGAAAGTGCCGACACCCTGCTCGACAACAGCGACACCCAGATTGGCACCCTCGACACCGATCAGTTCACCCCGGGCACTCCGGCCACCATCCAGGCCGGCAACAAACCCCTGCCCACGGCGGGGGGGGAACGCCACTATATGCTCGCCGCCCTGATCAGCCCCACCGCCGTCGAAGGCCATGCCTTCAAATTGGGTTTTGTCACCGGCAACCTGGCCACCAGCAAGGGCGGCCGCGGCTCGCGGGTGGTGGCCCGCAGCGCCGACCGTCTCACCATCGACGTGCTCGCCACCCGCCTGCTCTTCTCCACCCAACCCGGCGGGGTGATCGGCGGCCAGCCTTTCCAGGTCCAGCCCGTGGTCAAGGCCGTGGACGACAGCGGCTTTGTGGACGGCAGTTTCACCGATATCATCTCCCTCACTACCACCGGCACCGGGGCCCTGCTGCTCAACACCGCCACCGCCACCGCCGGGGTGGCCACCTTTAACGGCCTCACCTACCTGGCCAGCACCGACAACGAAATATTCCGCCTAGTCGCCGACGACGAGAACGGCGGCGGCGAGGGAAACCTGCCCACCGCCAATTCGGCCGCGCTGGTGGCCAACCTGGTCAACGACCCGCCCAGCGTCGATTTTTCCAGCCTCGTCCTCAGGGAGGACGAGAGCTTGTCCGTGCCCATCTCCTCGGTGGTCAGCGATCCGGACGACACCATCTTCACCTTCACCTTTTCCAGCCGCCACATCCTGGCCCGCTCCGAAAGCAGCCAGCTCATCATCACTCCGGAAGCCAACTGGTACGGGAAGGATACGCTGACCATCACCGCCAGGGACCAATTCGGCTTGCAGGCCAGCGACACCAACCAGATCGAGGTCACCCCAGTCAACGACGCGCCACGGCTCTCCCTGTCCGATACCCTGTCCTTCGCCGAGGACGACAGCCTGGTGCTAGACCTGCGCTCCTACGTCGCTGACCCCGACGACGATTTCGCCGGACTGAGCTGGGTTTTCACTCCGGGCCGCCCCCTTTCCCACTCCTTTGCCGGGGGGTTGCTCACACTCCGGGCCACCCCGGACACCTCCGGCCAGTTCCGCCTCACCCTCCAGGTCAGCGACCACAGCTTCGCCATCACCAGGGATACGCTTCAAGTCGCGGTCTCCCCGGTGAACGACCCGCCCCGGCTGAGCCTGCCCGACACCACCATGCGCCAGGGCACTTCGCTGATGCTGGATCTTAAGAAATACGCCGCCGACCGCGACCACGCCCTGACTCGCCTGAGTTGGAGTGCCCGACCGAACACCCGCACCGCAATCTCCATCACTGCGACCGGCTTGGCCACTCTGCGGCCAGACCCGGAATTCTACGGGGCCGACACCCTGGTATTCAGCGCCACCGACCCCGCCGGCGCCACCGCCGCCGACACCCTGCATCTGCGGGTCACCAAGGTCAACCGCCCGCCGGTGCTCAGTGCCCTGCCCGACACCGTACTCACCGCCGGCGATACCCTCAGCTGGGACCTGCGGTCCTTAGTCGCCGACCCCGACGATTCCCTGGCCACCTTGCAGTGGAGCGTGCTGGGGGCGCGCCGCCTGCAAGTCAGCGCGGTCGGCGGCCAACTGCTGATCTTCGCCCCCTCTGCCCTGTCTCCCTATAATGAATTTTTGCGGCTCCGCGCCGCCGATCCAGGCGGGCTGGCCGACACCACCGTCCTTTCGGTGCGCGTCCAACTGCCACCCCGGCTGATCGCGCCCCTGCCCGACACTGCCTTCTTTGCCGGCGACACCCTGCGCCTGTCCCTCGACCAGTGGGCCGGCCCCGATCAGCCCGCTGCTTCCCTGAGCTGGAGCCTAGGCCCAGCCCAACATCTGCACGCCGCCCTCGACTCCCAAACCCTCACCCTGGCCGCCGAGGCGAGCTGGAAGGGCACCGCCAGCCTCATCCTCCAGGCCGCCGACAGCGCCGGCCACCGCAATTTGGATACCCTCCAGGTGCGGGTGCTCAACCCGCCGCCGAGGGTGAATTTCCCCGAACTCTCCCTGGAAGCCGGAGTTCCCTTGCAGTTGGCCCTGGACAGTTTTGTCGTCGACGATGAGCCGCTCAGCGCCCTGCTCTGGTCGGCGGCGCCCGACCCGGAAATCCCGGTCAGCATCAACAATGCCCTGCGCCAGGCCACCCTATTGCCGGCAGCCGGCTACGAAGGGCAGACCCACATCCTCTTCCGCGCCACCGACGCCCAGGGCGCCGCCGGCCTGGACACCGTGCTGGTCACCATCCGCCCCTCCACCACCCCAGGCGCCCCGGGTCCGGGCGATTTCGACGGCAGTGGCAAGGTGGATTTGGCCGACTTCTTTCGCTTCGCCGAACACATGGGCCTCAGCGCCGACCAGCCGGAATGGGATGCGGCCTACGACCTGGACCGCGACGGCCAGACCACCTTCGCCGACTTCTTCCTCTTCGCCGATCTCTTCTCCCTCAGCCAGGCCAGCGTGCGCTGACGGTAGCGGCTGCACGGGGCAAAAAAAAAGCCTGCCCGCATCGCGGACAGGCCCCCACGCTTCCTCTTCAGTTCAGTAAGACCAACTAAATTGCACTCCCGGCAATAGGCCGGCCTGCTGCCGGTTTTCCGCCGCGGTGTTGATCCCCTTCAATTCGGCGTTCAGGTTGACCAGCGAGGCCACCTTGACCCAGGCGGCCAGGGGCACCCAACCGGCTGCCCCGCTCTTGCCAGTGGCCAACCCGGTGCCGACCACGACGCCGGCCAGGGCCAGCAACACCAATCCCTGGCGCGGCTGGCCAGCGTAGAAATAGCCCCCCCCGGGCACCAGGACCTCCAGTCCCAGGGCCAGAGGCCGCGACCTGGGCGCACTGTAGACCGCCCGGCGCAGCGGGATACGCTGGGGCCCCAGTTCGCGCAGAGAGCGGATCTGGGAAAGGGTATAAACAGCG
>CAMAVQ010000145.1 GCA_945861755.1 Gemmatimonas phototrophica
GACCCGGAAAAGGCCCGCGCCTTCTTCCGGCACAAATCGCGGGCGCTGGAGGACAAGGTGATGCCGGTGCGCGAGGCGGTGGCCCGCTTTGTGCACGACGGGGATTACCTGGGCTCGGGGGGATTTGGCACCAACCGCATCGCCACCGCGGCCCTGCACGAAGTATTGCGCCAAAAGAAGCGCAACCTGAGTTTTGCCGGCCACACTGCCACCCACGATTTCCAAATCCTGGCGGCCGGCAATATGGGGGGAGAGAAGCTGCTGGCCAAAGTGGATCTGGCCTATGTGGTGGGCCTGGAGGCGCGGGGCCTGTCGCCCCACAGCCGGCGGGTGGTGGAGAGCGGTCAGTTGGAGATCTGCGAGTGGACCAATTACGCCCTGGCCTGCCGCTTACATGCAGCGGCCATGGGGGTGCCGTACATGCTCTCGCGCAATATGCTGGGCACCGAGACCTTTACCTACAGTGCGGCCAAGCAGCTGGTCTGTCCCTTCACCGGGCGCAAGGTGGTGGCCCTGCCGGCCCTGTACCCGGACGTGGCCCTGATCCACGTACACGAGAGCGACTGCTATGGCAACTGCCGCATCTACGGGGTCACGGTGGCCGACCTGGACCTGGCCCGCGCGGCCAAGCGGCTGATTATTACCTGCGAGCGCTTGATCAGCAACGAGGAAATCCGCCGCGCCCCACACCTCACGGTGATCCCCTCGCTCTGTGTGGACGCGGTGTGCGAGGTGCCCGGCGGGTGTTATCCGGGCAATATGCCGGGGGAGTACTTTTCCGACGAGCAGCACCTGCGGCAATGGCTGGAGGTGGAAAAGGACGAGGCCCAGTTCGTCCGCTTCATCGATGAATACATCTATGGGGTGCCGGATTTTGCCGGGTACCTGGAAAAGTGCGGTGGTCTGGCGCGCCTGGCCCAGTTGCGCGATCTGGAATTGCTGAAGGGATGAGCATGGCCGAATACAACGCCATGGAACTGATGATCTGCACGGCGGCCCGCCTGCTCGAAGACGGGACCACGGTGGGGGTGGGCACCGGAGCCCCCTGTGCGGCGGCGATGCTGGCGCAGAAGACCAGTGCCCCTCAGCTCTTTGTCATCTTCGAGGCTGGTGGCCTGGCCCCCCGGCTGCCCACCATGCCCATTTCAGTGGGGGATTCGCGCACCTTCTACCAGGGATTGATGGCCACCAGCATGAGCGATGTGCTGGAGTTTTGCCAGCGGGGCATGGTGGACTACACTTTTCTGGGCGGGGCGCAGATGGACGCGTACGGCAATCTCAATTCCACGGTGATCGGGCCTCACGACCGGCCCAGTGTGCGCCTGCCCGGCAGCGGCGGGGCCAATGACTTTGCCAGCTTCTGCTGGCGCACCCTGGTGATGACCAGGCACGACCGGCGGCGCTTCGTCGAGAAGCTCGATTTCCTCACCACCCCTGGGTACCTCAGCGGGCCAGGGGCGCGCGAGGCGGCCGGATTGCCCGAGGGCACCGGGCCCTACAAGGTGATCACCGACCTGGCGATCATGGGGTACGATCCGGAGTCGAAGCGCATGCAGGTGGAGAGCCTGCATCCGGGCGTGGATTTCGAGCAGGTGCAGGAAAATACCGGTTTCATCTTGCTGAAGGCACCCCACATCGGACAGACGCCTCCTCCTGACCCGGATATCCTGCGAATATTGAGAGAAGAAGTGGACCCGCGCCGGCTCATCATCGGGAGATAGAAGATGCAGATCTACCATACGTACGAGGAATTACTCGCCAGGGTGGAGAAAACGGGCCGCCCGGTGCAGGTGCTGGGCCGCACCCCGGACGGCTCGCCGGTGGTGGCGGTGCGCGCCGGCGGCGACAAATTGCCGGCCATCTTCATCAGCGCCGGCAGCCATTCGACCGAACACGCCGGGGTGAGCGCGGCAGTGGAACTCATAGACCAACTGCACACCGACCACCAGGTATACGTGATCCCCACCCGCGACCCGGTGGGGCTGGGCGGTTATGGCCATGCCCTGAGCCTGGGGCTGGGGGAGACGCCGGCGCTGAACTCCTTTGCCCAGGTGGAGGAGATTCTGCGAAGAGAGGGGGAGGTGCTCTACGAGGACGAGGGCCGGCTCCTGGCCCTGGTGGGGGATTACGGGTATGCCAGCAATCGGCCAGGTACTCACACCCACGACGCCCAGTGGGGTTTTTATCTCAAGCTGCAAGAGCTGCAGAAGACCCGGCCTGAGGTATTGGCCCCGCTGCGGGGCCGGCGTCTGTACATGACCCCGGCTCAGGCCGGGGTAGAGGGCACCGGGGACCTGGGGCGGGCCTACACCCTGATCATCAGCTTAGAAGGGGAGGTGTTACACCTCAACCGCTTCCACGACACCATCTGGGCGCCGGTGGAGCCGCGGGTCACCCGCCAGTTGCTGGCCCGCGTCCGGCCCGGACTCAGCTTTGATATCCACGAGTCACAATTGATGGGCGACCATTACTGGCTCTCGGCCCGCCACCAGAAAAATCCAGAGGACGAGGCCTGGGAGCAGCGGGCGGCCCGGGCCACCATCCAGGCCATTGCCGAGGCGGGGGCCACTCTGGCCGAGGACGAGGACGTGCTGGGCGGGGTGCCCATCGGGCAGACCTGGTTCAGGAAGTCGGAGAAAGGGGTGTACTGGCTCGACGCGAATCTGCGCGGTGAGGGTCTAAATCTGATGGACTTTGCCTCGCGGATCTACGGCCTGGCCTTTGGCACCGAAATGGGCATGTACGGCAGCTTTGTCCACCGGGTGCGCCTCGGAATGCTGACGGTGCAGAGCGCGGTGCGGGTCTTTGAGGAGCGGTATCGGTGACCATTGCGAGTGAGCCAGGGGCGGCGGCAGCCCGCCCTTCGCTGGCCAGGGAGGCGCTGAAGAGCAGCCTTTTCTACCTGCTCTGCACTGGGCTGCTGAGTGTGTACGGCACCGAGGTCTGCCCTTTCATCGAATCCCTGGCACCCGGGCAGCTGGTCTCCATCCTGGCGGTGGCCCTGTCCCTGGGCTTTGCCCTGCGCTGGCTGCTCATCGGCCGGCTGCGTCTGCAGGAAGCGGCCCGGCCCGGCGAGGTGGACCTGGGCCGGCCCTGGCATTATCTGCGGGTGGATTTCTGCAGCTGGATCGCCATCGGCTTGCTGGTGACCATCTGGAATACCCTCAACTACGCTTTTCCCCCCGGCAGCGGCCTCAAGGTGGTGCTGGCCTGCGCTACCCTGGGCATGTTCACCTCTACCAGCCTGGCCCTGGACGTGGAGCGCGACCTCGTCCGCCGCCTGTCGGCGGACGCCGGCATCAACGTCTTCAAGCGCGGTCGTTTCCTCTCCATCTCCACCAAGTTTCTCGGCTTCATCGCCCTGTGTGTGGGTCTGATCGCCGTGGTATTGCTGTTGCTGATCTACAAGGATTTCCAGTTTGTCATCGAGCGCTACGCCAGCGGGGAACATTTCGAGTTCATCTGGATTGTGCAGGAGATCGTTTTTGTATTTGCCACCTTACTTGCTGGCACCCTGATCGTCATGCGCAAGTACAGCCGGAATCTGCAATTGATGTTCGACCTGCAACTGGGGGCGCTGGGCAGTGTCCAGCAGGGGAACTACAATGCCTCAGTGCCGGTGGTCAGCAACGACGAGTTCAGCCTGATCGCCGAGCGCACCAACGAGATGATCGCCGGCCTCAAGGAGCGGGAGCGGATCAAGACCATCTTCGGCAAGTATGTGAACAGCACCGTGGCCAGCCAGATTCTCGGCCAGGCCGGGGGCGCCGACCTGGGGGGTCGGGAGGTGGAGGTGGCGATCCTCTTCACCGATTTGCGAAACTTCACCCCGCTGTCCGAACGCTGCACCCCCCACGAGGTAGTGGAGATCCTCAACCAGTATTTTTCGCTGGTTGTCGAGGAGATCCACCGCTGCGGCGGCGAGGTGGACAAGTTCATCGGCGACGCGGCCATGGCGGTGTTTGGCCTGGGGGGCGGCACCAACCCCTGCCAGGACGCCCTCGATGCGGCCCGGGCCATCCGCCGCATCCTGGAGGTGATCAACCGCGAGCTGGCCGCCCGCCAGCTGCCGGCGGTGGACAACGGCATCGGCCTGCACTACGGCCAGGTGATCGCCGGGAATGTCGGTTCCCCCGAGCGTCTGGAGTATACGGTGATCGGGGACGCGGTTAATATTGCCGCCCGCCTGGAGCAAGTGACCCGGACTCTGCCCTCTCCCCTGGCGCTCTCGGCAGAGGTTTACATTAGAATCACGGAAGAGGCCCGCGCCGGGCTGAGTCATCTGGGCGAACACGCGCTCAAGGGCAAGGCCGCCCCGCTGGTGGTCTACGGTCTGGCCCCGGTGAAGTAAAGGAGAGTGGACATGGAACTGATCGACAAACTCGATGCGCGCTGCCGGGAACGGTGGGGCCAGGCGCCCGCCCTGGTGGCCTGTGCCCCCGGCCGGGTCAATCTGCTGGGCGAACACATCGATTACAACGCCGGCTTCGTGTTGCCGGTGGCCATCGACCGGGCTACCTACGTCGCGGTGGTGCCGACGGATGAACCGACCCTGACCCTCGAGGCGCTGGACCTTGGAGAGGAAGCGGTGCTGGCCCTGAACGACCTGGAGCACCCGCCCGCCCAAGCCTGGGCGCGTTATCCGGGCGGGGTGGCCTGGGCCCTGCGGGAGCGCGGCCTGGAGGTGCGAGGTCTTCGTGCGGTGTACGCCTCCACGGTACCGCGCGCCGCTGGGCTGAGTTCCTCGGCCTCAGTGGAGATGGCCTTTGCCATGGCCTTCCAGCAGTTGGGGGGCTGGTCCCTGCCGCCCATGGAATTGGCCCTGCTTTGCCAGCGGGCCGAAAACAAATACGTGGGGGTCAATTGTGGGATCATGGACCAGTTTGCCTCGGCCTGCGGCCAGGCCGGCCAGGCTTTGCTGCTCGACTGCCGGGCGTTGACTTGGGAAAAGGTGTCGGTGCCAGCCGGCACCGCCATCGTCATCGCCAACACCTGTGTGCGCCGCGAACTGGGCAGCAGTGCGTACAACGAGCGCCGGGCCCAGTGCGAGGAGGCGGTGCGCCTGCTCTCCACCCGCCTGCCGGGCATCCGCGCCCTGCGCGACGTGGCAGTGAGCGACTTCGAGCGCCACCTCGGCCTGCTGCCGGAAAAGGTCGCCCAGCGCGCTCGGCATGTGGTGGAGGAGTGCGAGCGGACCCAGGTGGGAGAGGCGCTCCTGAAGCAGGGGGATGCGGCTGGTTTTGGGGTGCTGATGAACGAGTGCCACGCCAGCCTGCGCGACCTGTACGAGGTCTCCTGTCCAGAGCTGGACGCCATGGTCGCGGCGGCCCAGCAGTTGCCCGGTTGCTATGGGGCGCGCCTGACCGGGGCCGGTTTCGGCGGCTGCACTGTCAACCTGGTCGAGGCAGGGGCCACTGGTGCCTTCGGCGAGGCCCTGGCCGCCCGCTACGCCAAGGCCACCGGCCTGCAGGGCGAGGTTTATGTCTGCCAGGCCTCGGCAGGGGCGCGTATCCTCTGATGGACCTCTACGCTCAGCCCCACCGCCGTTTCAATCCGCTCACCGGGGAATGGGTCTTGGTCTCGCCCCACCGGGCTCTGCGGCCCTGGCAGGGCCAGGTGGAGCCCGATCTCACCGCCCTGCCTCCGGCGTACGACCCTGATTGTTATCTGTGCCCGCGCAATACGCGGGCTGGAGGGGCGCGCAATCCGGACTACACCTCCACCTTCGTTTTCGACAACGACTTCGCCGCGCTGCTGCCCCTTGCAGAGGAAGGAACGCCGCCCGCGGGGTTGGACTCGCCGCTCTTCCGGGCTGAAGCAGCGGCGGGATTGTGCCGGGTGGTGTGTTTCTCGCCGCGCCACGACTTGACCCTGCCCCAGCTGTCTCTGCCGGCGGTGGAAGCGGTGATTCACACCTGGGCCGAGCAGACCGCGGAACTGGGCCGGCTGCCCTTTGTCAACTACGTGCAGGTCTTCGAGAACAAGGGCGCGGTGATGGGCTGCTCCAACCCCCATCCCCACAGCCAGATCTGGGCCGGGCAGCAGCTGCCCAACGAGCCGGCCAAGGAGTTGGCGGCCCAGAATGCCTACCATCAGGCGCAGGGCAGCTGCCTCTTGTGCGATTACCTAAATGCCGAGGAGCGGGAAGGGGTGCGGGTGGTGGCGGCCAATGAGCACTTTGTGGCAGTGGTGCCTTTCTGGGCGGTCTGGCCCTTTGAGATCCTGCTGGCCAGCCGGCGGCATCTGGGTTCGCTGACCGAACTCCAGGACGAAGAGATCGGGGCATTGGCCGGGCTCTTGCAGCAGATGTTGACCCGCTACGACAACCTGTTCTCTACCTCCTTCCCCTATTCGCTGGGTTTCCATCAGACCCCCACCGACGGGGGCGACTACCCGGCCTGGCATCTGCATTTGCACGCGTACCCGCCCCTGCTGCGCTCGGCGGCGGTCAAGAAGTTCATGGTGGGCTACGAACTGCTGGCTATGCCCCAGCGCGACCTGACCCCCGAATTGGCCGCCCAGCGGCTGCGGGCGGCCGGTGACCAGCACTATCTTTCCTAATAAGCACACCTTTCCCCTGGATGATGCCCAACTGTCTATGAGCGAAGAGACACCGGACCTGCACGCGGTATTCCCACCTTTCGAGGATCAGAAACCCTCCTGGGAACCGGGGGAGGGCCGCCTGCCCGAGATCCACCTCTACTTTGGCTCGCTGTGCAACCGCGAATGTGATTTCTGCGTGGTCTTCGGCAGTCCTCGGGGCTGGATGGCCGAGGTGGACGAGGCGCTGCTGGACGGGTTGATGGCATTGTTACATCCCCAGGCCCAGCTCAAGGTTTACGGCGGAGAACCCACCTTGCTCTCGGCCAACCTGGGCTGGGCCTTTGCCCAGCTGCGACAGCGGGGGTTTGTCGGCCGTTTCACCTTGTTCAGCAACGGGGTCCAGTCGGCCCGGCTGCTCGAATTACTTGAGGCCGACGACCACACCTGCTGCGTGCTGAACTATTCCATCCTCACCGGCACCCAGGCCGAGCCTATTCCCCCCGCGGCCCTGCGCCAACTGGCCGAGTACGCCGGGGGCCACCCAGGCCGGATCTTTGCCGGCCACCCCGATCTGGTAGAGGTGGGCCGGGCCCAGCAGTGGGGGCGGGACCAGCTGCGGCAGCGCGGCGATTTCGACCACGGCTGCCCCCGCTGTTTCCCGGTGGCCACCACCCGTGGCCGCTACCATGCCTGCCCCTTTGCGGTGGAGAACAGCAGCCCGCACTACGACCTGGGCAGTCTGGACACCCCGCCGGCCGAAGTGGAGCGGCGGTACCAACTCTTCCTGAAGTGGCTCGACCAGGTGCTGGTGCCCCAGGCCCAAACCCAGGACTGCCACCCCTGCACCCTCTGCACCCAGGCTGCCGGCCCATTGCCCATGCCCGATTATGCGCCGGTGAAGGGCGTCACCTCACGCAGTTCCATTCGTGTACTCTAGACAAAAGGAAAACACCCATGATCAAGCTCGCCTATGTCGCCGCCCCTGAACCGAGTCTCACCGTGACCCTGATGAAGCAGTGCGGGGTCGACCACGCCGTGTATTATCCCGATCTCCAGACCATCCCCAACGCCAGTGAGGACCAGCAGCCCTGGGGCTATGCCGCCCTGAAGCGGGCCAAGGAGGGCTTCGAAAAGATCGACATGAAAATGGCGGTAATCGAGGGCCGACCGCCGATGGAAAAGATCAAACTGGGATTGCCCGGGCGGGATGAGGAGATCGAAGTCATCTGCGCCTTCCTGCGGAGTATGGGGGCCCTCAAGATCCCGGTGTGGTGCAGCATGTGGATGCCCATTCTCGGGGTGATCCGCACGGCGTACAATATCCCTAGCCGCGCCGGTGCGCAGGTGTCCGGGTACGATCATACACAGCTGCCCGACAAAGCCCTGACCAAACACGGGATTGTCACCGAAGAAGAGCAGTGGGCGAATCTCAAGTATTTCCTCGAACGCGTGGTGCCGGTCGCCGAAAAGGCCGAGGTCAAGATGGCGATGCATCCCGACGACCCGCCGCTCTCCCCGATCCGCGGTGTCGCCCGCATCATGAGCACGATCGAGAACTACCAGCGGCTGATCGATCTGGTCCCCAGTCCGATGAATGGCATCGGCCTATGCCAGGGCAACTTCGCCTTGATGACCGATGATTTGCCCTCGGTGATCCGCCATTTTGGCAAACAGGGCAGCATCCACTTCGTCCACTTCCGCGACGTGCGGGGCACGCCGGAACAGTTCGTCGAGACCTTTCACGACGATGGGCAGACGGACCTGCTGGAATGCCTGAGGGCGTACCGCGAGGTCGGGTACGAAGGGGTGATGCGGCCAGACCACTACCCGAAGATGGGGGATGACGATTACAAGGACGAACTCACTATAGCGCGTTTCTTTGCCGTCGGCTATATCAAAGGGTTGCGCGAGGCTGTCTATGGCAAAGGCAAGGAGGAAAAGCAATGATGTTTGACGGTCGCAGCGGTCCTGATCCCTTTGTCTTCTACAAGATGCACCACGTCTGGCGGGCGGAAAAGGCCGCGCTCTTGTCAGAGGACCTGGGGCTCTACGAAGCCTTGCGCGAGGGGCCGGCTTCCATCGAAGAGGTCTGCCAACGGACCGGGCTCCAGAAAAGGCCGGTGGCCATTCTCCTGGCGGCCAATGCCTGTATGGGGATCGTGGGGGTAGCGCAGGGCCGGTACTATATCTATGACATCCAGCGCGAGTTCGTCCTCGAAGGCGGGCGGGCGCGCCGCCGGCCCAAGATTCCGGCACCGGGAGAGGACAAAGACTATGACCACCTGAAACAGGCGGCGTTGACCAATCAACCCGTAGAGGATGAACTGCCCGACTGGCTCAAGAACCCCCAGGGCGCGCCGGGGGTGACCGCCCATGTTCCCCAGCGCCACAACTGGCGCATCCTCTGGGGCGAGGCCCTGGCTCGGGCCTTTGACTTTAGCCCTTATCGGCTGGTGGTCGATCTGGGCGGCGCCACCGGGGGAATCTTGGTCGGACTCACCGCCCAGTATCCCGGACTGCGCGGCATCATCTTCGATCTGCCCTACAGCCAGGAATCGGCCGTGGAGGCGATCAGGGCGTCCGGCGCATCGGCGCGGGTGCAGTTCGTCTGCGGGGATTTCTTCGCCGATCCGTACCCGGAAGGGGCGGAAGTCTTTTTTATGTCCCACATCATCCACGATTGGGACGACGAGCGCTGTCTGCTCTTGCTGCGGCGCTGCTACGAGGCGTTGCCGGTCGGCGGTCCAGTCCTAGCGATGGAGTTTTTGCTCAACGAGGACAAGAGCGGCTCGCTACTCGCCGTGTTCCAGTGGTTCGGCCTCTTGAGCGGCACGCCCGGGGACCAGCGCACCGGCGGGGAGATCATGTCCCTGATGGCAGAGGTGGGCTTCCGGGGCATGGAGATCCGTCAAGTCGACACCGAGCACTCCATTGTGATTGGATGGAAGAGGTAGGATTCCCCGCATGGAACGACGCGTATTCTTCAAAGGGTTCGTCGCCGCCTTGGCAGCAGCAGGGGGTCCGGGTGCGGCAGCTCCACCTGCCGACGCCGGTGACCAGCAAGGCCGAAATCCTGCAACTTGTCGAAGACCATATCACCCACAGACCCGGGTCTGCAGCTTCAGCCATGTGAACACCACCACCGGGCTGCAAATGCCCTTGC
>CAMAVQ010000146.1 GCA_945861755.1 Gemmatimonas phototrophica
GGAAACACCAACTCCGAGGCCACCGTGCGCGATGCGGACATGGCGACCGAAGTCTCGGCCTTCACCCGCACCCAGATCCTGACCCAGGCGGGCACGGCCATGCTGGCCCAGGCCAACAGTGCCCCTCAATCGGTCATGGTCCTGCTCAGGCAATAGAGAAAGATAAAGAAAGTCCCGCTGCGGACGATATTATAGAATAAGGCCGGCGACCCCGGGGCCCGAGCGGGCTCCGGGGATGGGCTTTGGAGAAAAGACTAAAGCTCGCTGAAGCCGGTGCCGATAAGGATAAAAGATACAATCCAAAAGATACAATCCAGTTGTATCTTTTATTCGGCCAGAGAGCTGAAGGAGGTGGACGGCAATATTACTGGGGACTGTTTGACAAAGGATCGATCGGAAAAGCGAATGCCGCGTTGGGGAACGAGGCAAACGAAACCGGCAGGGATGCCGATAACAAAAAATAAACAAGGAGGTTCGATTACATGCCGCTTCGTGTAAATACAAATATAGCTGCCCTGAATGCCCGGCGGCACCTGAACAACAATACCAAGATCCTGTCCATGAAGCAGGAGCGCCTATCTGCGGGGTTGCGGCTCAACCGCGCTTCGGATGACGCTGCCGGCCTGTCGGTGCGCGAAGGCATGCGTGCCGAAATTTCGGGTTTGAAGGCCACCATCAACAACGCCGAGCAGGCCAGTAATCTGCTGCAGACCGCGGAAGGTTCGTTGAACGAAGTCAACGGCATCTTGGTGCGAATGCGCGAGCTGGCCGCCCAGTCGGGCAACTCGACCTTCACCGATTCCAACCGCGAAGCCTTACAGAATGAGTTCGGGCAGCTAGCGGGCGAAATCGACCGTATCGCCTCAGCTACCACCTACAACAACCAGACCCTGTTGACCGGCTACGGCAACGCGGTGGCTGGGGCCTCAACGGCGGTCACCGCCAGTAATACCAGCGGGGTGACCCAGGTTGCCATCTCCGGAGCGCAGACGGGTACCTATACCTTCCAGGATTCGACTGGGGACAGCAGCATCACCCTGGGCAACGGCACGGTTTCCCAGACCATCAGCGTCGGGCAAATCCTCGACGGCGACGTGATCGCCACCGGGACCCAGTTCGTTGCCAATTTCGACCGCCTCGGCGTTCAGGTGACCCTGGCCGGTGCCAATGTCGGCGGGGCCACCGGTTCCTATACCGATGGCGACTTGGATACCCAGACCATCATCGTCAGCGTGGGCACCGGCGGTTCCTTCCAGGTGGGCCCCACGGACCGGGCTTTCAACCGGCTCGAGGTCAGCATCGGCGACATGAAAGCTACCGGTGCCACGCTCAACCTGAGCAGCACCGCCATCGCCACCATTTCCACCGCCCGTACGGCGCTCACCTCCATCGACCAGGCCATTGGCCAGGTAGCTAAGCAGCGCGGCACCCTGGGCGCGTTCCAGAACCGCCTGGGCTTTGCGGTCGCCTACACCGAGAACGAAGTCGAGAATATCACGGCTTCGGAGTCGGCGATCAGCGACGCCGACATCGCCAGTGAAGTGAGCGATTTCACCCGCTCGCAGATCCTTTCGCAGGCGGCCACCGCCATGCTGGCTCAGGCCAACGTCCTGCCTCAGAATGCCCTGGCACTGCTGAGGTAGGTCAGGGGGGTGGGTTAGAACCAGGTAGAGTTATAAAAGAGCGGACGGGGGGCGCCACCACTGGTGGCGCCCCTGTTCCGGCTGCCAAGACGATGGGGGCACAGTGGAATGAGGTGAGGCTGTAGCGCGGTATCTCCCGAAGTGAGGTAATGAGGAAATGGAAGGCATAAGTCAGGCAATGAAAATTCCAGAGGCCGTCTCCCGTGAGGCCGTCAGGGCAAAATCCCGGGATCCCCAGCCACCTGCCGATCCTGATTCAAGCGAAAGTCAGGCAACGCCCACTGCTCCCGAGGTCCAGGCGCAGGAGGTGAAGCAGGCGGCCGCCGAGTTGCACAAGGCGCTGCAGCAGCAGAGCAGCGATCTGTCGGTCTCGGTAGACGAAACCACCGGCACCATGGTGGTGCGCATCACGGACAATAACACCGGGGAAGTGGTCAAGCAGATTCCGCCCAAACAGCTGATGGAGGCCAACATCAGCATGAACAAGATCGTCGGGTTGTTGATCGACGATCAGGTCTGAAGCAGCGCAAGGACGCAGAAAACCGTGCTGGGATAGCCTTGAGATTAGGGTAGGCTGAGATGGCAAATGGCATCACTTTTTCGGGTCTGGGTTCGGGGCTGGACACCCAGAGTATCATCACCCAGCTGACGGATCTTGAAAAAAGACCCATCACGCTCAATACGGCCAAGCAGGCCGGTCTCAATGGGCAGAAGGAGGTCTTCCGGAGTATTAACGCCGGGCTCCTTTCGCTGAAAGGGACGGTCGAAAAGCTGGCGGATGACAAACTCTTCTCGATTGTCAAGGCCCAGTCCAGCGACACCGGCCGGCTCGGGGTGACTGCCACCACCCAAGCGGCGTCCGGCACCTTCAACGTCGAGGTCATGGCCCTGGCCCAGGCCAGGAGCCTGTCCTCGCGTTCTTTTTCTAGTCTTTCCTCCGGCCTGGGACTGAGTGGCGAATTCGTCGTCAACGGCAAGAGCATCCAGGTCAAGGCCATCGATGACCTGACCGACATCCGGCAGGCCATCAATGAGGCGGACGCCGGCGTCAGCGCCCAGATCCTCAGCGTCACCCCCCAGGACAACCGGCTCATCCTGACGGCCAAGTCAGTGGGCGCCGATGGTTTTGACCTCAAGGATGCCAGCGCCACCGATGTGCTCCAGTCGCTGGGTTTCACCTCCAGCACCACCCACACCAAAAGTGCCTTTGTCACCGGCGCCCGCAGTTCCCGTTTCCTGGTTGCGACCCAGGCGGTGGGCACCCAGTTGGGACTTGACGATCCACCCTCAGGCATGGTGACTATCGGTGGCACCGGGGTCCAGATCGACCTGACCACTGATTCGCTCGAAGCCATCCGCGACAAGATCAACAACGCCGGTATTTCCGGGGTCACTGCCAGTGTGGTCTCCCAGGTGGAAGGCGGGCTCACCCGCCACCGGCTGCAGATTGAGGGCACCGACCAATTCTCCGACGTCAGCGGCACGCTCGAAGCCCTCGGTGTGCTCGACAACGAAGGCAACATCGCCGATCAGGTCGCCCAGGGTGCCCAGAGCGACTCTTTCAGCAGCACCACCACTTCCCTGGGGGCGCTGCTCGGCCTGTCCGCAGGACCGGCGGGGACCGTCACCATCGCCGGTCAGGCCATCGCCGTTGACCTGACTACCGACACTCTGACTTCCATCCAGGGCAAGATCAACACCGCCGGCATCGCCGGAGTCAGCGCCGGCATCGCCAGTTCCGCCGACAAGGACGGGAAGACCGTCTTTCAGTTGCAGGTGGCCGGCACCACTGATTTTGTCGACGCCAACAATGCCCTCGAAGCCCTCGGCATGGTGGTGGGCTCCAACAGCAACTTCACCAGCGTGGCCCAAGTGTTGACCAGCAGTGCGGCGCTCAAGGAGCGGGGCGACCTGCTCAATGTGCAGGGGGCCACCGTCAGCAGTGGCGAACTGGGCAGCAGCAGCGATGTGGTCGGCACCCTGAACGGCTCGAGTGCTGCCGGCAGCGTGACCATCGGTGGACAGGCTGTTGCCATTGACCTGGCATCCGACTCGCTGGAGAGCATCCGCGACAAGATCAACAATGCCGCCATCTCCGGGGTGAGCGCCCAGGTCACGGCCACCAGTCCGGCCACTTTCAAGCTGGAAATCTCCGGCACCACCCAGTTCGAGGACAGCGGCGGCGCGCTCGCCGGGTTGGGCATCATGAGCGCGGCCACCACGGTAAATGCCGATAGTCGTTTTGCCGATCTGGTGGGGTCCGGAGTCCAGGCCGGCGACACCATTACGATCAGCGGCACCAGCCACAGCGGGGAGGCCGTGAACACCACCTTTTCTCTGACCAGCACGAATCTGAAACTTCAGAACCTGCTCACCAACATCGAGCAGGCCTTTGGCGGAGGCTTGAGCGCTTCGGTGGACGCGGCCGGCCGCATCGCCGTGCTCGATAAGACCAACGGCAAGAGTTCGCTGAGCCTCAGCCTGGTGGCCAACAACGAGGGGGGCGGCGTGCTCGACCTGGGGTCCCAAAGCGTGACCACCCAGGGGCTGGATTCCCGCTCGGCCGAATTGCAGGCCGGTCAGGACGCCAAGTTCCGCATCAACGGCATCACCCTCAGTCGCGACACCAATACGGTCGCCGACGCCGTGGAGGGAGTGACGCTCAATCTGAAACAGGCTGAAGAAGGCAAGAACACCATCATCACCATCACCAAAGACGACACCGCCGACCTCAAGGCCAACATCAAGGGTTTCGTGGATCAGTTCAACACCTCGATGAAGATGATCAACGATCAGTTTCTGCTCGACCCTAGAACCCAGAAAGGCAGTCCGCTTTCGGGCGACGCCACCCTGCTCGGTCTGCAGTCGCGGCTGCGGGGGTTGATCTCCAGCCAGGTGGATGGCCTGACCGGGGAATTCGACTCTCTGGTGATGATCGGCATCTCGTTCGACCGCAATGGCACCCTCAATCTCGATAATGGCAAGGTGGATGAGGCGCTGGCCAAGGACCTGGATGGGGTGCGTCGGCTCTTCGTTTCGCAGGGCACCACCACCCAAGACAAGATCGAGTTCATCTCCAGCAACAAGAAGAGCAAGCCGGGATCCTATGCCGTCAAGGTCACCAAGGCCCCCGAGCAGGCCCTGGTACAAGGGACAGTTGAGCTGGGCGGTGGCCTGGCCCAGGACCAGACCCTGACCATCACCGACAAGGCCTCCGGCCGCAAGGGCCTCATCCGTCTGCTGGCAGGCGACAATCTCAACCAGGTCGTCAACAAGATCAACGAGGGGTTGGCCAGCGAGGTGGCCGAGGTCCGACGCGGCACGGCGGGCAACACCACCGACGGCACCACACCGATCAGCGCCAGCACCACCTTTGCGCAGATCTTTGGTGCCGGGGTGATAGCCGGCGATACCATTCGTATCAACGGCACCACCCACAAGGGTTCGGCGGTGGCCAGCGTGTACACCGTCACTAACCCCGACACCCAAACCGTCGCTGACCTGCTCGGCGAGGTGCGCAATACTTTTGGCGGTGGTATCAGCGTCTCGGTTGACGCGCAGGGTAAAATCGTGGCGACCGACAACCAGGTCGGCGAGAGCAAGATGACCCTCACCCTGATCGAGGCCAAAGAGGGGGGCGGCAGCCTGGATCTGGGCAGCATCGAGGCGGAGGAGGAGGGGCGGCCCCGCATCGAGATCACCGCTGCCAATCAGGACGGCAAGCTGGCCCTGCGCCACACCTCTTTTGGCTCTCGCAACGGGTTCAGCATTTCGCAGAGTGTGGATCAGCTGGGGTTGACCGCCGGCGACTATGCCGGCGCCGATGCAGCCGGCACCATCAACAACGAAAAGGCGGACGGTTTCGGGCGCATCCTCACCGGGGCCATCGGTGAGGAACATGTCGAGGGCCTATCCCTGCGGGTGGCCCTGACCCCGGACCAGCTGGCCGAAAGCGGGGCCGAACTCGGCCAGGTGAAACTGGTCCACGGCGTGGCCCGGCTGCTGACCGACGACCTGAGCTTCATCACCGACACCTTCACCGGTACCCTCAAGACCAAGATCCAGTCCCTCGACGATACCATCAAGGACCTAGATGTCCAGAATGCCGCCCTGACCCGGCGGGTGGAAGTGAAGCGCCAGGGATTGGTGAGTAAGTTCGCCGCTCTGGAGGGCACTCTGTCTTCAATGCAGTCGCAGGGCAGTTTTCTCACTCAGCAGCTGGCCGGCCTGTCGAGATAGGCAGTTCTGGTTGAGCCGCAGTACCATATTCGCCACCGTGCAGGAAGTATAAGGGGGGTATGAACCGCAACGCTCACTTGCAGTACAGCCAGGTCCAGATCAAGACCGCCAACAAGGGCAAACTCATCATCATGCTCTACCAGGGGGCGATCCGTTTCATGAAGAAAGCCCTCATCCAGCTCGAACAGAAGGACATGGAAGGCAAGGGCAAGAGCCTGATCAGGGCTCAGGATATCGTGCTCGAATTACTCTACGCCCTCGACCAGGATATGCTGGCCAAGGGCAACGAGTTGGCCCTCAACCTCCAGCGACTTTACCTCTACTGCTACCGCCGGCTGGTGCGCGCCAATGTGGATATGGACCCGGGCGCAATCAAGGAGGTGGCCCAACTGATGGGTGGCTTGTTGGAGGCCTGGGAAAAGGTGGCGGGCCCCCAGATCGAGCCGGCAGCCGAGTCCGAGGTACCACAGCATCTCCAGCCCCGGGTGGCAATCACAGGGTGAAGGTCATGGACGCATCGGAACCACGAGCCGATCATTTTAATGAGGACTGCGCCGACTACCGCGCCATGTACCAGCTGGGCTTGGAGCAGCGCGACTACATCGCCCGAGAGGATCTGGAGGGACTGGGCAGCTCCTTCCAACGCATGCGCCGGCTGATGGACCGGATCCGTCTGCGCCAGGCGGGCCGCCCAGCGGCCGGGGATTCGCACGAGGAGTTGAGGCAGCGCGAGCAGTTGCGCCGGATCATCACCGAAACCCAGGAACTGCGCCGCAACAATGAAGCGGCGGTCCAGGGGCTGCTGGAACGGACTCGCGAGGAAATGCGGCAGTTTCAGCAGGGGCAAAGGTCGCTGCGGGGCTATCAAACCACCAAGCTGAGCGAAGCCCGCTTCATCGACCGGGTCCGCTGAGGGGCCAAATTTGACTGGACAGAGCTTCACCGTCAATTATACATTAAACTATTGAGAAGCGGCGCCGATATATATAAGAGGCGGGTCCCCCCAGATCCGCGACGAGGTGATGCCCAATGCGTATAGACGGTTTATCTCAGCAGCCCAAGACGCCACAAAGTGCTAAACGGGTGGATGCGGCTGAGGCTAAAAAAGCACCTGCCCGCGGCGGCGATGTGGTGGAGATCTCCACTGATACCCAGGGGGTGGCTGATTTGGTCGCCAAGGCCAAGGCCGCCTCTGAAGACGCCAACATCGGCCGTCTCGAAGAAGTGCGTGCCCGGGTGCAGTCTGGTTTTTACCATACCCCTGAAGTCCGCAAGCAGATTGCCGGCACCCTGCTCCAGTCTGGCGGTTTCAAAGAAGTCGCCGCTGACTTGGCCCAGGCCAGGGGGGCTCGCCAGCAGGTCAATCAGCTTCCCGAAGTCCGCAAGGCCGAGGTCGAGCGGGCCCGCCAGCGGGTGAGCAGCGGTTTTTACCAGAGTCCCGAGGTGCGCAAGGCCACGGCCGAACGCGTGGTAGATCAGCTGGCCTGAAAGGATTTCTTCGATTCGAACGCAGGGGCGATGCCGCAAGCATCGCCCTTTTTTATTTTTGAGCCATGATGAGGTGGTGCAGGCCCTTGGCCGGATCGCGCCTTAGGTCGGATCATGAGAGCGGTGATGCCCTTGACAAGAAGCAGGTCGGCCTCCATCTTGTAAATCTGAGACATACCCATTATTTGCAATAGCTTGTCCAATGTTTGCCCGCGGCTGCGAAGGCAGCGGGAGGCGGTCGAGAACCCTATGCAGAACGAAATGTTGTCGTGGCGTGAATGGCAGGTACTACAGGCCCTGGTCAAGTCCTATGTCGCGCTCGGGGTGCCGGTGGGTTCGCGTACTCTGTTAGACCGGGAGACCCTGGGCATCAGCGCCGCCACCATCCGCAGCGCCTTGGTCGCCCTCGAAGAAAAAGAGTACCTGCACCAGCCCCATACCTCGGCAGGCCGCATCCCCACCGACAGGGGCTACCGACACTATGTGGAGCAGTGCGTGGACCGGGACTGCGCCTTGCCCGAAGGCGAAGATGCCCAACTCAGGCAACATCTGACCGACCAACTCCCCGAAGGCGGAGTGGACGACATTCTCGGCCAATTGGCCAAGATCATCGGCCAGGTGTCCAACCAACTGGGGCTGGTTATGGCCCCTGCTTTCGAGCAGGGTATCTTCCACAAGGTGGAACTGGTCAAGCTCAGCGAGCAGCGCCTCCTCCTGGTGCTGACCATCCACCAGGGCAGCGTCAAGAGCCTGGTGATCGAGGTGGACTCGTCCACCTCGCAGCGCGACCTGGAGATCCTCAGTGCCCAGATCAACCAGCGCCTGCACGGGCTGACCATGGCCCAGATCCGTGCCTCCATGCGCGAGCGTTTGGCCTCGGTAGAAACAGGTGATCCGCAGTTGCTGCGGGTGATCAGCGAGGAGATCGAGGGTCTCACGAGCGCGGGGCCAGGCGGTTTACACGTGGCCGGTACCCGCAATATCTGCCTGCAGCCCGAATTTCGCGATCCCCTGCGCATGGCGGACCTGGTCGACCTGGTCGAGAAGAAGGAGATCCTGGCCCAGATGCTCCAGCGGCGCCAGGGCATGGTGGTCACCATCGGCCGCGAGCACGAGGCGCAGGAAATGCAGTTGTGCAGCCTGGTGACGGCCAGTTACGAGGTGGACGGCGCGGTGGGGATCATCGGGGTCATCGGCCCCACACGTATGCCCTATGAGCGGGTGGCAGCGCTGGTGAACTATATGGCCTGCCGGGCTGTGGAGTTCGTGGGCTAACGAATGAACCCGAGTTGGTCCTCCAGGTCCTATCCCCCCCAACAGTCCGTTTTCCGCTCCGGTGCTCCGGCCCTTTCCGGTAGCCGGGAGCGGGTTTCTATTTGACCTACCTGCCGAGGTTATGAGCGAAACGACCAGCGACAACATCCGCCCGGAAGCAGACAACGAGATGGCGGGCGAGACCGAAGTCCCAGGTGCCCTGCCGGCCGCCGAAGATGCAGCCAAGGCGTTAGCAGAGGTCCAGGCCCAAGCGGCCGAGCATTACGACCGCTATCTGCGGGCCGCCGCCGAGCTGGATAACTATCGCAAACGCACGGCCAAGATGCGCAGCGAAACCCGCGAGGAAACCCTGCGGGATGTGCTCTTGCAAATCGCCCCGGTCATGGACAACATGCGCCGCGCCCTGGCTCAGGAGAATGCCACGGTCGAGGCTTTTAAGCAGGGGGTGGAGCTGATCTACGCCCAACTCCAGGAAGCGCTGCGGGGGTACGGGCTCGAAGAAGTCCAGGCCATCGGGCAGCTCTTCGATCCGGTTTGGCACGAAGCCCTGCTCGAAGTAGAACGCCCCGACCTGCCCTCGGGCACGGTGGTGGAAGAAATGGAAAAGGGATATCGCCTGCGCGACAAGGTAGTGCGGCCTGCGCGCGTTGTGGTCAGCAAGACCGGAGGGAAAAATGGCTAACAAGGTAATCGGGATTGATTTGGGGACGACCAATTCTTGTGTGGCGGTGATGGAGGGTGGAGAGCCGGTGGTGATCGCCAATGCGGAGGGGGGTCGGACGACGCCGTCGATGGTGGCCTTTGCCCGGGATGGGGAGCGTTTGGTGGGTC
>CAMAVQ010000147.1 GCA_945861755.1 Gemmatimonas phototrophica
ATCGAGGATTTTCCCGGCCAGGACGAGTTCCTCCCCGCTGGAGAATTCGGCGGCAAAAGACACATCTAGCAGTAGCCCGGGGAAAAAGTCTTCGGGCAAACGGATGGCCCCGCCCCCTTGGCCGATTTCCAGGCCTTCATACCCCCCGACGAAACCCAGGCGGGTCTCTCCGGGCCCGCCCAGGAAAACCTCCAGGTCATAGGTGCCGGCCTGATCGTGGCGGAAGATCTGGTACCCGGCGAACCTGCTCCCCTGGAGCTCGATGAACAATTGCACCGGGTCTTGGCCGCTGCGGGGCGCAAAGTTGAAGAGGATCTGGCCGCCGGCTTTTACCCCGTCGCGGATGGTACCCGCCAGCGGCAGGGCATCGCCGGTGAGGTATTGGTCCTGGAGCGGCGCATCCAGGTCCACCCCGAGGACGGCATCGGGAATGGCGGCGGCCGCTAGGCGCAGCGGCAACAAGATAAGAAGGAGGAGCATCATATGGGCATGAAGGAAAGGGCAAACACCCGCTCGATCAACCACCCCAACCCGAAGACCAGGATGACCCCGGAGACGCCCCAGACCACTTGTTTGCGGTACCCGCTGCGGCCCGCCAGCAGGGCCAGCGGGAAGAGTAGAGCGGCGATGCAGAGTTGGCCGATCTCCACCCCGACGTTGAAGGCCAGCATCGAGGCGACCAGTCCGGTGGTGGGCAGGCCCAATTCGCGCAGCACATTGGCAAAACCAAAGCCGTGCACCAGACCGAAGCCGAAGCTGAGCACCCAGCGGTAGTCCGTCCGGTGCAGCCAGAAGTTTTCCACCGCCACGTAGACGATACTCAGGGCGATGCCGGACTCGATGAGCCTGGAAGGCAGCACCACCACCTCCAGAGCAGCCAGGATCAGGGTGATGCTGTGGGCGATGGTGAAGGCCGTGACGATTTTGATCAGGTTGACCAGCCGTCCGCCCACGATGATCAGCGCCAGGAGGAAGCAGATATGGTCGTAGCCGAGGAAGATGTGCTCGACGCCCAAGATGATGAACTGCCACACCTGATCCAGCAGGTCAACCTTTTCGCTGACCACAAAGCGGTGCTTCAATTCCTCCCGCGAGAACACTGCCTGCTGCAGGGGTTTGTCGGGGATCAGCACCTTGGCCAGGTTCTTGTGGTTGTCCCCCAGCTCAGTGATAAAGCTCAATTCCAGATCCACGGTCAAAGGCAGGCGGTCCACGGGGGTGACGAAGTACAGATAGAGAAACAGATTGCCGTCCCGGTCGTTCCCCAGCTCCGAGCCAAACTCCTGCAAGGTCACTTCCCTGCCATCGATCTCCACCTTCATACCCGCCTTGAGGCGGCCGGAAACCAAAGCCGTGCCCTGCAGCGCCTCCTCTCTCCAGATGTACCCGTCCTGATTGGTATCCAGGCCGAAGAAGCGGATCAGATCAGACTCGTCGATGGCCAGCATCAATTTGAGGGTGTCCGGCCGGGTGATGACCGTGGAATAACTGGTATGGATCTGATGGGCCCACGCCGGCGCCAGCCAGAGCATCAAGATCCAGAAGCTGCTGATTCGCTTCATTTGGGCTGAAGAGATTGGACAAAGAGGGCCAGCAGCCGGCGGTCCTCTGGTTTGAGATTGGGAAAAGCCGGCATGATACCCCCACTGCTATTGAGGCCTTTCTCGATGGTCTCCTCGATCTGGGTCAGACCAGGACCGCGTTTGTACCCGGCCAAATCGGCAAAGTCCCGGGGTTTGGGTTTCAGGTTGCGGGCTACCGGCCCGTCTCCGCGCCCTTCATTGCCGTGGCAGACATTGCAGCCAGTGGTGATGAACAGCTTCCGGCCCTGGACCACGGGATCCTCCTGGCCAGCCTCGCCCTGCTCAACTCCATCGCTGCAACCCAAGGCCAGCACTATCAGCAAAAAGCCCTGGCACAGACGGGTCAAACCCATAACAACTCCTTGAAATTCGGGGGGTGATAATAGATAAGATAGGCAGGAGGGATGCTGCGGCCAAGACCCGCCAGGGGGCCGGATCTAGGGCCCTGCCGGCAGGGTGAAACCGAATACCGAGCCCTGGCCCAGGCCGCTCACGAGCCACAACTGCTCGCCGTGGACCTCGACGACATGGCGGACGATAGACAGGCCCAGACCAGTGCCCCCCTGGATGCGGGAACGACCCTTGTCCACCCGATAGAACCGCTCGAAAACCCGGTGAAGCTCCGCGGCCGGAATACCGATCCCGCTGTCACTGACCTCCACGACGATGCCTTCCTCGCCCTTTTTTTGTCCCGGAAGGATCTCGACCCGCTCACCGCGGGAGACGGGGCGGCCCTGGCTTCCGCACTTGCCAGCCCAAACCCGCACTACCCCACCTTCGGGTGTGTACTTCACCGCGTTGTCCAGCAGATTGATCAACGCCTGCTCGACCAGTCGGCGATCACAACACGCACTGAGCTGGGGAGGGATCTCTACTTCTAGCTTCAGCCCTTTGGCCCCGGCACTCTGGGAAACCGCGCTGAGGCAAGCATCGACCAACCCGCGCAGCTTGCACGGTTCGCGCTGCACCTCCAATTGTTCGGATTCCAGGCGGGCCAGGTTGAGCAGATCGTCCAGTAGGCGGGTCAGGCGGGTAGCGTGTACGTCGATGATCTCGACAAAACGGGCGGCAGTCTGGCGGTCGTCCAACGCCCCGTCAGCCAGGGTTTCGGCACAGCCTTTGATGGCGGTCAGCGGCGTGCGCAACTCGTGGGAGACATTGGCGACGAAATCCTTGCGCATCCGCTCCAGTTGACGAATACGGGTCAGGTCGTAGAACACCGCCACGGCCCCGCCGCGTTCCTGGCCCTTGCCGATGGGCGCCGCCTGCACCTCTAGGTAACGCCCTCCAGGCAGGCTCAACTCTCGGGTCTCGGCCCGGCCTTCGGTCAGCGCCAGCCTGATGACCTCCTGGGCCTGCACATTGCGCGCCACCTCGGGAAGCCTCTTCCCCAGGAAGGGCGGCTGCACTCCGAAGAACAAGCCCAGCGCCCGGTTGGCCAACACCACCTGCCCCCCCTGATCCACCACCAGAATACCCGCGGCCACGCTGTCGAGCAGCGCGGTCAGGCGAGCCTGCTCGGCCTGCAACTGGGCCAACTGCCCTCGCCGCACCTGACCCAACTCCTCGAGGGCCAGGCCCAGACCCTGAGCCTGGGGCGGGACACTGATGCGGATCTCCTCCCCCGAAGCCAGCCGGGTGACCAGTTCCTGCAGGCGCTGCAGACAGCGCCCCCACAGCCAATTCTGCCCGGCCCCGTATGCGGCCGCCAGGAGCAGGAGCCCCAAGCCCAGCCATATGCCCTCGAGCATCCCCGCCAGGGCCAGACCAGCGCCGGCGAAGAGGACCGGCAGCAACCAGGCCCAGCCTCGTTCCACCTACCCCATCTCCTTCCTGAAGCGGTAGCCCACCCCGCGCACCGTCTCCACCCAGTCGCAGGCCTCGCCCAATTTCTCGCGCAGCCGGCGTATATGGGTGTCCACCGTGCGGCCGTACCCACTGTACTGGTACCCCCACACCACCTCCAACAACTCGTCGCGTGTCTGCACCCGCCCGCGCCGCTGGGCCAGGGTGTGCAGCAAGCGGAATTCCGTGGCCGTCAGTTCCACCTGGCGCTCCCCCACCTGCACCTGGTGGGCGGTGGGGTCGATGACCAGGGGGCCGATCTCTAGGCGCCCCTCCTCCTCCTCCTCCCCCAGCCGGTGGGCGGCGCGGCGCAGTATGGCTTTGATACGCAGGACGAGTTCGCGGGGGGAGAAGGGTTTGGTCACATAATCGTCGGCCCCCAATTCCAGGCCAACGATGCGGTCCACTTCTTCAGACTTGGCGGTGAGCATCAGCACCGGCACCCGGCGCAGGGCTTCCCGTTGCTTGAGCAGGCGGCACAACTCCAGGCCGTCCATGCCAGGGAGCATCAGGTCCAGCACCACCAGGTTGGGGGGATTCTGCTCGGCCAGGCGCAACGCGACTTCCCCGTCTTCGGCGGTGGTGATCTCGAAACCAGCCTGCCTGAGGTTGTAGCTGAGCAGTTCCAGGATATCCGGTTCGTCCTCGACGATTAGGATCTTAGTTGTCATGCTGGGCGAGTTTCTCCTTCTGATGGCGCACGATACGGCCCTCGACCAGGAAGATGGCGTTTTCGGCGATGTTGGAGGCATGATCGCCGATGCGCTCCAGATGCCTGGAGATCAAGATCAGGTTTACCCCCCGGTCCACGGTGTCGGGTTGGGCGGCGAAGTGCATGTAGGTGAGTAACTCGCGGAAGATCTGGTCGCGCAACTGGTCGACCTGTTCGTCCATCAGACAGACCTGGCGAGCCATCGCAGCATCGCGCTGCACAAAGGCGTCCAGGGCATCCTTGACCATCCTGCGAGCCAACTCGGCCATACGCGGAATGTCGATCAGGGGCTTGAGCAGGGGCATGGTATTGAGCACCAGGGCCCGCTGGGCGATGTTGACTGCTTGGTCATTGCAGCGCTCTAGGTCGTAGTTGGCCTTGATCAGGGTGGCCAGCAGGCGCAGGTCGCTGGCCACCGGCGCCTGGGTGGCCATCAGTTTCAGGCACTGATCCTCGATCTCCACCTCCCAGCGGTCGATGGTTACCCCCCCCTTGATCACTTCGGTGGCCAGTTCCAGGTCACGCTCCACCAGCGAGCGCACTGCCTGGTCGATCGACTCCTCCACCGCAGCCCCCATGCGGAGGAAATTGGCCTTCAGCTCGGCCAACAACTGATCCAGATGGCGCTCCATTTGATACCTCCTAGCCGAAACGGCCGGTCACATAGTCCTCGGTCTGCTTCATTGCCGGGTTAGTGAAGATCTTGACTGTAGCGTCGTATTCGATCAGCCGGCCCAGGTAGAAGAAAGCCGTGTAGTCCGAGACCCGCGAAGCTTGTTGGAGATTGTGGGTGACGATGACGATGGTGTAGCTCTTCTTCAATTCGGCGATGGTCTCCTCCACCCGGCCGGTGGCGATGGGATCCAGAGCCGAGCAAGGCTCGTCCATGAGAATGATCCGGGGCTCCACCGCCAGGGTGCGGGCGATACACAACCGCTGCTGCTGGCCCCCCGACATGCGCAAGGCGCTGCTATCGAGACGATCCTTGGCCTCGTCCCACAAGGCGGCAGCGCGCAAGCTGCGCTCTACGGCCTGGTCCAACACCCGGCGGTCATTTTCGCCGGCGATGCGCAATCCATAAGCCACATTTTCGTAGATGGACATGGGAAAGGGGTTGGACTTCTGGAAGACCATGCCCACCCGCCGGCGCAGGTCGATGACATCGCAGCCGGGGGCAAAGACCTCTTCACCGGCCACCCTGACCTGTCCCTGGACTCGCACCGAGGGGATCAGGTCGTTGAGCCGGTTGAGGCAGCGCAACAAGGTCGACTTCCCGCAGCCCGAAGGGCCGATGAAAGCCGTGACCTTGCGTTCGTAGATCTGCATGCAGATCCCGTGCAGAGCCTGGGTCTGGCCGTAAAAGAGATCGAGTTGGTCGATCTCGACCAGGCTGGTTTCCGGGGCCGGTTTCAGTTCGGAATCCATCGCGTTCCCATCAAAAGGCCGAAGAGGCGTAACGCCGCCGCAGCTGATTGCGCACCACGATGGCGATCAGGTTTAAGGCTAGGACGATGGTCAAGAGCAGCAGGGTGGTGGCAAAAACCATGGGCCGAGCGGCTTCTACGTTGGGAGACTGGAAACCCACATCGTAAATATGGAACCCCAGGTGCATGAATTTGCGTTCGAGATGGAAAAAAGGCCAGTTCCCGTCCACGGGCAGGTCGGGCGCCAGTTTGACCACCCCGGTGATCATCAAGGGCGCCACTTCGCCGGCGCCGCGGGCGGTGGCCAGGATCACCCCGGTGAGAATGCCCGGCAGGGCGCTGGGCAGCACCACGCGCCAGATCATCTGCAATTTGGTGGAACCCAGCGCCAGCGATCCCTCGCGCAACTCGCGGGGCACTGCCGCCAGCCCTTCTTCAGTGGCTACGATCACCACCGGCACCGTGAGCAGGGCCAGGGTCAGGGAAGCCCAGAGGATGCCGCCGGTGCCGAAGGTCGGGTTGGGCAGGTTGTCGGCGTAGAAAAGTTGGTCCATCGCCCCACCCACCCCGTAGACGAAGAAGCCCAGGCCGAACATGCCAAAGACGATGGAGGGCACCCCAGCCAAATTATTCACCGCGATGCGGATGATGCGCACCAGGCCCCCTTGTTTGGCGCATTCTCTCAGGTAGAGCGCAGCGACAATGCCGAAGGGCACTGCGGCCAGACTCATCAGTAGCACCATCATCACCGTGCCGAAGATGGCGGGAAAGATCCCCCCTTCGGTGTTGGATTCGCGCGGTTGGTCGGCGAGGAATTCCCAGCATTTACCCAGGTAGATCCCCGCCTTCTCAACCAAGCCCAGCTGGTTGGGCCGGTACGCGTGTAACACGCCGACCACTTCGACCCGGCGCTCCTCTCCTCCGGCCATCTGCATAGCCAGGGTGTACCGCTCGCTGACGCGGCGCAACCTGGTCAATTCCTCGGCCACCTCTTCAAACTGCACCTGGACCTGGGCGATCTGTGCGGCCCGGGCCTCGGTCGGCGTGTGGCGCTGCTGCTTTTGCAGCTCGGTGATTTCGTAGTTGAGGTCGCTGATCTCCTCCCGCTCCAGCCGCCGGATCTCCGCCCGTTCGGTTTCGCACTGCGCTAGCAATTCCTGTAGTTTGTCCCAGCCCTCGGTGCCGCCGGCAGCCAATGGTTGATCCCCTTCGTACAAGCCGCCGATGTACCCGTACATCTCCCCCCACTCCAGGCGTTCCAGCAGCACGGCCTCCGCTGGTTCTGCCTGAGCGCGGATCTGCGCCTCGTCGACCCAGCGAAAATCCAGGCCGTAGACATCCCGGTTCCCCACCTTGAACTGGAGGCGATGGGCGCCTTCCTGCCCGGGGATTTCCTGACGGGCCATCCGTTTTCCCATCATCCGGGTCCCATCCAGTAGATCCAGCTGCACCAGAGCACTGGGCCAGAAAAAACCCAGCGCATTGCTGGCGATCACCACCACCAGTCCCGCCACCATCAGCAGGCAACAGGCCAAGGCCCCGCCGGTGAGCCAGATAAAGGGGTCGCCGCTTTGCCAGAATTTGTCTCTCATAATTTGCTGTACTTGTCCCGCAACCGCTGGCGTACCAGCTCAGCCAGGGTGTTGATGAAGAAGGTGACGCCAAAGAGCAGCAACCCGCTCAGGAAAAGCACCCGGTACAGACTGCTGTGGAAGGGCGCCTCTGGCAGTTCCACCGCGATATTGGCGGAAATAGCGCGCATGCCATTAAAAAGACTCCAGTCCATGATCGGGGTATTGCCGGTGGCCATCAACACAATCATGGTTTCGCCCACGGCCCGACCAAAGCCGATCATGGTGGCCGAAAAAATACCTGGCAGGGCCATGGGCAGCACCACCCGCACGGCCGTCTGCCAGGGAGTGGCCCCCAGGGCCACGGAACCGGCCCGCAGGTGGGTCGGGACCGTAGATAAGGCGTCCTCGCAAATGGTGAAGATCAGGGGCACCACGGCGAAACCCATGGCAAAACCCACCACCAGGGAATTGCGCTGTTCGTATTTCACCGAAGCGGCCAGCCACTGGCGCATGCTACCCCCCAGGAAGGTCTGCTCCGCCAGCGGCCCCAACACCCCAAAGGCCAGGAACCCACCCAGCAGCACCAAGCCCACCAGGATGCCCAATTCGACCCGGGAAGTGAGCCACCCGGCGCCCTGCCCTGGCACCCGTCTTTTTACCCAGACCGCCCCCAGCACCAACAAGGGCAGCAAAGGCAGCATGACAAAAACGCCGGCCAAACCCTGCTCCAGCAAGGGTGCCAGCCAGAGTCCGGCCATCAGCCCTAGGATCACGCTGGGCAGGGAAGCCATCACCTCCACAGCGGGCTTGATCACGGTGCGCAGCGAGGGCGAGGCGAACTCCGCAGTGTAAAGGGCGGCCAGCACGGCCAGGGGCAGGGCGAGAAAAAGAGCGTAGAAGGTGCCTTTGATGGTGCCAAAGATCAGGGGGACCAGGCTGAACTTGGGCTCAAAGTCGTCCGAGCCGCCGGTGGACTGCCAGACATACGCGGGCTCTTCATACCCTTCGTACCAAATCTTGCCGAACAAGGTTCCTGCGGTGATCTCGGGGTGGGGATTGTCCAGTCCAAAATGGCGCACCTCCCCTGAATTCCCCACCAACAACAACCCATCTGCCTTGGGAGAAAAAACCATGGCCGCGATCCCGCTCTGGTCCAGCAGCAGCTGAAAGAAGGTCTGGCCCGAAGTCATATGGTGTAACGCCAGGTTGCCCTGGACATCGGCGCTGAGAAATTGCCGGTCCCGCGCCGAAGCCGCAAACCCGCTCACTGCCGCCGGGTGTGCCTGCAGCCGGTGCGCAATCTTATAGGTCTTACCCTTTCCGGTCTTGAAGCAACCCAGCACCTGCCCTGCCGCATCCCCCACCAGCACCGTATTCTCACCCAGCACATAGCCCAGGGCGGTCACCGCCCCGGTCGAGACCCTGATGCTGCCCTGCCAAACAGGTTGGTCGTTGAGATCGCCCAACTGCCACTCCCCCATCTCCCCCTGGTCGGTGCCCACCAGCACCTGGCTTCCAGCGCGGTTCACCAGCAGGGCCGTGGGTTTGCCCGGCAGAGGCAAGGACAATTCCAGGCGATCGGATGCCACCGGCCCTGGCCCCAGCAGGCCTTCCTTCTGCTCGCGCCGGGCAAGGGCGATCTTGCCCAGGGCGGTGATCCCGGCAACACTGAGCCGGCCCTCGCCGTCGTGGCGCACCACTACCTTTTCCAGACCCTCGCTGGTCAGTTCCAGAGGGTCCTCAAATACCAGGGCGGGCGTGACAGAGCGAATCGAATGGTCGTACGCAATGTCAAAGGTGTACCTACCCACCAGCACTGAACCCTTTTCCAGGCCCAATCCCAGCCACCCCTCCTCCGGGGCTACCCAGGCGCAGATCACCTGCTCTAAGTCAAGCATGGCCGGTCGTTTCAGCCCCAGCGATTCCCCGCTGCCAAGTCGCAGGAATTCCACGCCTTCTTTCCCCGCCAGCAGCACCACCTCGCCATACGGGTCGAGCGCGGCGGCCAACACCTGGCGATTCTGGGGGAAGTGGGCCCCCTCCTGCAGGCCAGCGCGCTGGAAGAGGGGCAGGGCCTCGCGGGCGATGAAGGCGAAGATGGCCAGCACCGCAGCGATAATGGAGATGCCCCCAATGGCGATGGCATAACGCCCGAGCCCATCGAGGAACCGGGCTCGGGCGCCGAATGCGCGATACGATGCTCTGGGCAAGATTGACGATCCGTCTATTTGGTCTTGAGTTTGGCGAGTTCTTTAGT
>CAMAVQ010000148.1 GCA_945861755.1 Gemmatimonas phototrophica
CCCGGCGGCCATCTCAGCCCGGGCGGCCTGGGGGATGTGACCCTCATCGACCCGAATAAAGAGTGGACCGTGGACGCAACCCAGTTCCGCTCCAAATCGCAGAACACGCCCTTCAACGGCTATAAACTCAAAGGCAAAGCCGTGGCCACCGTGGTGGGCGGCAAGGTTGTTTACAGTGAGTTGGCCTGAAACGCGTCGATCAGATGCGTGATCTGCGGCTCGCCCTTGCCGAAGACCACCGCGATTACATCGAAGCGAAATTCCAGTCCCGGAACCCGATGCCGCTCGCAATAGTGCCGTGCGGCGCGCACCAGGTGGGCCCGCTTAGCCGCGTCCACCCGCTCCTCCGGATGCCCCAATCCGCCCTCCTCCCCGCTCTTCACCTCCACAAAAATTAAACAGTCCCCCTGGCGGACCACCAAATCCAGTTCACCACCGGCCCCTCGGTAAGCGCGCGCCAAAACCTGGTACCCGCGCCCCTCCAGAAAAGCAGCAGCCTCTGCCTCACCGCGCGGTCCGGTGCCGGTCAGCAACTGCCGGCGCACCCGGTACCGGAGCCGCAAGTCTGCTAGTTCCCCCGGCTGCAGCTGGGCCACCCCCTCTTTGATATAGAGGGCGATCCGCTCCAATTCCGCCAGGTGCCGGCAACTCTCGATGCCTTCCATATACAGACTGAAACTCGCCGAGGCTTTTCTGGTCCTGGCCACCGGGGCAAAAGAAAGCCGGTGCTGGGGACAGGGTCCCAGGGCCTCCAAGGCGTCGAGGTGCTGGGGGCTCCCGTAGCCTTTGTGCTCGGCGAATCCATAGCCGGGATATTGGAGATCATATTCGACCATCAGCCGGTCGCGGTGGACCTTGGCCACCACCGAGGCGGCGGCGATGGACAGCGAACGACTGTCCCCCTGGACCACTGCGGTCTCGGGATAGGGGCTGCGGGGCCGATGGCTGCCGTCCACCAGCACCTGTTGAGGCGTTTCCCCTAGTTGGGCCAGCGCCAGGCGCATGGCCTTGAGCGAAGCCTGGAGGATGTCGATCTGATCGATCTCGCCGGCTTCCACCTGGCCAATACCCAGGGCCTGGGCCTGGGCGGTGATCTCGGTGGCCAGACGCGCTCTTTTCTCCGGGGAGAGTTTCTTGGAATCATCGAGGCCGGGCAACCGGGTCTGAGGCCTGAGGATCACCGCGGCGGCCACCACCGGGCCGGCCAGGCAACCCCGGCCCACCTCGTCCACCCCAGCGACCCGGGCGCAGCCCTGGGCCCACCAGCGCTGCTCCAACTCCAGCAGGCGCCCCAGGCGGACTTGTTCCGCCTCCTGCCGCTGCCAGGCCCGACGGCTCCTGACCCCGAGCCGGCGCACCCCCAGGCGTGGGTCCCGCTCCAGCAGGGCCCACAGCTCCGGAGCGCAGCCGCTGCGCTCCAGGCACTCGCGGACCTGGGCTACACTTAGTTGCTGAAGTGTCTCCAATGTAAGTGGGGGATGGAGGGGGTCTTGGGTTGACACCGGGGCAGGCCCTGTTATATTTCAGCCGGATGCGACAAATCAGAGGAGAATTGCCATGAGACGCTGGGTAGCCGCGCTGACTGCAGTGTCACTGCTCTTGAATAGTCTTGCTGCCCTGGCCCAGACTACCCCACCTGCCGCGGCGGAAGTGCGCCTCTACCTGACCGACGGCTCGGTGGTCACCGGACAGCTGATCTCGCGCAGCAAGGATCTGATCGTGGTGCGCTCGCAGGAGAAAATCTTCACCTTTGAGCCAACCCAGGTAGAGAAAATCGTCACCCCCGAAAGCCTGGGTAGCGGCGCCCGCACCATCACGGTCATGGAATTTCCCTACATCAGCTTCCTGGGCGGCACCGTGGCCTTTGGGTTGCTCTCCTGGCTGCAGTTCGACACGGCGGCCAAACGCAACCGCGACGCCGACCTCAACGAAGAAAACCAGCTGCTGGCGCGCGCCCAGAAACTGCGCGACAAGGCCGACCGGGCCAACATGCTGGGCTGGGGCTCGGCGCTCCTAGCCACTGGCAGCATGGCCGTGGCCCTCTATCCGCATAAAGCCACCCGCCGGGTCTTCCCCGAACTCTCGCTGGAAACTGGCGCTCCGGTCCTGTTGCTGAGCTACTCCTTCTAGTCGCGCCGCTGCCGACGCAAGAGACGCAACTCCTCTTCCATCGCTTCGATCTTCATGTTCTGCAAGCGCATGATGTCGCGGTAGAGGTGGGCGCGTTCGTCCTGCGCCCCCAGGGCCCGGCGCAGGATTTCGAGGTGGCCCAGCACCTGATCGAGTTGAGCTTCCTCGGCCTGTCCTGCCGCTGACTTGGCCCGCAGTTCGCCGGGCATGAAAGCCGCCGAACTCTGGCGCAATTCCTGCCATTTGTCCTCAATGCGCCGGTCCAGTTCCTCCGCTTCGCCGGCGCGCAACTGGGAACGCTGGGCCCCTTCCTCCAGGGCGGCGGCGAACTTGCCTTTTTCGGGACGGGCGGGCGGCAGATCCTCCCGCTCATCCTCCTCCTCGGCCCGGCGGCCCCGGCGGTGCCACCACCACATGATCCCCAGCCCCAGCACACACACCCCGGCCACCGCCCCCAGATAGTTCCACAACACATCCTCCACTGGTTGCCTGGGCGGCTCGGGCTCCACCGCCGGCGCGCGGACCGGCTCGGGGACGCTGGGGGTTTCCCCCCGCCCGAGCGCCTGGTACTTGGCGGCGCTGTCCGGCTCTGACCGGAGTTGGTAGATCTCCCCCAAACGCGAGAACACCGTGCGATTGCCTGGGCTTTTCCCCAAAGCCCTGTACAGCTGCTGCAGGGCGGCCGGGTAGTCTCCCAGTTGTTCGTGCGCCTGGGCAGCATGAATCAAGGCGTTGAGGTTCTCGGCGTCCTGCTGCAGCGCTTCTTCAAAACTGCGCAGGGCCGCACTGTAGTTGCCCTCCACCTCGTGCTGCAATCCCTCGGCGTACGGGTTGCGCTTCAGGTCCTCGGCCGCCGGCGCCGGTTCAGCTGATGGTGCCGGCGCGTGGGTGTCCCTGGCCCTGGCGGCAGGGGCAACGGGCGGGGGCACGGGCTCCTGGACCGGGGGACGGGGTTCCTTGGCGCGGGGCACTTTGGCGGCTTTGGGCACCGGCGCCCCCTCGCGTTCGGTGACCAGTGTATAATGCACCCAGCCATTGCGCCCGTCCGGCAGCTTTACCTGGTACCAGTCCCCCTTGCGCCGGATTTTCTCCAATTCCTCGCCCTGCACCACTACCTCGACCTTATCCGACTGCACGGTGGCATCACTGCGGATGGTGACCTGGGCGCGATTGGCCACCAACACCGCCCACGAAGAGGTGGGCTGCAGGCCGCAGGACAGGGCGAGGGCGAAGAAAAGTACTTTGATCATTGGATCAATTGCTTTTTCTGCAGATAGTGGAGCAGGGCCCGCAGGCCCAGCACATAACTGTAGGCACCAAAACCGGCAATCTGCCCCACGCAGACCGGGGCAATAACCGAGTGGTGGCGGAATTCCTCGCGGGCGTGCACGTTGGAGAGGTGTACCTCGACGGCGGGCAGGGCCGCTGCCGAAACCGCGTCGCGAAGGGCGATGCTATAATGGGTCAGGGCGCCGGGGTTGATCACCAGCCCGTGGGCCCAGTCGCGGGCCTGGTGGATGGCGTCCACCAGCGCCCCCTCGTGGTTGGACTGCAGGGCACGCACCTCGGCACCTAAGGTCCGAGCCTCGGCCTGCACCATCTCGTCGATCTGGGCCAGGGTCTCGCGGCCGTAGATGCCCGGCTCGCGGGTGCCCAGCAGATTGAGGTTGGGGCCGTGCAACAGGGTGATCCTAGGGCTCAAGTTGTTCCCCTTTCCCCAGAGTGTGTTCGGCTTCGTGTAACACCAGGGCGGCCAGCACCATGCCCGCCGTCTCACTTCTCAACACCCGATTCCCCCAAGAAAAAATCCGGGCGCCCAGGCGGCGCGCCGCTTCTACTTCCCCTGGGGAGAAGCCCCCTTCCGGGCCTATCGCCAGGATCAGCCGCTCGGCCCTTCGACCCTCCAGGCAGCGCCGCAACTTTTCCCCGCCGGTGGGTACCGCCAGCAGCACCTGCTGTCCCTCCTCCACCCCGGACCTCACCACGGTGCCCAACACGGTCGGGGCGGCGACGAGGGGCAGACGGGAGCGACCGCATTGCTTGAGCGCGGCACGCGCCAGGTGTTCCCAACGGGCCGTCTTGTGTTCCGATCCCGGCCGCACTACCCCTCGTTCCGTGAGCAAGGGCACCAACTCTGCCACCCCCAACTCGGTGGCTTTCTCGACCAGAAAGTCAAAACGCTGCCCTTTGACCAGGGCTGCAGCCAGGGTGAGGCGCACCGGACTTTCGCCCCGGTCCTGCTGGCGGTCCAGGATCTGCGCCCGCACCTGGTCGCGGTCCAAATTCTCAATGAGGACCTGGTACCAATTCCCCGCTCCATCTACCACCTCCACCACCTCGCCCTGCCGGTGCCGCCGCACCCGCGCCAGATGATGGGCTTCCTCCCCTCGCAACACCAGGGTGTCATCTTGAACATCGGCGGGGTCCACCAGAAATCCCCCCATTTCAGGCCGCCCGCCGCGCCGCCACCGCGAGCCATTCGTTGCGGCGGCGCACCTGGTCCACCTGTAACCCGGCCGCCTCCACCTGCTGGCGGAAGGTCTCCTCCTCCTGGACCAGCAGGCCGGAGAAGATCACCCGACTCCCCGGCCCCATCACCTGTCGTATCTGGGCCAACATCGGCACCAGCACCGAACGCTGGATATTGGCCAGAACCAGATCGAAAGACATTGCCGCCACCGCCTCGATGCTGCCCTGATGCAGGACGGCCTCTACCCGGTTGTACACCAGGTTCTCGCGGGCATTGTCCAGGGCCAGCGGGTCGGTGTCCACCAGCCTCAGGCTACCGGCACCCAGAAGCCCGGCGGCGATACCGAGAATGCCGCTGCCGGTGCCCAGGTCCAGGCAATGGTCTCCGGGTCTGAGCAAGAGGTCCAAGAGTTCGAGGCACAGCTGAGTGGATTCATGGCCGCCGGTGCCAAAGGCCATTTTTGGATCGATGACGATGGCCACCTGACCGGGGCCCGTCGGCACCGGAATCCAGGAAGGGTGGACCACGATGCGCGGGGTGGCCCAGACCGGCTGGAAAAAGCGGCGCCACTCGAACTCCCAGTCCTGGGCAGGCACCTGCTCGGCAGCCAGACATGCTCCGGGCAACCCCAGGCCGGCCAACTGCCCCTCCAACTTCTGGCAGATCGGGGCCAGTTCGAGGCCGGCTTCAAAGTAGACGTTCAAACACGAGACCTCGCCTTCTTCTTCGAGCGCCAGTCCGCAACTGCCCAGGTCAAAGCACCAGGCAGAGACCACTTCGGCCAGATCGCTAGGTACGGCGATGGTCAGGCAGTGCCAGCTCTGGCCTTCAGCGGGATTCACCATGGTCGATCCGGGTTGGTGCTATGATAACGATGTGCGCGCGAAAGCGTCAAGCGAGAGAGAAAGCAGGGGGGGTTGCTAGAGCGAAGTAGCCAGCCGGCGCACCGCAGCTTCCAACTTGGCGGCGATCTCGGCAAAGGCCCGACCGGCGGGGGAATCCGGGGCCGCCAGCGCGATAGGCCGCCCCTGGTCGCCGGCAATACGAATGGCCGGTTCCAGGGGGAGTTCCCCGAAAAATTCGATCCCCAGCTGCCGGGCAGCGTCGCGGCCCCCGCCGTGGCCGAAGATCTCGTGGCGGGCCTGGCAGTGCGGGCAGAGGTAGTAACTCATGTTCTCGATCAGCCCCAGGGTCTCCACCTCCACCTTCTGGAACATGGCGATGCCCCGCACCACATCCTGCAGGGCCACCTCCTGGGGTGTGGTCACCACCACCACCCCGGAGAGCTCGATCGTCTGGCTCAGGGTGAGGGGGATATCTCCGGTGCCCGGAGGCAGATCGAGCAGCAGGTAGTCCAACTCGCCCCATTCCACCTGGCTGAGGAACTGCTGCACTGCCTGGCCCAGCAGCGGCCCGCGCCAGATCACCGGGGCCTCCTCACCAGTGACAAAACCGATGGACATCAGTTCCAGGCCCTCTTTGGCGATGGGGCGGATCTTGCCGGAGGGCGTAATGGTGGGTTCCTGGCGAATCCCCATCAGCAGGGGCAGGCTGGGCCCGTAGATGTCGGCGTCGAGTAATCCCACCCGCGCTCCGGCGGCAGCCAAGCTGAGGGCGAGATTGACGGCCACCGTCGATTTGCCCACCCCGCCCTTGGCGCTGGTCACGGCGATGGCGTTGCGCACGCCGGGCAACATCTCGCCGGCAGCCAGGGTCCTGGGTCTGGGGGGCTCTTCCTGGTTACTCATCCGCCGAAGGCCTCGCGCATCTTGTCGAAAAAGCTCTTGCCCTCTTCGGCAGCCCGTCCTTGCTCCAGGCTGGATAACTCCTCGAATATCCGGCGTTCCTGCTCGCCCAACTGGGAAGGGGTGATCACCACCACATCCACCAACTGGTCACCCACCCCGCGGCCTTCCACATCGGGGACGCCCTTGTTGGCCAGGCGCAATACCCGGCCAGACTGGGTGCCAGGCTGAATCTTCAGCCTGGCCTTGCCGATGAGGGTGGGCACCTCCACCTCGTCGCCCAGCGCCGCCTGGCTGAAGCTGATGGGCAGGCGGTAATGCACGTCATTGCCCTCGCGGACAAAGTGGGCATGCTCTTTTTCCTCGATAAAGACCAGGCAGTCGCCCGGCGGCCCGCCCCGTGTACCGACATCCCCCTGCCCGCGCAGCGGGATATAGTTGCCGGAACTGACCCCGGCGGGGATACGGACCGAAAGCTGAGTGCTGCCCCGCCGCACCCCCTCGCCATCGCATTCGCGGCAGGGATCGCGCACCACGCTGCCCTCGCCCTCGCAGGTCGGGCAGGGCGTCACCACCATGGACTGGCCAAAAAAGGACCGGGCCACCTGCTGCACCTGGCCCATGCCGCCGCAGGTCTTGCAGGTTTCCTTGCCGCTCCCTTCCTTGGCCCCCGAGCCTTTGCAGGTATCGCAGCGCTGCTGCCGGCTCAGCTTGATCTTCTTTTCCACCCCGGCGGCGACCTCCTCGAGGGTCAGCTCGATGGCGATCTTGAGGTCGCGGCCCTGGGGCGGACCGGCTGGACCACGCCGCCTTCTGGCCCCGCCCCCGCCGAAGATACTGCTGAATAGGTCTTCAAAATCGCCGGCGTGGGTGAAGTCCGACCACTGGAAACCGCCGCGACTGAAGTTCCCCTCGACCCCGGCGTGCCCAAAGCGGTCGTACGCCGCCTTCTTCTGGTCGTCGCTGAGCACTTCGTACGCTTCCGAAGCCTCCTTGAACTGCTCCTCGGCTTCGGGATTGTTGGGATTGCGGTCGGGATGGTACTTGAGCGCCTGCTTGCGGTAAGCGCTCTTGATCTCATCCTGGCTGCTCTCCTTGGGGATGCCCAAGGCCTCGTAATAGTCCCGTTTGGCCATTTGATCCTAGTTTTTCTTTTTGTCCTCGTCGACCACTTCGAAGTCGGCGTTGACCGCCCCACCATCCGCCTTATCAGAGCCGGGATTGGGGCCGGGCTGCGATTCCTGACCGCCGGCATTCTGGTAGATTTTCTCGGAGAGTTTGTGGGCCTGGGTCTGGAGGGTTTCGGTGGCCTTGTCCAGGGCCGCGTCGTCCTCGCCTTCAAGGGCCTGCTTCAACGCTGCCACCGCACTCTCCACCGCCTCCCGCTCCGCAGTCGGCAGTTTCTCTCCCTGCTCCTTGAGCAGCTTCTCCACACTGTAGACCAAGCCATCGGCCGCGTTGCGCTTCTCCACCCCCTCCCGCCGCTGCTTGTCTTCCACCGCATGCGCCTCGGCGTCCCGGCTCATCCGCTCCACCTCCTCCTTGCTCAACCCACTGGAAGACTCGATGCGGATCTTCTGCTCCTTGTTGGTCCCCTTGTCTTTGGCCCACACATGCAAAATCCCGTTGGCGTCGATGTCAAAAGCCACCTCCACCTGCGGCACCCCCCGAGGCGCCGGCGGGATCCCGTCCAAGTGAAACCGACCCAGGGTCCGGTTGTCCCGGGCAAACTCCCGCTCCCCCTGCAACACATGGATCTCCACCGAAGGCTGACTGTCCGAAGCCGTCGAAAATACCTGGCTCTTCTTGGTCGGAATCGTCGTGTTCCGCTCGATCAGCCGCGTCATCACCCCACCCAAGGTCTCGATCCCCAACGACAAGGGCGTCACGTCCAGCAACAACACATCCTCCACACTCCCAGACAACACCCCCCCCTGGATCGCCGCCCCGATCGCCACCACCTCGTCCGGATTCACCCCCCGGTGCGGCTCCCGGCCAAACAACTCCTTGACCACCTGCTGCACCTGAGGCATCCTGGTCGAACCCCCCACCAGGATCACCTCGTCGATCTGATCGGCCCGCAACCCGGCGTCCTTCAACGCCTGCACACACGGACCCTTGGTCCGCCCCACCAACTCCTCCACCCAGCGCTCGAACTGCGCCCGGCTCACCACCTGACGCAAATGCTTGGGGCCACTCTGATCGGCGCTGATGAAAGGCAGGTTGATCTCCGTCTGCGCCACACTCGACAACTCGCACTTGGCCTTCTCACAGGCCTCCTTCAAGCGCTGCAAGGCCATCGGGTCCTTGCGCAGGTCGATGGTCTCGCTCTTGCGGAACTCCTCGGCCACCTGATCCATCAACACCTGGTCAAAGTCGTCTCCCCCCAGATGGGTGTCCCCGTTGGTCGACTTGACCTCGAACACCCCGTCCCCCAACTCCAGGATCGATACGTCGAAGGTCCCACCCCCAAGGTCATACACCGCGATCTTCTGGCTCTGACCCTTCTTGTCCAAACCGTAGGCCAAGGCCGCCGCGGTCGGCTCGTTGACGATGCGCAACACCTCCAAACCGGCGATCTGGCCGGCGTCCTTGGTCGCCTGGCGCTGGGCGTCGTTGAAATAGGCCGGCACCGTCACCACCGCCTGGGTCACCGGCTCGCCCAGATAGTCCTCGGCCGTCTGCTTCATCTTCTGCAAGATCAACGCCGAAATCTCTGGCGGGCTGTACTCCTTGTCTCCCACCTTTACCGCCACCAGACCCCGAGAACCCGACACCACCGGGTACGGCACCCGAGTGCGCTCCATCTCCACCTCGTCCAGCCGGCGACCCATGAAACGCTTGATCGAGTAGATCGTCTGCTGCGGGTTGGTCACCGCCTGGCGTTTCGCCGTCTGACCCACCAAACGCTCCCCATCCCGGGCAAAGGCCACCATCGACGGCGTCGTCCGACCCCCCTCCGCATTGGCGATCACCACCGGCTCTCCACCCTCCATCACCGCCACACAAGAATTGGTCGTCCCCAAATCAATCCCGATTACCTTG
>CAMAVQ010000149.1 GCA_945861755.1 Gemmatimonas phototrophica
GCCCTGAGCGGATGACCAGCGCCATTGTGCTGGTCAGCGGCGGCCTAGACAGCTGCGTGGCCGCCGCCATCGCCGCCGGCCAGGGCGAGGTGGCCTTTCTCCATCTCAATTACCGCCAGCGCACGGAGCGCCGTGAGTTGGAGGCTTTCGCCGCCATCGCCGATCACTATCAGGTCGAGTGCCGGCTGGTGGTCGATGTGTCTTTCCTGCAGGAGATCGGCGGCAGCAGCCTGATCGACACCGCCCTGCCGGTGCCCGAAGGGGAAAGCGCGGGGGTGCCCAGCACCTATGTGCCCTTCCGCAATGCCAATCTCCTGGGCATTGCGGTGGCCTGGGCCGAGGTCCTGGGCGCCAGGCGGGTGTATATCGGCGCCCACGAGCAGGATAGCCCCTATCCCGACTGCCGGGCCGATTTCTTTGCCGCCTACAACCAGATGATTGCCACCGGCACCCGGCCCGATGCCGGCATCCGGGTGGAAACCCCCTTGATCGCCCTGGACAAAGGCGGCATCGTGCAGCGGGGCGTGGAACTGGGCGCACCCCTGCACCTGACCTGGTCCTGCTACCAGCGCGAAGACCGGGCCTGCGGCCGTTGCCACAGCTGCCAGTTGCGGCTGGAGGGCTTTGCCCGGGCCGGCCTGCCAGACCCCATACCCTATTGCTGAAGAGGAGCAAGCCCCATGCTGGTTGGATATGTCAGCGACGAACGGTACCTGGCCCTGCCCGAGGTCTTGCTCGAATTCGAGCGCGAAGGGATCTCCCTAGAAGCCCGCTCGCGGGCCAGTGGCGCGGTGCATGCCCCCCTTGAGCCCGGCCCGTATCGGGTGACCCTCTATAAGGAAAGGTATGGCCCCAAAAGCGTGGAGATGGTGGTTTCGCCGGAGCAGCCCCACCAGTTCCGCCTGCTCTCCCACGCCCTGCTGGGATACGCCTGGCCCCGCTGTGTGCTCTCGGGCGAGCGCTCCGAGTTTCGCGTCCACTCTAATGAGCCTTACAAGCTGGAGCTGTGGCGCTACGGCCAGCGCAAGGAACTGATCCGGCCCCTGGGCTGGTTCGACGAGCACGGGCCCAAGGCCACCATGCAGATCACCCCAGACGGCGATTATACCCAAAGCGGAGTGCAGTGGAACAAGTTTGGCTATGCCAATCCGCATCACAAGCAGTACGCCGAAGCCCCGGCCCGCTCTGGGCTCTACTACTTCCACGCCCGCACCGAATCGGGGCGTTTCTTCTCCTTTCCCTGGGTGGTGGCCCCCGCCCAACCCACCGCCCGCATCGCGGTGCTGGCCTCGGACATGAACTGGAACGCTTACAACAACTTCGGCGGGCGCAGCAACTACATCAGCCCCGACCGGCTGCCCCCCCGACCCACGGTCAACGCCCGCCTGGAGCTGGACCGCTATACTGATCCAGACTTCCTCAATTACAAGGTCGAGGACTACGCGCCTCTCAGCTTCGAGCGACCCGAGCCCCTCAACCATATCCCCTTCGAGGTCCAGCTCGACGACCCCATCGAAGGCCGCGCCGCTTGCCACGTGGCGCCCACCGAATGGCGGCTGCTGGGCTGGTTGGAGCGCCAGGGCTTTGCCTACGACCTCTATTCCGAGACCCAGCTGCACTTTGGGACTCTGGACCTGGACGCGTACCAGGTATTGATCCTGGGACCCCACCCGGAATACTGGTCCTCGGACATGTACTACGCGGTCAAGCAGTGGGTCCAGCAGCGGGGCGGAAAATTGATGTACCTGGGCGGCAACGGCCTCAACTGCGCAGTGGAGTTCCTCGACCGGCACACCATGAAGGTGCGCAACGGCGACGCCAGACAGCTGCGGGCCAAGCGGGTGGAGAGCCGTTTCCACTACTACCACGAGTCGGAGGCCAATCTGCTGGGGGTGGTCTACACCGATGCCGGGGTGATGACCGCGGCTCCCTACCAGGTGGTCGACGAGCGGCACTGGATCATGGCCGGAGCCGGGCTGAAGACCGGCCAGCTTTTCGGGCAGTGCAGCCAACACATGCGTATCCCCGGCGGGGCGTCTGGCCACGAGACCGACAAGGTCTCCCCTTCCTCCCCGGCCAACGTGCAGGTGGTGGCCCGCGGCCTCAATCCGGATCAGGGCGGTGCCGAGATGGCCTACTACACCGCCCCCGGCGGTGGGGCGGTCTTCTCCACGGGTTCTATCTGCTACATCAGCTCACTGCTGGTCGACGATGCCGTCTCGCGCCTCACGGCCAATGTCCTGGCCCGGTTTGCCGAATAATAGCCCTTGCCCGGACCGCGAAAACTGCTACCTTAATAAGGTTTAGCCAGCACTTTACTTACAGACGGAATCGATGCCCACCAAACCGCGCAAGAAACTCGAGACCTTTGTCAACCCCAACCCGGAACGGGACTACACCATCCAGATGGAATGCCCGGAGTTTACCTCGGTGTGCCCCAAGACCGGGCAGCCCGACTTCGGCACCATCCGCATCTCCTACATCCCCGACCGCAAGTGCCTGGAATTAAAAGCCCTAAAGCTCTACCTGTGGTCCTACCGCCAGGAGGGCATCTTTTACGAAGCAGCTACCAACAAAATCCTGGACGACCTGGTGCAGGCCTGCGCCCCGCGGCAGATGACCGTGACCGGCGATTTCAACGTGCGGGGCGGAATCCGCACGGTCGTGATTGCCGCGTATTCCCAGGGGGCCTAGGCTGCCTGTCGTCCGCACCTCTTGTGGAGAAGAACAATGAGTGATATGAACGAGCCCGGCGACCTGGCCGATGAGCAGTACGAAGAAGGCGAAGGAGAAGGAGACAGAGACGGGGAAGAGGGCCAGGCGGGCGAGGGGGCGAACGAACAGTCCGGAGCCCAAGGTGGTCATCCCAAGACCTGGTACCCCTACATCACCAAGACCCAATTCGAGAAGTTCATCAGCCGGCTCCAGGCCAAGGTGCCCGAGCAGGTGGACCGCGACTACGTGCGGGCCATCATCCGCACCCCCTCGATGATCTACCGCTTTCTGCGCGGCATCGAGGCCATGCGCCTGATCGACCGGGACCACCGCCCCACTGATCGCCTGCGCTCTCTGATCGTGCCCGAGACCCGCAGGCAGGCGGTGGGGGATGTGATCAAGGATCTGTACCCCGAATTGCACAAGCAGTGGGAAGAGAAGCGCGAATTGCCCGACCACGAGGTGACGGCCTTTTTCCGCCGCAAGACCGGCATGGGCAATGACTCTGCCACCAAGATGCGGATGTTCTTCAAGTTCCTGATGGCCGAATCGGATATGGAAAGCGGCGGCGTTACTGCGGAGGTGGCCAGGCCGGCAGCAGCACTCGCGGCACCCGCGGCCCCGGTGGTTGCAGCACCCCCGCCCAGGCACACCCCCGAGCCGGAGCCACCGCGGCGGGGCGGTGAGCGGCCCGCTCCTGTCGAACGCACCGAACGCACCGAACGCACCGAACGCGGATCGGCTCCCGACCGCGACCGGGGCGGTGAGCGGCCCGCTCCCGTCGACCGCACCGAGCGCGGAACGGCTCCTGACCGCGACCGGGGCGGTGCCAACGACCGCGACCGGGGTGGCGCCAACGACCGTGACCGGAGCAATGTTAGTGACCGCGACAGAGGTGGTTCCAGCGACCGCGACCGGAGCAATGCCAGTGACCGCGACCGGGCTCCGGCCGCCGCCGATACCCAGCCCTACAGCAACCGTCCCCTCTCCGAGCCGCAGCGCGCCTATCTGGAGACCTTGCAGGGCGTGCTCAACATCAACATCGATGGCGACTGGGACGAGGATATGATCCGCCTGGTCTTCGACCGCCTCGAGCGGCTTTATGACCGGGTGCGGCGCGGCTGATTCTGCCTCATCGCTTTTTGAATTACAGGGACGGCCTGCGGGCGGTCCCTGTTTTTTTTAGTTTAGGCTTCCGTATCCACAGGAGATCGTTATGGATCCATTCGACGGACTCGGCATGAATCTGGGCAATCTCTCTCGCCTGTCGGACGCCGTGACGCGTTCGCTCAGCCCGGAGAACTTCAGCGGCGAAAAAGGGCAGGCCGGTATGGCAGCCGAAGGCACAGGGCAGCACTGTGCCCGGGACCTGGGCGTGGGCTGGAAGGTGAGCCCTTCGGTGCGCATCCGGGCCGGCGAGGTGTTCACCGTTGCCGATATCCAGGGATCGGGCGCTATCCAGCATATCTGGATGACCCCAACGGGCAACTGGCGGTACACGGTGCTGCGTATCTACTGGGATGACCAGACACGGGCCTCGGTCGAGGTGCCTTTAGGTGATTTTTTCTGCTGCGGCTGGGGCACCGAGGACGGCCGCAACCACAAGGGGGCCAATTTTCGCCAACTCTCCTCGCTGCCGGTCTGTGTCAATCCGGGCAGTGCCTTCAACTGTTACTGGGAGATGCCCTTCAGAAAACGCTGCCGCATCACGGTTGAGAACCTCCAGCCCCGCGAGACCAACAACGCCGAGACCGGGGCGATGACCTTGTACTACCAGGTCGACTACACCCTCACCGCAGTGCCTGACGACTGCGCCTACTTCCACGCCCAGTGGCGGCGCTCCAATCCGCTGCCCTACCAGACGGTGCATACCCTGCTCGATGGGGTCCAGGGACAGGGGCAGTACGTGGGCACCTATATGGCCTGGGGGGTCAACAACAACGGCTGGTGGGGCGAGGGCGAGATCAAGTTCTTCATGGACGGGGATAAAGAGTTTCCCACCATCTGCGGCACCGGCACCGAGGACTATTTCTGTGGTTCCTACAACTTCGACGTGGGCAAGGAAAACGGCGGGTACCGCGAGTTCTGCACGCCCTATGCCGGGCTCTTCCAGGTGCTGCGCCCGGACGGGTTGTACCAATCCCAGACCCGCTTCAGCCTGTATCGCTGGCATATTATGGACCCGGTGCGCTTCGAGGAAGATCTCAAGATTACCATTCAGGCCCTGGGCTGGCGCAGCGGCGGGCGCTACCTGCCCCTGCAAGACGACATCGCCTCCACCGCCTTCTGGTACCAGACCTTGCCCACGGCGCCTTTCCCGGCGCTGCCCAACCGCGATGGGCTGGAAGTGATCTAAGCCAAAGGAGAACCGCGCTATGCCCAAGGTACTGCTGCTCGGGGACTCGATTCGTATGAGTTACCAACCCCACGTCGCCCGCCTGCTCGAAAGCAAGGCGGAGGTGGTGGGGCCGGCGGACAACTGCCAATACAGTCTCTTCACCCAAACCATGCTGGACCGCTGGCTGCACGAATTGGGCTCGCCCGAGGTGGTTCACTGGAACAACGGATTGCACGATTGCGGCCACAATCCCAACCGCAGCCCCATCCAGCTGCCGCTCTCGATGTACCTGGGCAATCTCGCCCTGATCCTGAAACGCCTGCGGGCCGCCACTCCGCATGTGGTGTGGGCGACTATGACCCCAGCGCATCCCCTGCGCCCTTTCCGCGACACCGAGTGGTCCTGGCGCAACGAGGAGATCGCCCAGTACAACGCCGCGGCGCTGACACTGATGCGCGAAGAGGGTGTGCGAGTGAACGACCTGCACCGCTGCGTGTGGGAGAACCTGGACGCGTATCTGAGCGCCGACCAGCTGCATCTTTCGGAGGTCGGGCAGCAGGCCTGCGCCCGGGCTGTGGTTGAGGCGGTGTCGGCGTACCTGTAGGGGGAGTCAACCGCGTATAAACAGTAAACCCCTCGCCACCTTGAGTGGCGAGGGGTTTTTTCGTCGAATCCATTAGGCGCTGCCGGCGTTACTCAGTCCAGACGCCCATTTCTGCGAACTTGGCCACCCGCTGGCGGACCAGTTCCTGGGCAGAGAGGGGGCGCAGTTCGGCCAGCACCTCGAGCAGTTGCCGCTTGAGGCTGGCGGCAGCTTCGTCGTAGTTGCGGTGGGCCCCACCAAAGGGCTCGGGCACGATGCGGTCGATGATGCCGGCCTGTTGCAGGTCAAGGGCGGTGAGCTTGAGGGCCTGGGCGGCCTCCTCCTTGCGGTCGCGGGTCTTGAAGAGGATGGTGGAGCAGCTCTCCGGGGCGATCACCGAATACCAGGCATTCTCCATCATCAGAATGCGGTCGCCCACCGCCGCACCCAGGGCCCCGCCGCTGGCACCTTGGCCGAGGATGACCACGGCGATGGGTACGGGCAGGTGCGACATCTCAAAGAGGTTGCGGGCGATGGCTTCGGCCTGGCCGCGCTGCTCGGCCTCGATGCCGGGGTACGCGCCCGAGGTGTCCACCAGGCTGAGGATGGGCAGCGAAAACTTGGCGGCCATTTTCATCAGGCGCAGGATCTTGCGGTAACCCTCGGGGTGGGGCATGCCGAAATTGCGCGCCTGGCGCTCCTCCACCTTGCGGCCGCTCTGCATGCCGACCACCATCAGCGCCTCGCCATCCAGGCGGGCCGGCCCGCCGACTACCGCCTGGTCGTCGCCGAAGAGCCGGTCGCCGTGCAACTCGGTGAAGTCGGTGAGCATACGCCCGATATAGTCGAGGGCGTAGGGGCGCTGCGGGTGGCGCGAGATCTGCACCTGCTGCCAGGGGGTGAGGTTGCTGTAGGTCTCCTGGGATAATTTTTCGAGCTTGGATTCCAGAGCGCGCAGTTCCGGGCTCAAATCCAGGCCGCTGCCGGTCGCCTGACTGCGCATCTCCTCGATGCGTTTTTCCAGTTCGACCAGGGGGCGCTCAAAGTCGAGGTAGAATCCCTTGCCGCTATTCATGGCACAACCTCTCCGGTTAAGACCTCAGGCGCGCAGGCGGCCCAGGGCTTCGGCGATCCGGTCCATGGCCCGCTCGATGTTTTGCATGGAAGTGGCGTAGGACAGGCGGATGTGCGGGTGGGTGCCGAAGCCGGCGCCGGGCACGCAGGCCACCTTGGCTTCTTCGAGCAGGTAGGCGCACAACTCCACCGAGTCGGCCAGGACACGCTCGCCGGCGCGGCGGCCAAAATAGCTGGACACATCCGGATAAGCATAGAAGGCCCCCTGGGGCAGGGTGCAGCGCACCCCTTCAAGGGCGTTGAGCCGGTCTACCATGTAGCGGCGGCGGGCATCGAACTCCACCCGCATCTGGGCCACCACTTCCTGGGGGCCGTCGAGGGCGGCTACTGCCGCCTTCTGCGAGATGGAGGAGGGATGGGAGACCTCCTGGCCCTGGACCTTGTCCATGCCGGCGATGATCTCTTTTGAAGCGGCGGCGTAGCCGATGCGCCAGCCGGTCATCGCATAAGTCTTCGAGACCCCGTTGACGACGATGGTCAGCTCGCGGATCTCCTCCCCTAAGGTCGAGATGGAACAGTGTTTGGTGTCGCCGTAGACCAGCTGCTCGTAGATCTCGTCGCTGAGGACGTGAATCTGGTGCTTCACGGCCACTGCGGCCAGAGCCTCCAGTTCGGCGCGGGTGTACACTGCGCCGCTGGGATTGGAGGGACTGTTGAGGATGAGCATCCGGGTGCGCGGGGTGATGGCGCGCTCGAACTCCTCTGCCGTGAGCTTGAGGTTGTTCTCGGCGCGGGTCTGCACGATCACCGGGTTGGCACCCATCAGCTTGGGCTGCTCGCTGAAGGTGACCCAGTAGGGGGTGGGGATGATCACCTCGTCGCCCGGATCGAGCAGGGCGGCGCTGGCCAGAAAGAGGGTGTGTTTGGCCCCGTTGTTGACGATCACCTGGTCGAGGCCATAGTCGAGGCCGCTGTCCCTTTTGATCTTGCGGCAGATGGCCTCCTTCAGTTCGATGATCCCCGATCCGGGGACAGTGTACTTGGTGAAACCCTCCTGGATGGCGCGGATGGCCGCGTCCTTGATGTGCTGGGGGGTGTCGAAATCGGGTTCGCCGGCCGAGAGCGAGATCACGTCGATGCCCTGGCGTTTCATCGCTGCGGCCTTGGCCGAGATGGCCATGGTCACCGAGGACTGCATGCGCTGGACGTTCTTGGAGAGATTCATCAGAGACCTTTCAGGTGGTGTATTCGGCGTTGATCCGCACGTACTCGTAGCTCAGGTCGCAGGTGTAGATCTCGGCGGCGGCCCGGCCCTGTTGCAGATCGATGTGGATGGGGATGTCTTTTTCGCGCATGGCCACGATTAATTTTTCCTTGTCGAAGTCGCGGCCCGAGCCACCCCCGTAGATAGGGGTGCCGCAGAGGGAGACCTGGACCTTGGCCGGGTCGATGTCGGCCCCCGAGTAGCCCACGGCGCAGAGGATGCGGCCCCAGTTGGGGTCGCAGCCGAAGATCGCGGTCTTGACCAGGCTGGAGTTGGCCACTGCCAGGCCGACCTTGCGGGCCTCCTCCTCGCTGCGGGCGTTCTGCACCTGGATGGCCACCAGCTTGGTGGCCCCCTCCCCGTCGCGGGCGATCTGGCGGGCCAGTTGGCGGCAGACTTCTTCGAGGCCGGCGTAAAACTCGTCGGCAGCCGGGCCTTCCCCGGCGATCAGCGGGGCGCCGGCAGCGCCGTTGGCCAACACGATGAGGGTGTCGTTGGTGCTCATGTCCCCGTCGACGGTGACGCAGTTGAAGGAGCGTTTGGTGGCCTGGCTGAGCAACTCGCGCAAGAAGCCGGGGGCCACGGCCGCGTCGGCGGTCACCACCGCCAGCATGGTGGCCATGTTGGGGGCGATCATGCCGGCCCCTTTGGCCATGCCGCCCACCCGCAGACCCGAGGCGGTTTCCACCGCGTGGGTTTTGGGCACAGTGTCGGTGGTCATGATGGCCTGGGCCGCGTCGGCTCCGCCCTGAGAGGCGAGGGCGGCGGCAGCGGCGGGGATGCCTTTTTCGATGGTCTCGATGGGCAGCTGCACCCCGATCACCCCGGTGGAGCAGACCAGCACCTCGTCGGCCTGCAGCTTGAGGGCAGCGGCGGTGTGCCGGCACATGTGGCGGGCGTTCTCCAGCCCCAGGGTTCCGGTGCAGGCATTGGCGTTGCCGCTGTTGATCACTACGGCGCGGGCCCGGCCGTCCTGCAAATGTTCGCGGTCCACCTGGATGGTGGCGGCCTGGACCCGGTTGGTGGTGTAGACTGCTGCGGCGCTGGCCGGCTGCTCGGAGTAGACCAGGGCCAGGTCCTTCTTGGTGGACCCAGGCTTGACGCCGACGTGTATGCCGGCGGCCTTGAAGCCCTTTGGCGAAGTGGTATTGCCCTGCTCGATGATCTTCATGCGCCTTGCTCCTTTGTGATAATTATTCGTTAAAGTGAATAATTATCAATTTAGGGCGCGCCCTTATCGATGTCAAGAACGAAGG
>CAMAVQ010000150.1 GCA_945861755.1 Gemmatimonas phototrophica
CTCATCGTCAGCGTGGTGGCCATGGTCCAAATCCCCGGTGGCGGGCGAGTTTCGGCGCCCTTTGAAGGTGAGGACGGCGAACCCAATACCCTGGGCGGGTACCTACTCTTCATGGGTGCGGTGGCTGCCGGCCTGTCCATGCACCTGCCCAAGGCCCGCGACCGCTGGTTGTTGATCGGGCTGGTGGTGATCATGCTGATCCCCTTTCTCTTCACCCTGTCGCGGACTTCCTACGCCGGCCTGCCCGTAGTGTACCTGGCGCTGGTTTTTCTTCACAAGAAGAAGCGGGTGTTGATGATCGGTATGATGCTGCTCTTTGGGGTGCTCGGTGTGGTGCTGATGCCCCAGGTGGTGAAGGACCGCATCTTCAACACCTTCAACCCGCAGTACTCCCGCCGCTACGACCAGGCGGCTGTGGGCGGGGTGAAACTCGATACCTCCACCACCGAGCGGGTGCGCAGTTGGGAAAAAGCGCTGGAGGACATCGCCAAGAGTCCGGTCTGGGGTTTTGGCGTGACCGGGTATGGATTCCTGGATGCCCAGTACCCCCGGGTCATGGTGGAGACCGGCATCCTGGGTTTGGTGATCTTTTTTATGCTCATCAACGCGGTGTACAAGACGTGTTTAAATGTCTTCCGCAGCGCCAGCGACCCACTCTACCGCGGCTTGGCGATGGGGACAGTGGCCGGCCTGGGCGGGCTGATGGTCCACGGGTTGGGCTCCAACACCTTCATCATCGTTCGTATCATGGAGCCTTTCTGGCTGGTGGTGGGTTTGGTGGTGAGTATCACGAAGATGGCCCCGGAGGAACGGGTAGCCCCGGCGTGAATTTGCAACAGCAAATAGGCAAAGGGCTATCCCTGGCCTTGCTGGGCATGGTCTCCAGCCGCCTGATCTCCTTCCTGGCCGATCTGGGGCTGATGCGCCTGCTGGCGCCCAGTGAATTCGGGGTCTTGGCCATGGGGCTGCTGGTGGTCAATGCCCTGGGCCTGGTCCATTCCCTGGGTGTGGGCGAAGCCCTAGTAGTCCGCGACCGGGTCGACCGCCAGAGTTGCGACACGGGTTTTCTGCTGGCTCTGCTCATGGGGGGAGGGCTGTGGGCCCTGGCCTGGGTCAGTGCGCCTTGGTTGGCACTGCTGGCCGGTGGCGGCGACCAAGTACTAATCGTCCAGGTGCTGCGCTGGTTGAGTCTGTGTATTCTCTTCCAGGCACTGGCCGGGGTGCCCAACGCCCTGCTCGACCGCGAGCTGGAATTCCGCAAGAAATTCCTCGTCGACACCCTGCCCAACCTGATTTATGCGCTGCTGGCCTTGGGGCTGGCCTGGAGCGGTACCGGGGTTTGGAGTCTGGTGTGGGGCCGGCTGGGGGCGGCGGTGGCTGGCTGCGCGGCCTCCTGGGTGTTGAGTCCCTGGCGGCCGGGTTGGAATTTCACCTGGACCCGGGCCCGCGAACTGGTCGGGTACGGACGTTTTGTAGCCGGCGCCGCCCTGGTCTCCTTTGTGGTGGTCAACATCGACGACGCCCTGGTAGCCAGGTTGGCAGGGGCCGAGGGGCTGGGGTACTACAGCCGCGCCTTTCTGCTGGCCAATCTGCCTGCCACCGCTGTGGCCCACCTGGCCAACCGGGTGGCCTTCCCCGTCTATGCCCGGCTCAGGCATCAACCGGAGGGACCGGGACTCCTGTGCTGCCGCCTGCTGCAGGCAGTGGGGGCCCTCAGTCTGCCCTTTGCCCTGGGCATGGCCCTGCTGGCCGAGCCCTTTACCCTGGGCGTGTTGGGCGCGAAGTGGCAGCCCTTGGTGCCTTTGTTGCAGTGCCTGGCCGGGTACGGGTTGTGCCGGGCGCTGCTGTCGAACCTTGGTCCTCTTTTTAATGCCATGGGAGCGCCTCAGGCCATTTTCAAGATCAATCTGCTGCAGTCGGGAATTCTGTTGGTGTTGCTGATTCCGCTGGTGATGCGCTGGGGGGCGTTGGGGGCGGCGCTGGGGGTGATGGCCGGCACCCTGCTGAGCGCCCCGCTGGCCCTGTGGTACCTGCGTCGGCTGGCCGGTCCTGGGCTGGCCTGGCAGGCACTCAGGCCCCTGTTCCTGCCAGGAGTGGCGATGGGGGGCACGGTGATGGCGCTTTACTGGCTCCTGGCCGGACGGGCGCCCCTGGCGCAGTTGCTGGTCGCCGGGGGCGGTGGGCTGCTGGTCTACGGGGCAGTCTTGTGGACCTCTCAACGCCAGATCCTGAACAGCGCACTCCAATTGGTGCGAGGTCGTGTGAATGGCTGAGCGGCTCAGGGTCGAGATGATGGAGACGGGTGGCTGGGGCGGCATCCACTACTATGTCTACGGTCTGTGCAACGCCCTGGCCGTCGAGCCCGTGGATTTGGTGTGGCTGACCCACGAGCAGCACGAATTAAAAGAAAGGCCCCATTTCTTTCCGCTGGCCCACGTGTTCAGGCGAGAAAACTACCTGCGCACCCTGGGCCGGCTGTGGCGGCGCTGGCGGCAAAGCCGGCCCAAGATCCTGCACCTTCAGTCCCTGCTGGCCCCCCGCAAGGAAGTGCTGCTCTTCGCCCTGTGCCGCCTGATGGGTATCCGGGTGGTGATGACGGTGCACAATGTGCTGCCCCACGAGTTGCGCTCCTTTGAGAGGGTGCTTTACAACCTCTACTACCGCCTGGCCGACGCCCTGATCCTGCACTCGGAACAGAACCGCCGCCGGTTGCTGGAAATGGTCCCCGGCCTGGACCAGCGCCGGTTACATGTGGTCGAACACGGCAACTACGCCCATTTCCGCGACCTGGAGCTGGACCAACAGGTGGCGCGCCAGCAACTGGGGCTACCACCCCAGGCGCAGGTGGTGCTCTTCTTCGGGGCCCTGCGCCCGTACAAGGGTGTGGATCTGCTCATCGAGGTCGTGGGACCGGTGCGCCGGGCCTGCCCAGCGGCGCTCTTTGTGGTGGCCGGCCAGGTGCTGGTCGGCGAAGGCGCCCAGTACGAAAGGCAGGCAGCGGCCCTGGGTCTGGGCCCTGAGGATCTGCAACTGCGTTTCTCCTACCTGAACACCGCTCAGGCCATCGCCTATGTGTGCGCCAGCGATCTAGTGATCCTCCCCTACCGGGAGATCTACCAGAGCGGGGTGCTGCTGTGGGCCTATTCGTTTGGCCGGCCGGTGCTGGCCACCCGGGTGGGGTCCTTCCCGGAGTGTATCGAGGAGGGCCGCAGCGGCTGGTTGGTGGACAAGGAGGATGTGGAGGGCCTGCAGCAGGCGCTGATCCGCATCCTGCAGGACCCCGAGGCTTTGGTCCGGGCAGGGGCCTATGCGCGCCAGCTCTCGGACACCCGTTTCGGCTGGGCCGAGTCGGCCCGACAAACCAGGCACATCTACGAGGCCCTCGTTGATGGGGGGCGGGCGTGAAGGAAGTGCTCTTCCTGGACCATCATGCCCAGATCCTGGGCGGGGGCCAGCTCAGCCTGCTGGGGCTGATGGGGCACCTGGAGTCCTGTACCCCGCGCTGTCTGTGTCCCGGAGGAGGAGGGCTGGAGATGGCCCTCAGGCGGGAGGGCATCGCCTTTGAGCAGATGGATTTTCCACCCCTGCGTCTGGGAGGGGTGGGGCAAATCTGGCGGGGGCTGAGACAGCTGCGCCGGCGCGCCAAGGGAGCGGCCTTGTTACACGTCAACAGTTCGCGCGCCATGTTCTACGCCGGCCTGGGGTGCCGGTGGGCCGGGGTGCCGGTGCTCTGGCACGTGCGCATTGCCGATGCGGAGGAGAACTGGGACCGCTTTCTGGGCGGCGCGGCCCGTCTCATTGTGGTCAATTCGCAGGCTGCCCGGCACCGCTTTGCCGGCTCGGGGCTAGAGGACAAGGTGCGGGTGGTGTACAATGGCGAGGATATCGAACGCTACGCCCGCGCCGATGGTGCGGCGGTGCGGCGGGAATTGGGAGGGACACCGCTGATCGGCATGGTGGGCCGGCTCTCCCCGGAAAAAGACCACGAGACCTTTCTGCAAGCTGCGGCGCGGGTGGCCGACAGTTGGCCGCAGGCGCGTTTCGTCCTAGTCGGCGAGGACCCGGAGCCTGGCCAGCCGCGCCGGCGTGCCCTGGAAGAGTTGGCCGGGCAACTGGGGCTGGGAGACCGGGTGGTCTTCACCGGCGCGCGCCAGGATATCCCGGCCTTGATGGCCGCTCTGGACCTGCTGGTCCACTGCGCCCACCGCGAGGCCTTTGGCCGGGTCTTAGTGGAGGCCATGGCCGCGGCCAGGCCGGTGGTGGCCACCGCAGTGGGCGGCATCCCCGAGGTGGTGAGGGAGTGCGGCCTGTTGGTGCCCGAAGGGGACGCCGCCGAGGTGGCGCGGGCAATAGAGACGCTGCTGGCCGACGCGGAAAGGGCGCGCCAGCTGGGGTTGGCAGGGCAGCGCCGGGTGCGGGAACACTTCAGCATCGAGGCCCACGTGGCACAGATCGAAGCCCTCTACGACGAGATTTGGTTAGAAAATGGAAGCTGAGCGCATTTCCTGTCCCCTTTGCCAGTACGAACACAGCCGGCCGCTTTTCGTCCACGGAAAAGTACCACACGCCCGTTGCCTGCAGTGCGGGCTCCTCTACGTGAACCCGCGCAAGGCCAGGAACCAGATCGAGGCCTTCTACGAGGAGGAATACTACACCCTCGATCAAAAGAAGGTGGAGTTTGCCTCCCGGCTGGAATTTTTCGCCAAAGCGGCCCAGCGGATCGAAGCCCTCGCTGGCTGCGGGCGCCTGCTCGACATCGGCTGCGGGTACGGGCATTTCCTGCTCACCTGCCAGCAGCGGGGCTGGCAGGTGACCGGGGTCGAGCTGGGCGGTGCGGCCTGCACCCGGGCGCGGGAAGCCGGCCTCGAGGTCTTCCACGGCACCCTGGCCCAGGCAGGCTACGCGGCGGATAGCTTCGACGTGGTCACCTTGTGGAACGTGCTGGACGAACTGGCTGAACCCCTGGCAGAACTGCGGGAGATCCTCCGGGTGCTCAGGCCGGGCGGGCTGGTCTGCTTTCGGGTGCCCAACGCCGCCTTCCACCTGCGCGCCAAGCGCATGTTGCGCCTGGTCCGGATTTTTGGGGTGCGCGACGTGACCACCTTTCATCTGATCAGTTTGACCCCGCGCACCGCCCGCCTGTTGCTAGAAAAAAGTGGCTTCACCGCGGTGCACGTAGAGAATAGTCCCTTGAGTGCGGTGAATCCCTGGTCGGCGCAACGCGATTACCGGGGGCGGTTGGTCGGTGTCCTCAAGGGCTTGGTCCATTTGGCTGTCAAAGCGGGCGCCCTGGTCTCGGCTGGGCGCTGGTTGTGGGCGCCGGCCATCGAGGTGCAGGGCCGCAAAGGGCAGCAGCGTTGAGGTTGGGCATCGATATCCGCGAGCTGGCCAGGGGGCGGGAGACGGGTATCGGCCGTTTTGTCCGCGACTTTGTCCGTTATGCCAGCCAGGCCAGACCTGCCCATCGCTTCTTTCTCTACGGCAACCAGCACACGGTGTTGCCCGGGCAATGGTCCAACGTGGAGGCGCGTATGGTCCCCGAGGGCCTGACCCTGTGGTGGGACCAACGGGTGTTGCCCGGCCTGGCCCGCGCCGACCGGCTCGATGTGCTGCTCTCGCCCTATGTCAAGGGACCAATGCGTTGCCCCTGCCCGCTGGTGATCACCATCCACGACCTGCTCTTCCTGGTACTGCCCGAAGGGGGCTGGCGGGGGCGGCTGCGCAATGTCTTCAACAAGGAGATGGCCCGCCAGGTGGCGCGCCGGGCCACGCTGGTTTTTGCCGATTCCCAACACTCGAGCCTGGATGCCCAGCGCTTTCTGGGGCTAGCAGCTGAGAAGATCCGGGTCTTACCCCTGGCCCTGAGCGAGGGGTACCGCCCGGTGCGCGACCAGGTTGTTTTGGCGGAGGTGTGGCAGCGTTACCAGGTGCAGGCGCCCTATGTGTTTTACCTAGGCCATTTCCGCCCCCATAAAAATGTGCCGGCGCTGCTGCGGGCCTTTGCCGCCCTCGGCGAAGGGTTGCGCTCGCGCTACCAGCTGGTCCTGGGGGGGCGAGAAGACCACTGGCAGGCAGACTGCCAGGAGTTGGCCGGTCAACTGGGCCTCGCCGGTCGGGTCCGTTTCACCGGCATGGTGGCCGAGGCGGACATGCCTGCTCTCTACAGCGGGGCCGACCTCTTCGTCTTCCCCTCCCTCTACGAGGGTTTCGGTTTGCCCCCCCTCGAAGCGATGGCCTGCGGCACTGCGGTCGTGGCCGCCAACAGCACCTCCCTGCCCGAGGTCGTGGGGGAGGCAGGCATGCTCGTAGACCCCGAGGACCTGGCCGGGCTGAGCGCCGCGATAGGGCGTATATTAGGGGACGATGAGGAACGAGGGCGCCTGGAACAGGCCGGCCTGGAACGGGCTGCGCGCTTCACCCCGGCGCTGGTCTATGAGCGCCAGCTGGGACTCTTGGAAGCGTTGGCCGGGCGATGAACAAGCCTGGGGTGGTGCTGCTGATCTCCAGCGATTTTCCTCCGGTACCTGGGGGGCAGTCGCGGTACCTTTTCGACCTGTGGTCCTGCCTGCCTGCCGACCAAGTGGTGGTGCTGGCCCCGGCGTTGGCAGGGTCCGGGGCGGTGGATCAGGGGCTTGGGTGCCGGGTGGTGCGGGTCGCCCTACCCTTGGGCACCGGGTTGTTCAGCAAAGTACTCAAGCCCTGGTTCCTGTTGTGGCATACCTGGCGTCTGTGCCGTTCCTTTCCGGTGCGTCTCATTCATTGCGGGCAGGTGTTCTCCGCTGGTTTTGCCGGGTACTGGTGCCAGCGCTGGCTGGGGGTCCCTTACCTCCTTTACGTGTACGGCGCCGATCTGTTGGAGTACCGCGACCGGCCTTGGTGGGGCCTCCTGCTGCGGGCCATTCTGGGAAGGGCCTGCCAGGTGATCGCCATCAGCGAGTTTACCCGCCGGGCGGTGGTCGCGGCCGGGGTTCCCGCACCGCGCCTGGTCCTGGTGCCGCCGGCCATCGATCTCGAGCGCTTCGCCCGCCTGCCTCCCAGAGAGGAGGAGCGGCATCGGCGCGGCTGGCAGGGCCGGCTGGTGATTCTTTCGGTGGGCCGGCTGGTGGAACGCAAGGGGCAGGACATGGTGATCCGCGCTCTGCCTGCGGTGGTCGCCCGGTTGCCGCAGGTGCGCTATGTCATCGGCGGTTCTGGGCCTTACCGGGCGGTGTTGGCAAGGTTGGCCGGGGAGATGGGGGTGGCGGAGCGGGTCGAGTTCTTAGGTTTTGTGCCCGAGGCCGAGCTGCCGGCCCTGTACGGGGCGGCGGATCTGTTCGCCATGCCCAGCCGAGAACTGCCCGAGGCCGGCGATGTGGAAGGTTTCGGCATCGTCTTTATCGAGGCCAACGCCGCCGGGCTGGCGGTGCTGGGCGGACGTTCGGGCGGGGTGGCCGATGCGGTGGAGGATGGGCAGACCGGGCTGCTGGTCGATCCAGAAGATCCCCAGGCTGTGGCCGAGGGGCTGATTCGGTTGTTGCAGGACGGAGAATGGCGGGGCCGGCTGGCCAGCCGGGGCGCCAAACGCGCCCGGGCCGGTTTCGACCGGAGGATCCGGGCGGCCGAATTGTGGGGGTTGAGTCCTTGAACCGGCCGCGGGTGTTACATGTGATCACCCGCCTGGACCGAGGGGGGTCGGCAGAGAATACCCTGCTCAGCGCTGCCCGCATGGAGGCTTATGCGGCGACGGTGGCGGTGGGTCTGACCCAAGGGGAGCACAGTCCCACCGAGGCGCTGGCCCGGGAGCGGGGGGTGGAGTTTGTCGCGGTGCCCCATCTGGTGCGGCCAATCCGTCCCTTGCAGGATCTGCGGGCACTGTGGGAATTGTGGCGGCTGATGCGACAGCGCCGGTTCGATCTGGTCCACACCCACACCTCCAAGGCCGGGTTGCTGGGGCGGGTGGCGGCGTGTCTGGCCGGGGTGCCGCGTCTGGTACACACGGCTCATGGCCATGTGTTCTATGGATATTATGGCCCGGTCCGGTCGCGGCTCTTCGTCTGGCTGGAGCGCTGGGCCGCGGGTTTCACCGACCGGCTCATTGCCCTGACCAGCGCTGAGGAGGCGGACCAGCTCCGCTTTGGCGTGGCCCCAGCGGCCAAATTTGCGGTCATCCACAGCGGGGTGGATTTTGCGCCTTTTCACCGGCAGGGATCAGGGCGCCAGGAGGTGCGGGCAGGGCTGGGCATCGACCCAGAGGGGCTGGTGATCGGCACCCTGGGCCGCTTGACCGCCGTCAAAGGCCAGGCGGATCTGGTGCGGGCTTTTGCGCTGGTGCGCCGGCAGGTAGAGGCGGCCTGGTTGCTCTTGGTGGGAGACGGCGAGGAGCGGGAGGCCCTGGAGGACCTGGCGCGCCGTCTGGGGGTGAGGGACCGGGTGGTCTTTGCCGGTTGGCGCGACGAGGTGCCCGCGGTGCTGAGGGCCATGGATATCTTTGCCTTTCCCTCGCTCAACGAAGGTATGGGCAAGGCCCTGGTCGAGGCCATGTACGCCGGATTGCCCGTGGTGGCCACCAGGGTAGGAGGCGTACCCGAGTTGATCCATGAAGGCTTGGATGGGCTATTAGTTCCCCCCAGCCAGCCGGCCGAGTTGGCGGCGGCATTGCTGCGGCTGGTTCTGGACGCGCCACAGCGGCAGGTGATGGGCAGGGCGGCGGCGCAGCACGCCGGCGAATACAGTGTCGAAAAAATGATCGAAAAATTGGCAGCGCTTTATGGGGTACTGCTGGAGGAGAGCAAGTGATGCGCGTCGCGCGGCGGCTTGAGACAGTCTGGATTGGCCTGGCGTGTTGGCTGGGGCTGGGTGCCGGGGTGGCCGGCGCCCAGGAGGAGTACTTCGAATTACGCGGGGCAGTGCACCTGCATACCAATTACAGCACCGGCAAAAAGGAGACCATCGCGGAGATCGCCCAGAAGGCCAAAGAGCACGGGGTGGACGTGTTGATCTTTACCGAAGACGACATCCTCCAGGTTCGCTATGGGTTGCCCCTGCTGCGCGATCTGCTGCGCTTCAC
>CAMAVQ010000151.1 GCA_945861755.1 Gemmatimonas phototrophica
GCGGGTGCGCTACACCTACCAGATGGAATTGGGGGACCGGGAGGGGTTGTGGGAGCGGCTGGAGCGCCGCACCCGCACGGTCATCCGCAAGGCCGAGGGCAGCGGCTTCCGGGTGCTGCCCACCGAGGACATGGCCCTGTTTGGCCAGCAGTACGAGCGGCTCTATGCGCGCCAGGGCGGCAAGGTGCCGGTGGATGCGGACGTGGCGCAGCGTTTTGCCGCGGCGGCCTGTCAGGCGGGTCTGGCCCAGGGGCTGAAGGTGGAGTCGCCTGAGGGGCAGGTGGCGGCGGTGGTGATTTTTGTCCGCGGATTTGAAGGGTGTTATGCCTGGGTGGCCGGGGCCGATCCCGAACTCAACCACACGGGTGCCACTTCGCTCCTGTACTGGAAATACTTTGAACAGGAACAGGGGCGCTTCGACTTTGTGGGTGCCAATATGCCCGCCATCGCTTTTTTCAAGCGCGGCTTTGGAGGAGAACTGGTGCCCTACTTTGCGGTGGAGGGCTTCAGGGATCCGCTGGTGAAGGGGCTCTTTTCGGGGGCCAGGGTTTTGCGGAACTTATAGCCGGTAAGTCCAACTACAGGGAGAGAGATCATGGCCAAGATCAAGGAAGTCCGCTGCATCCGCACCCGCGCCGACGGCACCTGGCTGATCGTCAAGGTGCTTACCGACCAGCCGGGGCTCTACGGCATCGGCTCGGCCAGCGACCACTACCAGGCAGGGGTGGTCAAGGCGGCCATCGAGGAACACGTGGCCCCGCGCCTGATCGGCAGGGAGGCCAGCCACATCGAGGATATCTGGCAGAGCAGCTACACCAGCGGGTACTGGCGCAACGGCTCCATCCTCAACACCGCGATCGCCGGCATCGACATGGCCCTGTGGGACATCAAGGGCAAGGAGGCCGGCATGCCGGTACACCAGCTGCTGGGCGGACCCTGCCGCAGCGCGGTGGCCTGTTACGCCCATGCCGGGGGCAATACCCTCGACGAGTTGGTGGAGGACGTGCAGCGCTATATCGAAGAGGGCTGGCCGGTGATCCGCTGCCAGTTCGGGCCGTACGGGGGCGGGGGTTTCATCCCGCACGAGCAGGCGGTCAAGCCGCGCAATGCCTGGACCCAGGGGCCGGCCTTCGACGACGAAGCCTATCTGGAGAACATCCCCAAGATGTTCGCGCACCTGCGCGACAAGCTGGGCTTTGGTCCCAAACTCACCCACGACGTACACGAGCACCTCAAGCCCCACAACGCGGTGACTCTGGCCAAGCTCCTCGAGCCCTACCGGCTCTACTTCCTCGAGGATCTGCTCTCCCCCGAGCAGGTGCAGTGGTACCGGCTGGTGCGCCAGCAGTGTACCACACCCCAGGCCATGGGCGAGCTCTTCGTCAATCCGCACGAATATGTACCGCTGATCACCGAGCGGCTCATCGACTATGTGCGGGTGCGCGTCTCCAAGGGGGGCGGTATCACCCCCTGCCGCAAGATCGCCGCCCTGTGTGAGATCTTCGGGGTGCAGACGGCCTGGCAGGAGGGAGGCGACAACGACCCGGTGAACCAGGCGGCGGCCATGCATCTGGACCTGGCGTCCTACAGCTTCGGCATCCAGGAGGAGAACCACTTCTCGCCGGAGGAGTTGGAGATCTTCCCCGGTCATGCCGAGCAGGTGGGCGGATATATGTACGCCAACGATCAGCCGGGCCTGGGCCTGGACATCGACGAGGAGAAGGCAAACAAGCTGCTCAAGGCCGAGCGTCTGGGTCCCAAGTACATGGCCGAGGATAGGCGGGCCGACGGCAGCGTGGTGCGGCCATAGAGCTTGGCAGGGAAGTGGACGCGTCGGGGAGCGACCCACTCTGGCCTTTCCCCAGGCGCGTCCTGCCCCCTCGCTCGCTCTGGCTCCGCTACCCCGCAGCCCCGCCACGCGGACTTCCCTACCCATCCACTCCCCGGGAAAGGCCTCCGCGGGTCATCTCCCCGCCGCTCACCTACTAGTCACAGTGGCCAGGGCCGGCCGGCCATGTACCCGCCATCGACAAAGAGCACCTGACCGGTGATGAAGTCCGCAGCAGAGCTGGACAGGAAGACGGCGGCCCCGACCACGTCCTCGGGCTGACCCAGGCGGCCGGCGGGGGTGCCGGCTACGGCCCAGTCGAGCATGGCCTGGTTCTCCCAGAGCTTGCGGTTGAAGTCGGTGAGGATGAAGCCGGGGGCGATGGCATTGACCTGGATATGGTGCGGGCCCCACTCCACGGCCAGACCCCGGGTGAGCTGGGCCAGGGCGCCTTTGCTGCAGGCGTAGGCCGTCACCTTGGCCAGGCCGATGGCGCTGGTCACCGAGGCGATGTTGATCACCTTGCCCTGGCCTCGGGCGATCATGCCCTTGCCCACCTCGCGGCTGAGGAAATACGCCCCCTTGATGTTGACGTCCATGATCTGATCGTACTCGGCCTCGGCGATCTCGACGATGGGCCGGCGCACGTTGGTGCCGGCCACGTTGAAGAGGATGTCGATGGGGCCCAGCTCTGCCTCGACCCGCTGCACCGCCGCCGGGATCTGGTCGGGGTGGCTCACGTCGAGGGGCAGGGCCAGGGATGTAGCCCCCAGAGCGCGGATTTCCGCTGCCACGGGTTCGAGGGTATCCAGATTGCGGGCTGCCACTGCCACCTGGGCCCCGGCCTGGGCCAGTCCCAGGGCGATGGCTTTTCCCATGCCGCGGCTGGCCCCGCTGACCAGGGCTCGCTTGCCCTGCAAATCGAAACGGCCGTTCATGTTTCCTGTGGATCGATCAGGATCTTGATCATCTCTCCCCTTCTTTCGCCCAAATCGCGGATGGCCTCGGGCGCCTGCGCCAGCCGGATGCGGGTGGTGATCACTGTTTCCAGATCTAGTTGGCGGCGCTGCAGCAGGGCAATGCCCGCGTCAAAGGAACGCGGGTAGAGCCGCGAGATGTGCAGGCTCAGATCCTTGCGAAAGGCCTCCAGTACCGGCAGAGCTAAGTCGCCTTGGGGCGGCACCCCGTAGACCACCACCCGACCCCCAGGGTTACACAGCTGGATGCTCTGGCTGATGCTCTGCTGATTGCCTACGCCATCGATTACTACTTCAAAGCCGCCTGCCTCTCGTCCCGCCTCCACCAGATCGCGCTGGCTCACATTGACTGTCAGGTCGGCCCCCAGCCGCTGGGCCAACTCCAAGCGATAATCGAGCACATCCGAAACCAGCACCCGGCCGGCCCCGGCCAGGCGCGCCACCTGGATCAGCAGCAGGCCGATATTGCCGGCCCCCAGCACCGCCACCGCGTCGCCCGGCTGCACCTGGGCGCGGGCCACGGTGCGCTCGGCGATGACCACCGGTTCGACCATGGCACCTTCCTCATAACTCAAATCATCGGGCAGCAGGCGCACCATGGCGTCATCGAGGATCACCTCCTCGGCAAAGGCCCCGTCGCGGCGCACCACCCCTAGCACCGCCACTTCGGGACAGTAGTGGATGTCGCCGGCCAAGCAGGCGGGGCAGTGGCCGCAGTGCTGCAGGGGGTTGGCGGTGACCCGGGTGCCCACCGCGAAAGAGGAACCCGGCCCGGCCTCGGTGATTTCGCCGGCCAACTCGTGGCCGGGCACGATGGGGAAACGGGCAAAGGGGAGTTTGCCAGCCACCAGGGAAAGGTCAGTGCCGCAGATCCCCACTTGATATACCCGCACCCGCACCTGGCCGGGCCCCAGGGAGGGTTGGGGCAGATCCACGACAGAGAACTGGTGGGGCGCGGTGACGCGCAGGGCTTTCACGGGAGACACCTCCGGGCTAGATGCCATGGCGGCGCGGAACGCCGCCTGGCCCAGAAACTCAGCCCTGACTCAGAGTAGGTCAAGGCCCAGTTCCTGGAAAGGCACCGGCGTGTCGGTCACTGGGGTGACCATCTGCCAGTACCGCCCCATCCTGTGCGGCGGGCCGATGGTGTTTTTCCCTTGCTTGGGTTCTGCCTTCTCCTTTTTATCGATTCGTCCGGGATCTGCCGGTGGTGCTCTCGGTCGAAGCCCAGACCCTGCCGTGATCCGCGTCGTGATTCCCGCTAACCTCAGGGTGTTGGCGCATATCAGCGGCGAAGTGGAACTCCAGGTAGAAGGGGAGGTCACCCAAGGGGCGATCCTCGACGCGCTGGAGGCCCGCTATCCGATGCTGCGCGGGACCCTGCGCGACCAGGTCACGAAAAAACGCCGGCCCTTCATCAGATTCTTCGCCTGCGAGGAGGATTGGTCGCACGAAGCGCCGGACGCCCTGCTGCCCGAGGCGGTGGCCACCGGAGCGGAGCCTTTTCTGATCGTGGGAGCCATTGCCGGGGGTTAGCCGGCTTCTTGCCAGGCCACCAGGGGATGGCGGCGTTGCTGCAGGGGAAATTGGACCCGCCCGCCGGTGATCTGGGACGCGTACGCACCCAGGATCATCTCCAGAGCGGCCACTGCATCGGCGGCGCTGGAGAGGGACGGGCGGTCTTCCTCGGCGGCCCCGATCAGGTCGAGGATGGCCAGTTGGTTGCCTTTGGCCAGGGGCTGGTCTGGGACCTCGTCGAGGGGTTGCCACTGCTGGGCGGGGTCGGCCGGGCGGAAGAGGGGGTAGGGGTAGATCATCAATTCGCCGCCGCTACCCCCGCGCAGGGAAATGATGCCCGCCGAACCGACGATCTCCATGCCGTAGCGCTGGCCGCCGGCCTGGTCGCGGCGCGAGTCGAAGAAACCCGCCGACCCATCCCTGAATGAGAAATAGGAATTGACGCAGTCGCCGGCCACCGGGCCCACGGGTTCGGTGGATTGGCGGATATGTGCCTTTGCCAATTCCCGCCCCTCCACCGTGACTTGGGCCGACATCCAGGCCACCTCCCCGGCGAAGAAGCGCATCATATTGAATAGGTGGGTGCCCAGCACGATCATGTCCTCCCCGCCGCCCCGTTTGTCCTGCTTGCCGTGGGCGTGGAGGGACTGTACCTGGCCGATGCGGCCTTGGGCCAGCAGGCGCTGCAGATGTTGGATGCGGGGCAGGTACACCCCCTGGTGGGCCACCGCTACTTTCAGCTTGCGCGCTGCGGCCTCGGCGACGATGCGATCCCCCTCCTCCAGGTTCCAGGTCATGGGTTTTTCGCAGTACACGTGGGCACCGGCTTCTAGGCAGGCTAACACCAACTCCAGGTGGCAGTCGGTCCAGCGGGGGCAGACGCTGACCAGGTCGGGCTTTTCGACACGCAGCATTTCCTGGTAGTCGGCGTAGGCGCGCGGGGCGCTGGTCTCGCGCTGGGCCTTGAGGCGGCCGGCTTCGTCGGGGTCGGCCACGGCGACGAACTCGACCTGTTCCAAGCCCTGGTACGCAGTGTGCAGGCCGTGGCCGTAATCGCCACGGCCGGTGTGGCCGATGGCCGCGGCGCGGTATCTCTTTTTGTTCATCTCAGGGCACTCCTATATAGACAAAGTTACCCACTTCCCCCAGGGCAAAATCGACGATCATCCACAGGGCGCCGCCCATCAGTTGGCCGGCGATGAAACCCAGGAAGAGGGGTTTGAAGACATGATAGCCGCGGGTGCCGCTAAACTTAAAGATGATGGCTTTGAGCAGCCAGCCGAGGAAGACCGAGAACCAGGCCCAGCCCATCACCCAGCTGTCGCTGATCGGCAGGCCGATGTAGTGCAGGGGCCACCACAGATAATGATGCTGCAGATAGATCAGCAGACCCATGATGCCCGCGCCCAAGACGGTGAACCACATACGGGGGTGGATGTGGTCGGCCCCTATAGGGTTGAGCAGTTTGTTCTGGAGGAAGCTGTAGGCGATGGTGGGCACCCCGAACTGCTTCATGTTGATGCCGCCGTAGGTATAATTGAGGTAGAGGGTGATCCAGCCGGCCCCGACCATGCCCACCACCAGGGCCAGGACCATGGCCCAGAAGAGCCGCCGGCTGTGCACCCGTCCCACATGGGCCAGCTTCAGGCCGTTGGCAGCCGAGGCCATGACGGAGGTGCGCATTTCGGCGGCCCAGGAGTAGCTCAGGCTGATGCTGGCCAGGCCCTTGCCGCCGATGGCTGCCGTGCCCAGGGCGTAGACGGTGAAGGGCTGGGGCAGCATGGTCGAGGCGGTGAAGCCGATGCCCCCCTGGGCGATGACGCGGGCCACGGCCAGGAAGATGACCTGGGCGCTGGCCATGAAGACCAGGGTGGCCACCAGCGGCAGGCCGGCGGCCAGCAGCCAGACAAAAAAGAAAACCCCGCAGCCCAGCCAGAGCCACACCGCAGCCCGGTAGGAGAGGATTTCGTCGCGGTCGTCGGCGGCGCCCGCCAGCCCAAAGGCAGCGCGCATCACGCCGGCCAGGTGGTGGCGGGCGTTCCAGAGGATAGCGACCACCAGGGCGATCATGGCGCCCATGCCCTGGAAGGAAAGGGCGGTGGAACTGCCAGTGAGCACCTCGTTGATGCCTTTGACCTGGTAGCCGACGACGTTGAAGATTCCGGTCTCGGTGCGGCTGAGCAGGTGGAAGAACCACACCGAGAAGGCCACATGCAGCTGGAGGAAGTAGCTCAGGCCGATGATGGCGAAATTGACGAAAATCTGTAATTGGACGGTGTTGCGGAAGAGGGGCAGCGGGTCGAAGTAGGTCTGGATCTGGGGGATAAAAAAGAAATAGTGGTGCAGGCCGCGCAGCAGCTGGAGAAAAAAAGGCAGGGCAAAACCCAGCCACAAAAGCGGGCTGCGGAAGAGCGGCGGAAAGATGTGGTCCTCCTCACCCCGCAGCATTTCCAGCGGCAGCTGGGTCAGGGGGAAAACCAGGCGCTCCTGCTCGACCCAGGGTCGGCGCAAGAGGACCATGGTGGCGATCATCTGCAGATACACGGCCAACATGGCGCTGCCCCAGGAGCACAGGGGCACCAGCCAGGCTCGCCAGGGAATGCTCTGCCCCAGGGGCAGGCCCTCGTAGAAATAACGGGCCACCTCCGGTTCCTGGGGCACCAGCCAGGAAGGAAGCAGGGGCTGGATGAGGGTGGCCCAGCGGTTTTCTGGGGTGGCGTAATAAAAAGGCCGGGTGAGGATGTGGAAGAGGTTGGTGACCAGCCCCCAGGTGGGGATGGCCGAGGCGACGATCATCATCACGTAGACGACGATCAATTCGCTGCTGCGCAGGGCCAGGGGCCGGTGGCAGATCTTGAGCAGGGGGTTGAAGAGGCCCACCAGCAAAAAGAAGAGCATCATGGCGCCGGCGGTGATGTAGTCGGAGGTGAGGCCGGCGTTTTGCAGCATCAACACGCTGTAGGGGCAGGCGATGTTGAGAAAGAGGGCTGAGAGGGCGCCCAGGAGCAGGGCGCGCCAGGTCACCTGGGGATGGGGAGTGGCGTCGGGCATTGACTGCTCAAGGTAGGGGATCGCCCCGGACCAATCAAGGCGGGATGGCTTGCCTGCAAGAGCGGGGTACTCGATTTTTCTCAGAGACAAACAAGCACCAGATCACTGAGTGGAGGAGAACTGTGGACGCCATTGCCGCCATCGGAGGGGACCGTCCCCTCAAAACCGAGGAATTCGCCCGCCGGGCGCACGCCTACACCCTGAACCCCAACCGCAATCCGCTCAAGGAGGTGCTCGACCAGGAGACCTCATTCGAGAAAACCCCACCCCTGCTGGGCATCTTCAACGACGTGCCCTGGCACCGGTTCCGCGAGAACGAGGCCCACGCCTGGGCCAAGGCCGGGTTTTCCTGGATCGTCAACGACGCTGAGCATTCCCAGTGGGAGGGCTGGTACGGGCGGGAGCAGAACGCCGCCGAATGCCGGCTGGGCCTGCTGCCGGTGCAGCGGCTGCACCGCGAGGCGCTCAGCCAGCACGGGGACGCCTTTCAACTGGGGGCCCGGGCCACTATGCGGCCCTACAGCACCACCTACGAGGATGCCGAGCGCTATTTTCGCACCATCAACTTCCCGGTGCCGGGCAAGGCCACCCCCGATGACCGCGGGGGGTATCCGGTGCGCACCGGCGACCGCACCATGATGTTTACGCCCGATTTGCTGCGCAACGCCGAGACCGAGACCCAGGGGTGGATCCAGTTCGAGACCGCCGAGTACATCATCGATATCGAATTGCGCGACCGGGTGCTGGATCTGATGGCCGCTCAGGGACGCAACAAGGTCTGCGGATTTGTGGGGCCTTTCGACGCGATCCTCAGGGAGGGGGTTATTCCCCAGATCGAGCCGGCTACCGACGCGTTGTTCCGCGCTGCGGCCGAGCGGGGGGTGCATATGGGCCGGGTGGTGGGCAGCGGCTCGATGGAGAATCCCAAGGACATCGAGGACAATATGGTGCGGGCCATCGAGAATGGGGCGCGGCTGATCTGCGCCCATCCCATGGCCAGCGACCTGGTGTACCGGGGCGCGGCAGCGGTGGCCGACCCCTTCTTCAAGGCGGCGAAGCGCTGCGGGTTTTAGAGAACGAATCGCAGTGGGGGTGGCGCGTCGGGGAGTGACCCGCTCCGGCCTTTCCCGGCGTCCACTCCCCCAGTAAAGGCCTCCAGGGTCATCTCTCCGCCGCAATAAAAATCGGGCCGCACCCTGCAGCGGGTGCGGCCCTTGCTGTTTTGCGAGGCGATGCGGATCAGCCGCTGACCGGGAAGGGCACGCCGTCCACTTTGACCGTGCCGCTCGCCACACCATTGGTACTAGTCAGGTCGAGTTTGACGTTGCCCTTGTAGGTGCCTGACAGGTTGAGGTCGCCGACGTATTTGAAGCTTTGGGTGAGCGGGTTCCCGCTGATGGTCAGGGGGCCGTCGACGTAGAGGAGCCCATCGTCGGAGTAGTTGGTGAACACCACGTTGTATTTGATGCTGGTCTGGGCCAGTTTGCTGGTGGCGAGGGTGATCTTCACAGTGCCGCTCGCAGCCCCGTTGTGGGTGCCGGGACCTTGGACCAGGGCCCTGGTGAAGACATTG